>JACMLN010000162.1 GCA_014379585.1 Gloeobacterales cyanobacterium ES-bin-313 | reverse complement strand
CCACTTCGATGACATCATCGAGATCTTCAAAAAGTACGATGTCTCCTTCAGCCTCGGCGACTCGCTGCGTCCTGGTTGTCAACACGATGCCAGCGATCCAGCGCAGTTTGCCGAACTGAAGACCCTCGGTGAATTGACTCGCCGTGCATGGCAGCACGATGTACAGGTCATGGTCGAAGGCCCTGGCCACGTCCCCATGAACCAAATCGAAATGAACGTGCGCAAGCAGATGGAAGAGTGTTCCGAAGCGCCTTTCTACGTCCTCGGCCCTCTCGTCACTGATATCGCTCCTGGCTACGACCACATCACCTCCGCCATCGGTGCTGCCATGGCTGGCTGGTACGGCACCGCCATGCTCTGCTACGTCACCCCCAAAGAACATCTTGGTCTGCCCAACGCCGAAGACGTGCGCAACGGCCTAATTGCCTACAAGATCGCCGCCCACGCCGCCGACATTGCCCGAGGCCGCCCCGGTGCCCGCGACCGAGACGATGCCATCTCCCACGCCCGCTACAACTTCGACTGGAACGAGCAGTTCGCCCTCTCCCTCGATCCCGAACGCGCCAAGGAGTACCACGACGAAACCCTGCCAGCCGACATCTACAAATCAGCAGAGTTCTGTTCCATGTGCGGCCCCAAGTTCTGCCCCATGCAGACCAAGATCGACACCGAGACCCTAACAAACCTCGAAAACGCCCTGAAACAGCAACCTGTCGCTGCTCAGGATTAGCTAGCGCCCCCATCAACCTCGTGGTGCGCTACCCTGCGAAGCGCCATGAGCCTGGGACGCGCAGCGTCATACCTACCGTGCCACCAGTCCACAGACTTTGGGTGGTTGCGCACCCGCTCGCATCGTGATAGAAAGCCTGCGCAACAGAGGATCACTCAGCATCAAGCCACTCAATTGCCCAGGGGGGTGTGGGGGGACAGGCTTCTGTCCCCCCACGGGGATGGGGTTTTAGGGGAAGGGGCTTGCCCCATTCCCCTAATGCATTTCGCCATCTCTTTCGGGACAGCCTAAAATTCGCCATCATTTCCTGAAAACCACTAAGGGTCAAAAAACATGGTACAAATTCTCCTGTAGAGCGAAAATCTAAGCTGGAAATATCGATGCGTTCTTTAACCCTGTTGAGTTGTACTTTTGCCCTTCTGAGCCTTCCCCTACCAGCCTTTGCCCAAACCTTCAATTGGAACGACTGGGCGACAACATTTCAAACCCAGGTGAAAAGCCAGTGGAAACCCCCTGCAGAGATGAGCAAGGAGAAGATTTCTGTTAAGGTGCGCATCAATCACGGCGGTCTTTATGAAAGCATTACGTTTGGCGACACCAAGCTTTCCGAGCAAGAGGGCAAAGCTATTTCTGAAGCTGTACGTAAAGCCTCCCCGTTCAAAGCACTGCCGGAAGAAGTAAGCGTTCCTGTAGTGCAAGTGGATTTGACGCTTTCGAAAAACGGCACCGTTGAGGCACAGGCAACTCCGAAGACTGCATTTCTTGGTCTCTTCGCTCGCGACCGCAAAGCAGGAGGCGATACCCCTGCCAGCGCCTTGTTAACTGGCTGGGGTTCAAAGGAAGCAGAAAGTAGTCCCTTGCGCCTTGGAGATTTCCTTCTGGAAATTAGCGGAAAACCAATCACCAAATCATCAGATATTTCAGATGCAATATCTGATTGCAAACCTGGTGAAGTCGTCACCTTGAAGGTCAAACACGGCAAGCAAGATATGGAAGTGCCACTCGCTCTTACGGGTTCGACAGTTCCTACACTTAATCTTGAAACTGAAGAGGCTCCCAAAAAAGTAACGAAGCTTCAGCCCCTACCACCTTCAACCCAACTGACTGCCGAGCAGATTTTCGGATGGGGAAATGTCTTAGCCGTCCAGCCGAGCGTAGATAGCTTGAGTATTACCGTTGGGCCCATTGCCGATGAAACAACTCTGAAAGAAGAGACTGTAGCCCTATTCAAACAGCTAAAAGTCCGTAATTTGACTGTGCAAGTCGAAGCACCAGAAGCTACTAAATCCTGGCTAGCCAGTACTGACGGTACTTCAGTCACCGTAAAACCAAGCACTTGGCGCGAAAACCCTCGATTGAAAGCTGGAACCTATTTGCCAATTCGCCTTGATATCCAAGAACTTGAAGGAATTCGTCAAGGTGTGACCAAAGCCGTGACAGGTAAACTTCTCGTAAATGTCAATGATGAGAATGGTGTTCCTCTGTTAATAGCAGAAACCGTCGTTATTGGAAATATGGTTCCAGCCCCCCCTTTTGGTCATCGGTTTGTTCTAAGCACAATTGGGAGCGCCAAAACACCGATTGAAGGTGAATCTGAAGTACTTCCAACTCCAGAGATTTTGATTGGACGCGCTGCTGGTCCTTTGAGTGCTTATGCGTCGGTTCTTTATGAAGGGCAGGTAATCGGAGTACCGATTCAAAAAGGTATCGTATTGCCTGAACCTGAAAAAAGCGAATACACTATCGCAGTGCCTTTCTCAATGTCTCCAGCGGCACAGACCCAAAAGCCCAATAAAAAGAAAGCTCTAGAACTCTACAACCAGGCAATTGCTTCCCTGGAACAAGAGCAGTGGAAGGGTTCCATCGACAATTTGCAGGCTTCTTTGGGCTATTTTCCTTCTCTTGAAGCCCGTGAAGCCCTTGGCTGGGCCTATGAGCGCAGTGGTCAACGTTTGCTGAAACTCGACGATACACCAGCAGCGATTAGCCGATTAGAACTGGCTCTGCATCTGCGTTCTAGAGTTTCGAATAGTTTGCGCTTGCTTTCTTGTTCGTACCGTGTACTTATTAGTGAAGTTGTGCTTCCAGAAGATGAACTGCAATATCTTCGGCACAATGGAGAGGTGTATGGATTATCTCTCGACGTTTGCAGTCCAAAACAGGGAGTACTACTCTCCAAAGATCCCATGAAGCCAGCTAAGGACGACTATCTTACAAATGTACAACCCGAATACGGGAGTAGACGTGCCACTGTTCGTTTGACACGTTTGCCCATTAAAGTTTACATTGCTGCTGCCCCTAACCCAAATTTCGATGAAATTGCTTGGTCTGCGGCCCAACAATGGGAGCAGTCCACCAAAGGAGTCGTCCAATTTGTGCGGGTTGCACAGCCAACGGATGCAGATATTTTTGTCGTTTTTAGTGCCAACAACCTTGGTTCTGTATTAGCTTTTACGGAAACAGAATTCTACGATTATAATCCGCGCGCTTTTCTCAATAAGGTACAAGCTGTCAAAGTTAATCTCAATTTGCTGATGATGTTGGGCTATCGTTCTCCAGATCAGTTGCCTTGGCTGAGAGCGATTGCCATCCATGAGTTTGGCCATGCCCTCGGTTTCTTGGGTCACAGTGACGACCGAGACGATATTATGTATCCCACAGTTTCAGGCCAGAGTGAGATTTCCCCCCGCGACATTCTGACGATGACGAAGCTCTATTCCACACCGCCAGACATTACTCGGCCCTGAAAATTCCTGGAATACCGCCAGGGGAATGCTGGAAAGGTGACAATGAACAAATTGTCGGTGGAGAGATCATGGGACAGCGCATCGGAGTAGCTTTGATCGGCTTAGGCACGGTCGGCAGTGGGGTCGTACAAATCCTCGAAGATGCCGTTGGCCGGGATATGCGTCTCCAATCCGTGGATTTGGTCGGTGTGGCTGTGCGGGATCTCAGTAAGCCTCGGACTGTGGCTATCGGCTCAGATCGTCTCACTGAAGATGCTCTCACCCTGATCGAAAACCCAGAAGTCTCGATTGTGATCGAAGTGATGGGGGGCGTTGAAAAGCCCTACGCCTTGATTCGGCGCGCCCTCGAACTCGGCAAGCATGTGGTGACAGCCAATAAAGCCCTGCTCGCTCGCCATGGCCAAGAATTGTTTGCCCTTGCCAAAGCGAATCGCGTTCAGATCCGCTACGAAGCGGCGGTTTGTGGCGGTATTCCGGTACTGCAACCCCTTCAACAATGTTTTGGTGCGAACCGGGTCACTTCAGCCATCGGCATTGTCAACGGCACGACGAACTACATCTTGACCCAGATGGCTGATCGCTCTTTGGCCTACACCGAAGCCCTCGCCGAAGCCCAATCCTTGGGTTACGCCGAAGCAGATCCAAGAGCCGATGTGGATGGCAACGATGCCCAAGAAAAGATTGCGATTTTGAGCAGCATCGCCTTTCGCTTGCCCCTGCCAGAACTAGACCAGATTTACCGCGAAGGCATTTCAGCGATCGCGCTTGGGGATGTGCGCTATGCCCAGCAACTGGGCTTTGCGATCAAACTCCTTGCTTTTGCTGTTCGCCAGAGCGATGGCCGCATCGACCTGCGCGTCCATCCAACCTTGGTTCCCCTGGAACATCCCCTTAGTCGGGTCGATGGTGCTTTTAACGCTGTCGTCATCGAAGCCGATCCCGTCGGTCAGATCATGTTTTATGGGCCTGGTGCTGGCGGTGGTCCCACGGCCAGTGCGGTGGTTTCTGATGTGATCAATATCTGTGCAGAGCTTGCTTACCCGGTTCAGTCAGCCGTAGCAGAAGCCATCGACTTCCCTGGTTACTTGCCCATCGGCGAAGTCCGTACCCGCTTCTATATCCGACTCAAAGCCTTCGATCTACCGGGGGTGATCGGTCATTTTGGCCGCATTTTTGGCGACCACGGAGTTAGTCTCGAATCCATCGTCCAGAAAAATCCCCACGGCGAAGCAGCGGAACTGGTGATCATTACCCACAACGTACAAGAGTCCCAGATGCGTTCAGCTCTAGACGAAATTCGCGAAGGCACCTACCTCAAAGAGTTCTGTACGGCGATCCGGGTTCTGCCCGAAGGTTAGCGCGTGCCCACCTTGATCTTGCCGCCCCGCTACACGACTGCTTCCATTTCCCTTTGGAAAGCGGGACTGCACTTGGGCTGGCACGTCGAACGCTTACAAAATTGGCGTGCTCCTTTGGAGTTGCGCGATCAAGATCCCGTTGTCTATGGCGAAGCCCTTTTCGTTGCGGCGATCGCAGATCAGCTTTCGTTGGCTCTACTCGAAACCCCTTTCGATTGGCTGACCCACTTGCCCTACCGCTATCGCCGCCGCAAGATTGCCTATGCGACCCTTGGAGAAGCAAGAGCACTCACAGAAGCGGCCTTTATAAAACCCGTCACAGATAAATGCTTTGCGGCGAAAGTGTATCCAACTGGAATTGCCTTGCCTGGAGTGGATCTTTTTCACGACGATACTCCGGTACTGATTGCGGATCCTGTGCAATGGATCGCTGAGTTCCGTTGCTTCATCTTGGAGAGGCGAGTTGTGACTTTCTCTCCGTATTTACGTGGAGGAGAAAGTGCGCAAGAACTGGATGACAGTTGGCCATTTTTGCTCGATGAAGAAGAACAAGTACTTGTCTTTGTCGAAGATTTACTCAGTGATCCTGAATTCTCTTTGCCATCGGCTGTTGTCCTCGATGTTGGGCTGATTGCAGATCGTGGCTGGGCGATTGTTGAGGCAAATCCTGTTTGGGCCAGTGGACTTTGTGGCTGCGATCCAGTTGCCGTACTCCCAGTCATTCAACGCTCTTGCATCCAACAAGAACGACTGACCGAAGCTGATCGTGATTGGATCGTTGCTCCAATCGTTGCATGAACCATGGAAGAGATCGTTGCTGCAGTCGCGGCTGTGATTGAATATGACTGATCAAAACCGCGTTTTGAATATGCAAAATTTATTTAGTAGCTCTGCGAAGTTGCCTAAGAGCAGCATGACGATGGCAGTCAATGCCAAGCCCATATAGTTGGGAAGCCTGCTCTAGAAGCAGGTTTTACGGCTTTGAAAAGAATCGGGATGACAGGATTCGAACCTGCGGCCTCTTCGTCCCGAACGAAGCGCGCTACCAAGCTGCGCTACATCCCGATGGGCTTATCTAAACTAGCATGAGCCCATCTAGCGGTAGGGAGTCACTCCTAATTTTTCGGGTGGAACTGCACAGGCTGGCGGAGAAGGGTAGCGGATGCGTTGGTGATTCTGTTCCCGCCACACTTTGACGAAGACCCGGCTAATTTGGGGAAGTTCTTCGTCGAGAATGCCTGAATCCTTGAGGTGGCCTTCTCGCCAACGGGCTGCCAAGATGCGCTGCACCATCGCAATCGCTTCGGTCTCTGTGGTCTCTTGGAGGGAACGCAGAGCTGCTTCACAGGCATCAGCAAGCATCACGAGTCCGGTTTCACGAGAGCGCGGATTGGGACCGGGGTAACGGAAATCTTCGTCCTTCACTCCCTCCACTCCCTCAATACCGACCCGCTCAACAGCTTGGTGGTAGAAATAGGCGATCTGGATGGTGCCTTGGTGTTCTGGAATGAAATCGCGGATGACTTTTGGCAGTCCGTACTTGCGGGCTAGTTTCAATCCATCGGAGACGTGGGCACGGATAATTTCCGCCGAGCGCCAAGGGTCATCAAGTTGCGAATGCGGATTGGGCATCCCCATTTGATTTTCGATGAAGTAGCGGGGACGCAGCATCTTGCCGATGTCGTGATAGAGCGTGCCTGCGCGCACAAGTTCGGCGTTGTCACCAAGGGACTGGGCGGCAGCTTCAGCCAGATTGGCGACAAAGAGGGTGTGCTGAAAAGTGCCTGGTGCCTCAGTGGCAAGGCGTTTCAACAAAGGGCGATTTGGGTTGGCGAGTTCCGAGAGACGTACAGGTGTAATCACGTCAAAAAGACGCTCTAAATAAGGACTAGCTCCCAGAGCAAGTATGCTGCTGACGACGCCGCCACCAACCATCTGTGAAGCCTGGAAGAGCAGATCCCGCCAGTTGTAGTCCTGGGTAAAGAGGATCGAGAGGATAGCGAAGGTACTTCCTTGGACGATGGCGGCTAGAAAGCCAAGCAGAGCCATCTCCTCCCGTGCCCGCAGGCGACCAACGAGGAGGGCTGCAACCACACCACCAGCCAAAACTGGCAAGAACGTCGTGAGGGGAAGCTTCAAGCCATACCAAAAAGGCACAGCCAGGGTCAGCAAAACAGCGAGACCGCGTGGTGAGCCATAAAAGCTGCCGAGCAGGAGGCCAACTGCCACAAAGGGCAAGAAAAAACTCCAAGTTGGTCCAAGCAACACACCGATGCCAGCTGTACTTAAAACCAGCAGAAGGGTAAGCGCCATATCCTGTTTACGCAGGTTACAACACTTGCCTGAGTGCTCCTTCCACCACAGAAAAACCCGCAAGGCGAGGATTTCAAGCAACACCAAAATGCCTAACTCCTGCCAGTTGACACCGCGCTGCGTCAGATCAAGTTGGTCGAGAATTTCAAACCAGCGCGGAGTGACGATATCTTCTTTGCGCAGTAGAACCTGACCCTGGGTGAGTTGAATCGAAATCGGGGTGATATTACGTGCCGCTTGCTCGGCTTGGCGAAAAGTTTCGAGGCGATCTACCCGCAAATTGGACTGGAGAACTGACTTGACGAGATCAACAATCAAGCCGCGCTCAGTGGCCGTCAAATCTGGGGGCAACTGAGCCAAGATGCCCTGCTTGCGGAGCTTTTCGGGCAAACCAGGAGATACACCAATCGCCAAAAGCCGATGGGTGACTTCGCGCGTCTGCGTTTCAACTGCTGCCCATTGGGGGGGCGAGAGTTCTAGTAAACGCGTTTGATAAACGGTTGGAGCTGTTTTGGAGCGCGTGATTGCTTGGCTGTAGGCAAAACGGGCACGGTCAATGCGCGGCAGTAGTTCGGGATCGGCGCCTCTGAGTTGGGTGATGATCGCACGATCCATGGCATTACTCCCAGCCAGATTGCGGCTAGGGTCGCTGATGAGCTGCTTAATATCTAGCCAGTCTGATTGGCTGATGTTTCTTAAGTAGTGTTGGGACTCACTCGGCAACGTACCTGTACTGACAAACGGAAATGCTCCCGCCGTAGAAAAGATCTGCTGGCCTTCGATGAGTAGATCGTTAAGGTGCTTATTGACTAACTGCTCTGTATCTGGCTCCAGGGTAAACACTTGTACAGCCTGAAGACGCGCTTCTGATTGGGCGGTTTGGGTCGCTTCCCAGTCAATGACTTCGACGGTTTGGGGAGCAACAATCGTCCGATCCACCCGCGAACCGACGGCCAGTTGGGGCTCGTTATAAAATCGGATGCCTAGCACCGCAGTCAACAGAATGAGCGACACCAAAAAAGCAAGCGGGGCAGTGAGTCCAGCAAACCGGGAAAACCATGATTTTTTGGCCGATTGCTTCACCGATGCAAGCAGCGGCGAGAGCGGAAGGGCAGTCGGTTCCTTTGTTGTGATCGGCATATCGCAGAGAAAGCCTCGATGATCTAGATGCGGCCCCAACGGGCCAAAATAACTCCCCAACTCAAACCAGCCCCGAAACCAGCCATGACGAACAACTCTCCTGGCTGTAGACGATCTGCTTTGACCCACTCCTCTAAGATCAATGGTACTGAAGCACTGGACGTATTTCCGTATCTGGCGATATTGCTTGCAATGGACTCCTTCGGAATCCGCAGACGATTTGCGACAGCATCCAGGATGCGTTGGTTCGCCTGATGCAAAAAATACCCTTTTACAGCACTCGGCACAACGTTATGGATCGCAAGGGTCTTCTCGATCAAGTCAGGGACAGCCTCGACAGCGAAGCGGTACACTTCCCGCCCATTCATATAGATGTGCTGATACTGAGAACGAGCGACAGCAAAACTACTGGGCAAGTCTACAGCTTGACGCTGACTTTCGATAGTCAACTGATGCACACCACTGCCATCGGAGCGCAATTCGAAACCGAGAATGCCTTCGGTTTCGCCCGCCTCAAGGACGACAGCACCAGCGCCATCCCCAAATAAAATGCAGGTGGTGCGATCTTCCCAATTCGTCCAGCGGGAGAGACCATCGGCAGCCACAATCAAAACGGTCTTGAATGTGCCTGTGCGAATAAATTGACTGCCCGTGGCCACAGCGAAGACAAACCCTGAGCAAGCCGCCGTTAGATCCATGCCCACGGCGCGAACTGCGCCCAATTCTTTTTGCAAACGTGTGGCACTGCCAAACAGATCTTCGGGGGTCGAAGTGGCCAAGATCAGCAGATCGATGTCGAGGGCGGAGCGCCCTGCACGGACAAGTGCTTCCTGGGCAGCTTGGACAGCTAGGTCGAGCAAGGACTCATCAGGGCGCAAGATGTGACGCTGACGAATTCCTGTGCGGCTTGCGATCCACTCATCAGAAGTGGCCACCACCGACGCGAGGTCATCATTGGTGACGACTTGGGAAGGTGCGATGGCACCAATACCCGTGATCTGCACTGCAGGCAAAGGTCTTCTCCCTATGGACTGATCAAATGATAGTTTTTAAGCGCCAAAAAAGGAGCCTTGTGGCTCCTTTCCTGAACACAAATTGCCCAAAAACCTACTTTGCAGCCGTTTTGGTCTTGAAAGTCCCAATAAAGTTGCCTTCGATCTCAAGCTCTCCAGGCAAAATCACCAGTCCCGAACTCTGCTTGCTCTTGAAAGTCCCAGCGACTTCACCAGTCTGGGAATTCACACTGGTAACCACTAAGGTCATGTCGCCTTTGCCCACTTCGCGGGAGCGAGAGGCATCGGTGCCCTTCTGAAACTGTTCGCCGGAGTCTGCGTAGGTGCCTTGAGAGACTTCATAGCCAGCATCGGTTCCGCGACCACGAGAATCGGTGTAGCCCAGACCACGTAGGGGCGGAACGACGAGTTCGCCGGAGAAGTCGGTGCTGGTATCGATGACATCCTTGGAGACCTTGGCCGTCGTATCAAGATTTTTGGCACTGAAGTTGAAGGCAACGCGCTCGGCACCGGACTGCAAGGTCAACTGATAGGTACTGCGGCCACCGACGACTTCAAAGGTCGGTTTGCCATCCGCAGCACGGCTCAGTTCCGCTTTCAAAGGTCCCAAGTAGGCTGTTTGTCCCCAAATAATCCTGGTTTGCTTGCCTTCATAGGAAATCTTTTTCGGTTGAAAGCACAGATCTGTGGCGGCGCGCATCTCACCAATCTTGATGGGCAGAGGCGTCCGATCCCCCTCGGTCGGTTTTTTGCACTCGATGGCATAGCCAAACTCGGTAGCCGTTGCGCCCGACGAGCGGTCGGAGGCACAACCTGTAAGAGCAGCGGCGCTCACCGCAGCTAGACCCAAGAAAACGACAGCATTCTTCATTGAAAGGTTCTCCCCGCAAACGCCGTTCGGACGTTGCCAAATATTGCAAATGGTTGCAAATGCTCTCATATTCTAAGGCAAGCCCCTAAACAGGGCAACCAAATTTACACGCTAACGGGATCACAGTGGTCAAACGCAAACAACCCTCCGGCTGGGCTGGATTCATCAACCTCGATAAGCCTGCTGGAATGAGTTCAGGGGACTGTGTCTACGCACTGCGCAAATTGCTCCAAGAGCGCCGTATCGGTCACGGTGGCACCCTCGATCCTGCCGCCATTGGGGTATTGCCCATCGCGGTGGGGCCGATGACCCGTTTGCTTAACTACTTACCGACGGGCAAAGCGTACCGAGCCACTATCCGCTTTGGCCTCACGACTGCTACAGACGATCTTGAAGGGGAGGTTCTAACTGAAAGCCCTGTTGTCGATCTGACACAGGCTGACATTGAAGCGCAGTTATCTGCTTTCTGCGGCGATATTTTGCAAGTGCCGCCGATCTACAGTGCCATTCACAAAGATGGCCAACGGCTTTATGACCTTGCCCGCCAAGGCAATGCCCCGACCCTCGAAGAACTGACTCCACGCCAAGTGCGCATCGAAAGCCTTATTCTTCGCGAATGGCGCTCTGGCGCGTACCCCGAAGCGGTGATCGACGTGGAATGCTCTACCGGAACCTATATTCGTTCGATTGCCCGCGATTTAGGCGTGAAACTGGGCTGTGGAGGGACATTGGCGCATCTGGAGCGTACCCGCAGCGGCCAGTTTCGACGTGAACACAGTATTTCGCTCGCAGCGATCAAGCAGGAGTTAGAGGCAAAGACGTTTCAGTTGATTGGGCCAGATGTTGCTCTTAGTCATCTCCCCAAATGCACCCTTGACGATCAACAGTTTGCCTTTTGGAAAAATGGTCGTGCTTTTCCTTGGGGAAGTGAGGAAAACATAGTACAGGTCTGGAGTCCTGAGCATCAATTTGTGGGCATCGGAAAAGTCAAAGACGAAGTTTTGTCCCCTGTGGTCGTTCTCTTGCCTGAGTTTTAGGTTGAAGTGTTATCTCAGGCTTGCAACGTGCGCATTCTACGGGTATCGGAAATGCAAGGCTTTCTCTATGTTGACCGGAGGTGAGGGAGTAGCATGTTTCGCCTTTCCTCAGGTCATACGGATAGCGATAAACCACGCATTCTTTCTATTTCGGCAAGTGAGATAAATATGGCGAACTGCATTAGGGGGCAGGGGCAAGCCCCGCCCCCTAAAACCCCCGCCCCGTGGGGGACAGAAGCCTGTCCCCCACACCCCCTTGGCAACTTTAGTGGCTTGGTACTTGGTGTTGTTGGGTTG
>JACMLN010000161.1 GCA_014379585.1 Gloeobacterales cyanobacterium ES-bin-313 | reverse complement strand
GTGAGATATAAGCTTGTTGCTGTGGCTGAGATTGAAGCAAAAAGAGCCATGGAGACTAGGGTCTCTGGGAAGCTAGCGCCGCGATTGTTTCTGGCCATTATTGGCTCCTCTATTTTTCGGTGTGGTAGATATTATTTTCAGTTTTAGGGTTTGGTTTGCGGAAGATAATTTCTAAGAGGTTGTCGTTGGTCAGGATTTGAGGTTAGGGGGCTTTTCAGGTGAGAGATGTAGTGCCGAAAATGGAAGCAAGATTAACGGTGGCAACGATTGATTTGGCCGAAGACTGTCCGCGATAGCCTCTTTTCCATGGTTGGGAGATAGCCTGAGTTACAGATTATCCCAGGGTCGGGAAATATGCAAGTGGATGGTGAATTAAAGGCTGCATGAGGTGGCGAACTCAGCATGGGGTCTTGGAATAGTGCGCAAAAAGTTCGAAGCTTTGGGGAATCAAACCCGATTTTCTAGCCATATACCGTTTCGCCTGAGGGATTTAATCATCAGGCTGTGTAGGGGCAAACCATGCTGCGCCAACAATCAGCTAATTTGAATACCGGTCAAAGAACGCAGTATTTCTAGTTTGGTGGGTTGCGATAAATATGGCGAACTGCATTAGGGGGCAGGGGCAAGCCCCGCCCCCTAAAACCCCCGCCCCGTGGGGGACAGAATGCCTGTCCCCCACACCCCCTTGGCAACTTTTATGGCTTGGTACTAAGAATTGCATCGGGCGCTACGCGTGGTGACGCGGAATTAGAGACGGATTGGGAGAGGTCTGAGTGCCGATGGGAGACGCAATGGGTTTTGATGCCTCAGGCACTCATTCCGATAACGCATCGGTATTAAGTCTTCAGCTCGGGTGATTGATCCAGGGATATCTGGTAGCGCCTAGGATAGTGATATCACCCTACTCTCTGCATCTGTGCCCGGTTTCTAGGCCAGTTCAAGAGGCATTCCCGCTTTTAGGGCGATCTCGTGAGGGAAGTTGGTGCTATGGAAAAAACACTTGAAATTGGTATTGAGGGAATGACCTGCGCTTCCTGTGTGGGGCGGGTTGAGCGTGTTCTGAAGCGCCTGGATGGTGTGTCTGAGGCGAACATCAACTTGGCAACAGAACGGGCTGAAATTCACTTTGCTCCAGAAAAGGTGTCGCTCGATCAGTTGAAAGCGGCTGTTGAGCAGGCAGGATATACCGTTGTTGCTCTTGATGCGTCCGAAGATGTTCGGGCTGAAGAAGTGGAACAGCTTAAAAAATCTGTGGTTTTTTCGGCGCTTTTTGCGGTGCCACTCTTGATCTTGGCTATGGTGCCGATGCTTTTCCCGGCTCTTGATCAGTGGTTGATGGTGCATGTACCAGTGAATTGGATCTTGCTGGTGCTAGCAACCCCAGTGCAATTTGGGCCAGGAAGAAGCTTCTATCGCAAAGGTTGGGCGAGTCTTCGCCAAGGTGCTCCCGATATGAATACCCTGGTCATGATTGGCACTTCGGCAGCTTACTTTTATAGTTTGGTGGCTACGGTAGTACCCCAGATTTTCCCGAGGGGGACTGCTCAGGTTTACTTTGAAGCCTCCGGGGTTGTCATCACCCTGATTTTGTTGGGTAAGTATTTTGAAGCGCTTGCTAAGGGAAGAGCTTCAGCTGCGATGAAACATCTTCTGCGCCTGCAGGCTAAGACTGCCCGTGTGATCAAAGAAGGGAGCGAACAAGAAATTGCCATAGAGGCAGTGGTTCGTGGTGATCTGATCGTGGTGCGTCCCGGTGAGAAGATTCCAGTTGATGGAGAAGTGACGACTGGTTCTAGCTACGTCGATGAAAGCATGATCACAGGTGAACCGCTCCCCGTGCGCAAAGAAGTTGGTGCATCGGTGGTGGGGAGCACAATCAATCAAACTGGTACTTTTCAGTTTCGGGCTACGCAGGTAGGAGCGGACACGGTGCTCTCCCAAATTGTTGCCCTTGTTGAAACTGCCCAGGGTTCCAAATTGCCAATTCAGGGACTCGCAGATCGGGTGGTGGCAGTGTTTGTGCCGATTGTGCTTGTGATCGCGGGATTCACTTTCGGGATCTGGATGATCTTTGGGGGTACTTCCGCCTTAAGTTTTGCCTTGATCAATACTGTGGCTGTGTTGATCGTCGCTTGTCCCTGCGCCATGGGGCTGGCTACTCCAACTTCGATCATGGTCGGTACGGGCAAAGCGGCGGAATTGGGGATCATTTTTCGTAAGGGTGAAGCCCTCGAACGTCTGCAATCTGTTCAAGTTGTCGCCTTGGATAAGACAGGCACGCTCACGAAGGGCAAACCAGAACTGACAGATTTTTTGTTGCAACCGGGTTTTAATGATGATTTTGTCCTGGCTCTCGTTGCGGCAGCAGAGCAGGGAAGTGAACATCCGATTGCCCGTGCTTTGATCGAAGCAGCCAAGCACCTTCAGATTCCGGTGGCTGAGAACTTTGAAGCTATTCCTGGTTTCGGCATTGATGCTCAAGTGAATAGTCATTCGGTGCAAGTCGGTGCAGACCGCTATCTCGCCCAACTAGGAATCGATATTTTACCTTTCGGCCAAGCGGCTGGAAGGTTTGCCGAAGCGGGCAAGAGTCCGCTCTACGCTGCTATCGATGGCAAACTCGCTGCACTGCTCGTTGTTGCCGATCCCCTCAAAGAAAGTAGCCATGGCGCTGTTCAGACTTTGAAAAATTTGGGGCTGAAAGTTGCCATGATTACTGGGGACAATCGCCAAACGGCTGAAGCAATTGCCGCGCAACTTGGGATCGATGAAGTCCTCGCGGAGGTACTGCCAGCGGCAAAAGCAGAAGCGATCAGAAAGCTCCAAAGTTCGGGAGCGTCTGTAGCATTTGTTGGCGACGGGATCAACGATGCCCCAGCCCTTGCCCAAGCCGATGTCAGCCTTGCCATTGGCACAGGCACAGATGTCGCTATCGAAACTGCCGATGTGATCTTGATGGCAGGAGATCTGCGTGGAGTTGTTCATGCCATTGCCCTATCGAGAGCGACCCTAAACAATATCAAATTCAATCTGTTCTGGGCCTTTTTCTATAACATCGTCCTGATTCCCGTGGCGGCAGGGGCACTCTACCCCGCTTTCGGTCTTCTGTTTAGTCCAGTCTTGTCCGGGGCGGCCATGGGATTTTCAAGCCTGTTTGTCTTAGCCAATGCCTTGAATTTACGAAACTTCCAGCCTCCTAAAGATAGGTTGCAAGCTGCATGAGGTTGTTGATCTTCTCCCTTTTGTTTTTCTTGGTTGGCACTTCATCAACCCTTGGGCGGGATCTGACAGAAGGCATCCAATTTGGGGGACTGCAACGCACCTACCGTGTCCATCTTCCTAAGAAGTTTGACGGGAGGCGAAAATGGCCTGTCGTAATTGTCTTTCACGGGTTTGCCAACGATAGTCTCTCCATGGAAGAACTGACGGGGTTCGATGCCATTGCCGACCGTGAAAAGTTTCTGGTGGTCTATCCCGATGGAGTAAGCCGGCATTGGTCTTTCGGAGAAAGTCGCGATGCTGTGGACGATGTCGGTTTCACTCTGGCGTTGTTAGCTCGAATGCGGGCAAAATTTTTCGCGGATCCCCGACGCACCTACGCAGTCGGCATTTCAAACGGTGGCTTTTTGGTGCTGACCCTCGCCTGTCAACATCCTGAGCAGTTTGCCGCAGTGGCAACAGTGGCGGCAACTTTTTCACAGCAGCAGGCCAAAACCTGTAAACCTTCTCGCCCAGTTCCCATTGCCCTGATTCACGGTGAGCTGGATCGGCTGATTCCGTTCGGTGGCGGTCTGACTGCCGATGGCCTTTCATTGCTCTCGGTGCCAGATACAGTGAAGCGTTGGGCTGTCCTCAATAACTGTGAAAATCAGCCGTACGTAGAGCAGCTACCAAGACGGGTGCAAGATGGTACAGCAGTGCAACAGACACGCTTTTTGAAGTGCAGGGGAGCTACACAAGTCCATTTTTATGAGATTGGTGGCGGTGGGCATACATGGCCAGGAAGCACGAAGAATTTACCGATCCTTGCCGTTGGGAAAGCAAGCCAAAACATCAAGGCAAGCGAAGTGCTTTGGCAGTTTTTTCGCTCATTCCCTTAACAAAAATGGGTCAGAAATTTGCGGATCAAGCTGTTGGCTTCTGGAGTCGCTTGAAGTTGTTCCTCGATTTTGGCCAACGCTTCATGGTCGTCTATGTAGCGAGATCTGTAACGCCTCAGACGCACCATTAAGTCTGTATGGGCCATCTCAGGATGAAACTGAAAAGCGTAGAAAGGAGAATCGATAAACCGAAAAGCATGGTACTCACAGAGTGGCGTTGAAGCAAGAATAGTTGTACCAGATGGAAGCTGAATTGCTCTTTCTTGATGGCCAACTACCCCCCAGATCCGATCAGGAAGATCGCCAAGTAAAACATCCTGACGGGCTTCCTCACTGAGCTGAATTTCAAAGGTACCTAACTCTTGACGGTCCCGATCAACAATCACTTGTCCCCCGAAAGCAACCACGGCAGCTTGAAATCCAAAGCAAGAAGCGAAGACCGGAAACTGTTGATTACGGCAAAAAATCAGGAGTTCGCACAGAGAAGGGACGAAGGGATAGCGCTCAGGCTGCGTCACAGAAGCATCACTGGAGCCACCGATGAAAAGGGCATCGTATCCAATCAAAATATCGGCATCAAATGTTGGTGTTTTGAACAGATCGAAGGGGTAAATCTGTTCAGGCAAAAGGCCACTGCGGGCAACAAACTGTAAATATTCTTCCTGGCGAGTTTCAGGATCTTCACGAATTTGGGCAAGCAGAACCCGCAGTTGCGAGAGTTCCTTGGGCATAAAGGTCTTTCTTGTGATTGCCCGAGTATGATACCCATTCCGCACGTCCGGCGGCAAAAGAAATTGTCTGCAACTCCCTAAATTGTCGCTCAGTCGTTTCCTTTCTCTATGCTGAATCGAGTATTTAGGAGTGACGATGCTTGCCTGCGTTCACAGTGCCGCCCTTGCCGGAATCGATGCATTGCCCGTGACCGTCGAAGTCCACGTCAGTATGGGTCTTCCCCAAATTGTCGTGGTCGGTCTTCCGGATACGGCGGTTCAAGAAGCCAAAGAACGGATCAAAGCAGCGATCCAAAATGCTGGATTTGTCTTTCCGATGCGACGGATCATCATCAACCTCGCTCCGGGAGATCTTAAAAAAGTGGGGCCGAGCTTCGATCTGGCCATCGCTCTCGGTGTCCTGGCTGCCTCTGAGCAAATCGATGGGGAGTTGCTTAAGCACTATCTGTTTGCTGGAGAGCTTTCCCTTGATAGTGGACTGCGACCGATTGCTGGGGCGATGTGCCTCGCCCTCGGTGCTAAGGACATGGGTTTGCCTGGAATCGTCTTACCCCAAAGCAATGGCCCCGAGTCGGCAATTGTTGAGGGGGTCAATACCTATGCCCTCACAACCTTGCGGGAAGTAACTCATTTTTTGAACCATCCAGATAAGTACAAACCCCTCCGCCGCGATCCAGCCGCTTTGCTGAACCGCAAAACCATATCAGGGATCGATCTGAAGGATGTGCGTGGTCAACCTCTTGCCCGCCGTGCCCTCGAAATTGCTGCCAGCGGCGGCCACAACTTGCTCCTGCTTGGCCCACCCGGTTCGGGCAAGACGATGCTCGCCCGCCGACTGAGCAGCATACTGCCGCCTTTGAGCCTCGAAGAAGCCCTCGAATCGACCCGAGTCTATTCGGTCGCTGGCCTGTTGCCCCGCAAAGACAGCCTGATCGTTCACCGCCCATTTCGTGCGCCCCACCACTCCATTTCTGCCGCTGCCCTGGTCGGTGGTGGCTCGTTTCCTAAACCAGGAGAAGTATCCCTCGCTCACAACGGCATTCTTTTTCTAGACGAAGCTACAGAATTTCTGCGACCAATTCTTGAATCTCTTCGCCAACCCCTCGAAGAAGGGCAAGTGCTGATCTCCCGTGCCCGCCAGTCTTTGACGTTTCCAGCTCGATTTGCGATTGTGCTAGCGGCGAATCCCTGCCCCTGCGGATACTTCGGCGATCCCGCTGTTCCTTGCCGCTGTTCGTCTATTCAGCGTAGCAACTATTGGAACCGTCTATCTGGCCCCCTGCTCGATCGCATCGACCTTCAGATCCTGGTCGGTCGCCCAAAGCCCGAAGAGATTACCCGCCTCACTCTTGGGGAAAGTTCTGCGGATGTACGCACACGCGTGAGTGCAGCGCGGGAAATTCAAAAAGAACGTTTCAGCGAATGGCCGGATCTGCGCTGTAATGCCCGCATGGAAACAGCCCACCTGCGCCGTTTCTGCGTGCTAGATCATCAAAGCCAAAAACTTCTCGAAAATGCAGTGCGCAGCCTCAATCTTTCGGCGCGATCAGCCGACCGGATTCTCAAGGTTTCTAGAACGATTGCTGATCTGGCTGGAGTCAATCACATTTCCAGCACGCATCTGGCTGAAGCCCTCCAATTTCGCTCCTTAGAACGCATGGCTTCCGAACGATCCATTGCAACAAAAAATTAGGGGATACAGAAACCTGTACCCCCTAAACCAAATAGATTTTGTGGCTAGCACTACGCCACGGTAGCGGCGTTGCCGAGAGCAGCATGGTCGCGCTCATTGGTACGAATCCGTACCACTTGGCTAACTGGTGTAACAAAGATCTTGCCATCGCCGATTTGGCCGGTCTTGGCTGCACGAACGATCACATCGACGATCAGATCGGCCATATCTGCAGGGACTACAACGTCAATTTTCACTTTATTGATGAAATTGGCTGTGTACTTCGTGCCACGGTAGTTCATCACTTGACCTTTTTGGTGGCCAAAACCTTCAACACGGCTCACGGTCATACCGGAAACGCCTGCGCTAATCAAGGCAGTTTTGACGGCTTCCAGCTTCTCTGGCTGGATGATTGCTTCAATTTTTTTCATAACTTTGTATCTTTTGTTACTGCATATTCAGTATACCCTCAACAAAAGTCGATTGGTAGCAATTGTTACCAGATCAATGATGAAGATTTGACAAAAGCGCTTCAACTGGGAGCATTTTGCTGGTGCGAGGTGCGTCGGACTCCTGATCGCCGATGATAGAAAGATGAAAGGTCAGCGCAAGATCAAATTTCCCCACCTCGTTGGTTCGAAGTGGACTTCTGTCAGCCCAGTGCTTGGCTGGCGGCACTTCGAAGTCACAGCCCGCGAAGACCGCAAAACAGTGATCTTCGCCCACATGCAGTCCGTCTGTGGCCCAGATGCTCATCTTTGGATCAACGCTGTTAGTCTCAAAGATCGCGATCTTTGGGTGCCGGGTTGGACGCTGATGGCGGAACTTGCAGAGGAATCAGAAACTATTTCTGAAACGGCACAAACCGATTTCCCGCAATCACAAAAAATTGAAACGGCGCTTTCACCGCATCCCCTTTCGCATCGAAGCTAATTGGGCCACCGAGTCCTGGAAAGTTTTGGGTCTTGGCAATTTCGGTAATCACAGACTCGCGATCTTTGGCCTTGGCTTTCGCAATGCTTTCCAGCAAAATTTCAGTTGCATCGTGGGCGTAGGGGGCAAAAGGGCCAGGTATATGGTGATAGACCTTTTCGAAGCGAAGAGCAAAGCGCGAGTTACTGGGTTCAGCCAGACCACTGATGAAGACTTTTTGGTTCTGTCCACCGAGCAGATCGATCAGTCCCTGTTCTTTGGAACCTGCGCCGCTGACATAGTTAGCTTGCAGGCCAAGTTGCCTTGCCTGAGAGCAGAGCAGCCCTGACTCAGTAAACAGCCCGCCGAAAAACAATGTGTCTGGTTTTTGGCCTTTGACCTTGGTGAGCAGGGCACGAAAATCTTTGTCCCCAACGGTAATTCCTTCAAATAGCAAAACCTTCACACCCAGATTTTTCAGATTATCCCGAACATACTCGGCAATGCCCAGACCGTAAGCCGTCTTGTCGTGAACGATGGCGACAGTGCGAGATTTGAGGGTTTTGGCGATGAACTGGGCAATTTCAGATCCCTGGATGTCGTCGCGACCAATGACACGGAAAACATTGTGAAAACCTTGCTCAGTCAGCTTGTGGTTGACACTTCCGGGCGTAATCATCGCGACATTCGCTTGATGATAAATGTTGGAGGCAGGCAAAGAAGCGCCGGAGTTGATATGGCCAATCACTCCAAGCATTCCTGGTGTATTCACCAATTTTTGGGCGACAGTGACAGCCATTTGGGGACTGCCTTCGTCATCCACTTCCACCAATTCAATCAAGCGCCCATCGATGCCACCAACATTGGCGTTGAGGTCATCGACGCTGAGGCGAACTGCTGCAGCCACATCCTCGCCAATGGATGCCTGAGGGCCGGACAGAGGTGCAGCGACACCGATCACAATCGGATTCTTCGTAGCTCCGCCGCAGGCAGCCAAGAGAAAGGCAAGAAAAATTGGGATCCAGCGTCGATAGATCATCTTTCAACAATTTAGAGTCCGGGCAAATCATAGCGCCCTGGTAAACAAGATGTGCTAGACAATAGCCAATTCCCTCAGGTGCAGACGTGCAGGCAGCTCTTGAAATTACCCAACTCAGCAAGCGCTTCGGCGAACAATTCGCTGTCAATGGTCTCAACTTGTGCATTGAAGCAGGTATGTTTTATGCCCTCTTGGGGCCGAATGGCGCTGGCAAAACGACGACTTTGCGCATGGTCGCAGGACTTTTGCAACCAGACGGCGGCGACATTCAAATCTTCGGTCACAGCTTGGCTCAAAACCCAAGCGAAGCAAAGCGGCTACTGGCTTATCTGCCGGACGATCCGATGCTCTACAGCAAATTGCGCCCTTTGGAGTACTTGGAATTTGTAGCTGGGCTGTGGAGTATCCCAAGCCAGCAGGCCGAGGCAAAGGCCATCGAACTGCTCAAAGTTCTCGATCTTTGGAAAGTGCGGGGGGACTATATTGAAAGTTTTTCACGGGGCATGAAACAAAAACTGGCTCTTGCTGGCGGATTCATCCATGAACCCAAACTGATCATTCTTGATGAACCGCTGACTGGACTAGATGCTGGTGCAGCACGGCTAGTAAAAGATATGTTGAGCGACTACGTCAAGCAAGGAAACAGCGTGATTCTCACCACCCACATTATGGAAATCGCCGAACGTATGGCCAGTCGGATCGGGATTATCAATAAGGGTGCATTGATCGCCGAAGGGACATTGGCCGAATTGCAAGCCCGAAGCGGCAACTCAGAGGAAACCTTAGAGGATCTTTTCTTAGAACTTACGGAGGTCGAGTCTTGAAAACTGGTACTTTGCCTTGGCTTGTTCGTCACGAACTGCGACTTTGGTGGCGAGAAGCAAGTACGAAGGGACTGAGTAAGCGGTTTATTATTATTTCCGGCGGTTTCAGTGTTCTCCTCCTCGGATGGCTTTGGTTTACCTTAGGAACAGTTCGGGAAGTTTTGCCTAAAGTGTTGCCACCGACGGTGGGGTTTTGGCTTGCTGTTGCAGTTTGGGCTTTTGCCTTTCTTTTTGCCTTGAGAGAAGCAATGGCACAAAGCAGCACCGCAATTTTTGATCGCGGAGATCTGGACTTGTTGATTGCTTCGCCGATGCCAAGCAAAGCTATTTTTGCAAGTCGATTGCTAGGAATTGCCATTGGCACATTTCTGAGTTTTAGTTTATTTGTTATTCCCTATTCGATTGCTGTTCTCTTATTCGGTTTCTATGCACTCTTAGGTATCTATCCAGCACTGATCAGTATTTCGTTGATCGCAACGAGTTTAGGAATGATTCTTTCTCTTTGGCTAACCCGTATTTTGGGAGCAAAGAGAGCGCGTTCTCTGGTTGATTTTCTATCGATTATTGTTTCGTCTGTCTTTGTGCTACTTTCTCAATTGCCAAATCTTCTGAGGATCTATCAATTTCAGCTACCGAAAATGCTGCTCGAATGGCCAGTTTTTTCACAGACAAGTCCACTTTGGCTTCCATCGCGTGCTCTTTATTTTGACCCGGCTGCTGTCGTTTTTTCCTTGGTATTCAGCACTGCTTTGCTCTGGCTTACGTCGGAATTTCTCAACCGTTGGTTTCTCTCCAGCACACAGCAAAGTGTCGTAGAAAAAACGAAAGCACCAAAGACTTTTGCTCCATTTTCTAGTAATTTAAATGCACTTCTACTCAAAAAAGAATGGAAACTAATCCTTCGAAATCCATATTTGCTTTCTAGAACTTTCCTACCAATTTTGCTACTTATTCCTCTGACATTAGCTTCTCTGGGTGGAACTCGAATGATTGCGCTAGTCAGTTTGCTGACCATGGGAACAGTGTTAATTGGTTCGCAGTTTGCAACAGCATTAACGATTATGTCTGTGAGCGCAGAAGAAGCTCCCGACTTGTTGAAATCCTCACCCATTTCTGGAGTGAGAATCCGCCAATTTAAATTGCTGGCTGCGCTCATTCCGAGTTGGCTACTCGTCACTCCTTTATTTGTGTTTATGGGCTTCCAGAAAATGCCGTTGATCTTGCCAGTCCTTGTTTTTCTCGGAGCAACCACCTGCACAGTCATTTTGCGCCTCTGGAACACACGACCCATCCCCCTTGCCCAACTGATGGGGCGAAAACGCGAAAACTTACCCTCTGCTGACATTTGGCTCAGTACTGGCGAAGTGATTGCAAACTTTGCATGGCTCACTGCTGCCTTTTTCGTACCTACTAGTAATTGGCCTTTTGGTGGTATTCCCTTAGCAATAATCGCTTTAATTGGCGTTGCTTCTTACTTTCGAAGTCGTGTCATTGGCACAAGCATTGGCTTCTAGTCGTGGAGTTGTATCTTGAATACATTTCAGATTTGTATGGCTATTCCGCTTGCCTTAGTTGTACGGTTTCGTCTTTGCATTGGTATGAAGGGGCGAACCATGCTGTGGCCTTTTCTCAGATTGTTTGCATACCGATCAAAGCACGCAGTATTTCAATTTTGGTGATTGGGAAAGATATGGCGAACGGCACCAAAGGGCAGGGGCGAGCCCCGCCCTCTGGACTCCCGCCCCATGGGGGGACAGACGCGCCTGTCCCCCCAAACCCCCCTTGGCAACTTTAGTGGCTTGATACTGGGAATTGCATTGGGCGCTACGCGTGGTGATGCGGATTGGAGGGGGATCGGGGGAGGTTTGGTTTGCCAATGGGAGATGCAAGGGATTTTGATGTCTCAGACCGTATTCCAAAGATTAATCGGTATGATTTGATTCGCTACTATTTGCACCTTCGCTTACAGTTATTCTTGGAATAGCTCTATTGGCTTACTCATGCATATCCAAAAACTACCTGAATTTCTCGGTTTTGTATTGATATATTTTCTGGCTAGCAGCGCTTGCGCGGCTATGGCCGAAACCGAAGTGTTGTCTGAAAACAACCCAATGGTTCGCTTTGCATATAAAGCTGAGAGCGTTACCTTGCCATTTGAACTGGTTGAAGGTCTTATTATTATCAAAGTTCGAATAAACGGCAAGGGACCGTACTCATTCGTTTTGGACACGGGGGCTAGTGGAAACATCATTATTACTTCCGAACTTGCCCGCAGTTTAGAGTTGAAGAAAGTGGGTTTACCTGTAATCGTCACTGGATTAGGAGATGATACAGTCACGTTTTCCCAAGCGGATGTGGCTGTTGTGCAAGTTGGGGATGCTGATTTGTTGAATCAGCGCGTCACTGTTGGTGATCTTAGTGATCTAATCCCAGGATTTGACGGAATTCTATCGTACAATTTCATCAAAATGTTCGATCTTGAAATTGACTATCAAAATAAGACATTAAAGCTATCAAAATTCAAGCTGCTTGAGGCCAGCGCTCAAAGTGCTAATAGTAATAGAATCCCAATCACTATGACCGAGGAGCAAACACCACTGCTTAAAGTCGAGATTGACGGCCATGAAGGTATTTTTGGAATTGATACTGGCGCGCACGAAAGTGTAATTTTATACCCACGTTTTGTCCAGCGCAACAGTCTCAATGAAAAGTACACAAAACGTTTTTCTAGAGAGGGAAAAGGGAGTTTTGGCGTATTCCGAACCGAAGTTGCACGATCTAGTAATTTGAAGATTGGTAGTTTTTCCTTGCCCGGTTTACTAGTCCATTTATCGCAACAAAAATCTGGAGCATCGCAAAAATCTCCATTCGATGGATTGATTGGCACTGGGTTACTAAAGCGCTTTACCATCCTCTTCTCTTATGGAAATGCCTATATCAAACTCGAAAAAAATGATAACTTTGATAAACCTGACGTTTTTTCTAAGCTTGGTTTTATGTTCACTTCCCCATCAGGAAATGTGGAAAGAGTGTACCCAAAAAGCTTAGCTAGTGAATTGGGTATTGAAGCTGGTGATGTAGTCATTAGTATCGATAAAGAACCTATTTCTGTTTTGGGAGTGGCTGGTCTACGCAACAAAATTTCTCAGCCACCAGGCACAGTAATAAAAATCACACTCAAAAAGAAAAATAACACTCAATACGAAGTGAATCTTGTACTAAAAGACATTCTCTAGCGCTTTGCTGAATATCATCAAAAGTTTATAAATAGGGGCGGAGAGAAAACTGGTTTATTTGAAAATCGACTTACTAACCTAAGTTACTCTTGCTTTTCATAATAGCTGAAGAGTTATTTCTGTACGTTTGTCAGTATGTAGGCTTGTTCGCAATAGCCTGAAGCACTGGAGAAGCACGGCATAATTTGAGATACTGGTTTACTACACATCTGGGGGATGCCAGCCAGCAGCTACCCAATTTTGACGAACTTTTAAGGCTATTTCTCGATTCATATTTAAGACGATACAAGTAGCTCTTCCGATAGCTGTTTTGCCTAATAGTGTTACCTTGTCTTTACCCCAAATAAAGTGTTCTGACCACACATCAATTCTCGGGTTGAAAAGTCGCACACAGGCATTCGTCTCTGGATCTGCACCATCAACATGAACTCCTTTGGATAAGTTGCACCAAGTGCATGAAAGGCATAAATTATTTTCTTCGTTGCTCCCTTCTTTATCTACGGGAATGATGTGCTCAAAATGAAGAGTGCTATAAACATATTCTTGAGAGCACAGACAGTAACTGCAGCGATCCCCTGCCCATTTGTCTCTGATGAGATTGAGATCCTGCTCACGCGGTGGCTACCTGACTCAGGCCGCGTTTGTGCTTCTCGGCCAGTGCCTTAGACTTCTGAAGCATCCCTTTGTCATACTCTTCTAGAAGGATTTTGAGTTCAGCGAATTCTTCGTCTTGAAGATGATCGGTGTTCTTCTTATCTAGTAGTTCATGCAGCCGATCGTCCTCTTTAGGATTAAAAGTGCTCTTAGTCAGTTGTATCAACTCTTCGTCGTTGAGATTTGCAACATCAGCATCGTGTAACTGCGACATACTTTCTACCTGAATTAGCTTAATTGTCTTGCGTCTGAGCTGGATTTCAAACTCCATACATGGCAGTAATCCCATCTGGCGAGTATAAGTTGCACCGATGAGCAAGTTACCATTTTGCTGAACTTGGATATGGTAGTCTGCCTTGCGTCCCCTCAGTGAACGCTGTGTTTCCTCTTCCTTTACTTTGAAAGTGATCTTTTTGGCCGCTAGTACGGCACTCTGAAATGCCAGCACCTTCACTCGCTTTTGACCAGTTTTTGTTGTCGTTGTGTATCCAGCCAGTTGAGCCAGCTGTTTTACACTTTTCCCAGAGTGTTGGCGGACTAATTCCAGCAGATCTTTTGCGTGGAGTGGCATAGGGATAGTCAACTCATCAAACTGTATTATCCTACACGCCCACTTGCACGCAATAGATTAGTTGCTTCTACCTTGCAGAAGATCCGCACTCAAATGCTCAATCACCCGTCGAAATGGCGCAATGTCATCAAGGCCACCGGAGAGAACGAGTGCCCCCTGAATCCTCATCACGGCATCCTCCGCACGTTGCTGAGCGATCACGGGATCTACACCAGATTCCACCACAAGATCTGCAAAGGCTGCGATTACAGCCGTGAAGCTTGCACGCAATTGTGATTGAAAAAGGTGCCGAGATTCTCCATGCACCAGGGTGCCAAGCAAGCAGGCATCGCGCCCGCTCGCATATAGAGCATCCAGTACAACCACGAGGCGATCAAGACGTTCTGCGGGTGTTCCCGATCCACGAAGGGGTTGCAGTAAATGGGTATTTACCCATTCACCAAGGCGTTCAAGGGTGGCACGAGCCATGTCTTCTTTTCCGCCCGGAAAGTAGTGATAGAGGCTGGAACGCCCCAATCCGGTCGCCTTCGAAAGCTCTGCCAAGGATGCACCTTCGTAGCCCAGGCGGCGAAAAACGCCCGTGAGTCGATCGACTACTTCTTAGCGGGGCAACAGTGGGGATGCCATGATCTTCTCCTCTGAATGTCACTAAGCTGTTTCCCAGGAACCAGTGCTTGCTAAGAACGGCGAAATTTCCGGCGAGGACCAGTGCAGGGGTAAACTGCCTTCGACGTAAATGCCTTCTTTCATATGGAAGCGCAAAAGTCGTTCGGCTCCATCAAAAACTTTTACTTCCTCACCTTCCCAAATCACTTCCGCCTCGCTACTCAAGTAGAGGAGATCGCCCCGTTCAAAATCGACAAACAACAGACCGGCTTTGGGGTTGAGCATCAAGTTGCCAACGGTGTTGAAGTGAAGATTTCCCGAAAAATCGGGGACAGTGAGCATGTTTGCATTGTCGATGCGCACGAACCCTGGCTTTCCTCCACGATGGGAGACATCGACGCCATTTGCCAAGCCAGCACTTTCATCCAAATAGGCTGAGGCAATGAAAAAAGTGTCAGCACTAGAGATCAACTGATGCGCTGCAGTGTCTAACTGCGAAAGCCTTTGCATTTTCACTGGAGTAGAACGTTCGATCGGTTCGTAGTCGCGAGCTTGAATGTACTTTGGGCAATTGCCGAAGCTCTGGCCAACTTGAACATCGAAACTTTCGGTGTTCGGTGCAATAATTGTGCCGTTCATACGGTTGCGGCGACGGGTATGCAGTTCGATCCCAAGTAACCCAATTGGGGCACCTTCTTCAAGATTATTTCTGATCGGATCCCCAGGCAAGGGAGAAGCGGCGACGCGTAAAGTGCGCTCGTTAGGGGTAGAAAGAAAACCGGGATTTGAGGTGAGGATCGATGCCCAGGGTTGTCCTTGGGCATCGACGGTGCCAGTAATTAAGAAGGGCAACTGGTGATAAAACTGCCGATGCTGTTCGTTCAGATAGTCGCGAATGACGCGCTTGCCGTGTTCTTCCATCCGCTCGCGCATACCGAAACGTTCTTGCGCGGCGATTTCACCGGGGTGAAAAGGCGAAAAGGAACTGGACCAACCTGCTTCAGCCATGATGCCCTCCTTAAAAAAACTAGGCGAATAGACCAACGGCAGTTTTTTGCATGGGAACAAAATCGGGCAACGATTCGATCCGGCTGAGCCAAGAACGCAGATGGGGATAGGGTTCGAGGCTGATACTACCCTCCGGTGCATGGGCGATGTAGGTGTAGCCAGCCACATCGGCAATTGTTGGTGTCTCACCCACGAGGAAAGCACGATCCGTAAGATGCGCATTCATGATCGTGAAGAGGCGTTCAGAGATCGAAAAAGCCCGCTCTTGATCGAGTTTGGCACCAAAGACATTGATTAGTCGAGCAGTAGCAGGACCATTGTTGATTTGACTAGCAGCTACGGAGAGCCAGCGTTCAACTTGGGCGGTTCCGAGTGCATCGTTAGGGAGCCACGTGCCCTGCGGATCGTACTTGCGAGCCAGGTAGACAAGAATAGCATTGGAGTCGGAGAGAATTGCTCCATCGTCATCGATGGTGGGTACCTGGCCGAAGGGATTGAGTTTCAGGTACTCAGGAGAACGCTGTGCACCGACAAGTAGATCGATTGTCACAAATTCAAAGGGCAAACCTAACAAAGAGAGAAACAGTTCGACGCGATGGGAATGTCCAGAAAGTGCATGGCGATAGAGTTGAATCGGGCGGGCAGGTTGAATCGTGCTCATGGTGAGACTCCTTGAGTGGGTGAATTGGAACGAAAAAATTGACAAACCCTGGAAAAAGTTGAAAAACGTTGATGGTTTAGTGGGAATCGAA
Source organism: Gloeobacterales cyanobacterium ES-bin-313 (assembly GCA_014379585.1). Classification (GTDB taxonomy): domain Bacteria; phylum Cyanobacteriota; class Cyanobacteriia; order Gloeobacterales; family Gloeobacteraceae; genus JACMLN01. The sequence continues at coordinate 533 of JACMLN010000161.1, read as the reverse complement.
ACAAGGGCAGGGAAGCCCTGCTTCCGGCTTGTCGTTCTGCTGTAGCCCCTCGCGCTCTACACCAGCAGGCACAGAGAACACGGACAGACAAGCGATCATTTGGAATAAGTGGACGATGTCTTTGATCCAGAGCATGGATTTGTCCTCTTCAGAAATGGATAGAAGCCAGAACCCTTTGCTCTGACTCTTTTACTGTACCGAACGTTCGGTATAAATGCAAGCCTTTGCTCTCTGTTTTTTGAGGTTCACGCTCCGATTGCTCGCAAACGCGCTGAGTGAGAGCGTTTCGTCTTTAATCCGAGCGATTAAACACAATGTAATGAGGGGCATTGCGCCCTTTCCTCAGATCATGTAGATACCGATCAAAACACGCAGTATTTCTATTTTGGTGATTGCGATAAATATGGCGAACGGCACCAAAGGGAAGGGGCAAGCCCCTCCCTCTGGACTCCCACCCCGTGGGGGACAGAAGCCTGTCCCCCACACCCCCTTGGCAACTTTAGTGGCTTGATACTTGGTGTTGCTGGGTTGCG
>JACMLN010000022.1 GCA_014379585.1 Gloeobacterales cyanobacterium ES-bin-313 | reverse complement strand
GGTAGGTATGACGCTGCGCGTCCCAGGCTCATGGCGAAAACCATTGAATTCAAAATTAAGAATTCAAAATTTTGAATTTTGAATTCTTAATTTTGAATTTTGAATTTCCCCGCGTGGTGAGGCGGAATTGGAGACGGATTGGGAGAGGTCTGGGTGAACGATGGAAGATGCATTGGGTTTTGATGCCTCAGTTAGTCATTCCGCTGGCGGGTCGGTAGCAGCCGTTGGTGGCTCTCCAGGCAGTGATTCTGGAATGTTTCTATAGCAATACTTACCACTTTTCTAATCACATGATTTTTCTCAATCAGACTAAAAATGCTTGAATAATCAAAAGTTTATCTAAAACTGTTTTTATTTACAGGAGAGGTTCTATAAACTTACTCATCAGTGTTTTTTGAGTATTAAGTACTCCTAATTAGATGAAAGTACTGAGGTTCAAGGTTCTTCAAATTGGGCATAAATAGCTAGTAAGTTGCTGTATATGTTTAGGAGTTAGAGGCGAGCATGAACATGTACAAACCGACTTTGTCGCTGACTCTTTGCCTGATTCCCTTGTTGAGCATTTCACTTTCAGCCTCTCCCGTTAAAGCGACTACGATTACTTTCGAGGCGCCTGGAAAGGTTTCTGCTTTAAGCGCGGTTGGTACTACAACCCAAGTGGATTTCAATAGCCTCAACCCAGGACAACAGGGTTACAACTACACATACAACGATGTCTCAGGGATTAACGTCAGGGCAAATTACGACATTGTCAATGTCTATGGCTATCCCGGCGGATCGACGACTGCTGGCGCGGACAATACCAAGTTCATCAGCCAATTTAGTAGTGGAGCACCAGATAGCACGAATGTAGCTACCACCACCTTGTCCTTCACAAATACTGCAGATAATAGCTCCGTGGGTATTAACTACTTTGGAATGTTCTGGTCTTCACTAGACGTTGGAAACCAACTCCAGTTCTACAATGGCAACACCCTTTTGAATACCCTCAATATCACTAATATACCAGCATTACTTGGTAATAATACGAGTTTTATTGGTGGGCCGTACAATCAGTACAGTGCGTTTTTCAACTTCTACGCCGACAACAACCTCTCCTTTACAAGGATTGTTTTTACTGAGACGCTTGTCAACAATGGCTTCGAGTCAGATAACCACACATTCCGCATTCCAGATGCGCTTGTTCGCACTGGCACTCCAGTAACGAATGGGCTGACTGGCGTTCCTGAACCCTCCTTGATGGTGCCAATGGTAAGCCTAATGGCCTGTTTCTTTGCTTTAAGCGTCTACAAAAAGCGTGTTCTTGGTTGAGTTTAAAAGTCGTGTATTGCCAACCACTGATTCGGAAATAGCCAGCCATGGTACTTTCATCTCACCCTGCGCGAATGCAAGCAGAAGCCCCAACACGGCAACTGACGATGCTTTATCTGCTGGCTCTTTCGACAGTTGCGCTTCTGTGTATCGTTGGGCAGTTACTCGTTCAGCACAACATTGATCAGCAGTCGATGGACTCTCAGCTGATCAATGTTGCTGGTCGCCAGCGCATGCTTAGTCAGAAAATCACGAAGCTCGCCTTGATCCTACAGACAAATCCGAGTCAAAGTGCTCAAAATATTCGCACAGACGAGTTGCGCTTGGCACTGAACACCTGGGAGCTTACCCACCAGCGTCTTCTTGCAAACGGTACGGCTTTGCAGCCAACCAATCGCAATAGTCCAGAGGTGCAGGGCCTGTTCGATGATGTTCTGCCCCACTACGAGGCAATGGTATTTTCAGCCCACCAAATCCTTCTTGCCGAAGCAAACCATCGTCTGATTGAGAACTTCGTCGAACGTCTGCTCAACCACGAAGATGCCTTCCTGCAAGCGATGGAATCCTTGGTTGCACAATACCAGCGGGAGGCGGAAGAGAGAGTGAGCAGACTTCACCAACTGGAATTTTTCCTGCTCATCATGACGCTGATCGTTCTTGCTCTGGAGGCGTTGTTTGTTTTCCGACCAGCCGTTAAGCAACTGCGGCGGACAATTTTCGCTCTCGCTGATGTGCAAGAGAAACTGCGTGCGGAGAAAGAACTGGTGGAAGTCACCCTCGGCTCCATTGGAGATGGAGTGATTACCACCAATGCCCAGATGAACGTCCTGTGGCTCAACCCTGTGGCAGAGCAACTGACTGGCTGGAACAGTGGAGAAGCTTTTGGTCAAAGTATTCACACTATCTTTCCGCTTCTGAATGAGAAGACGCGTGAAATAGTTGCAAATCCGATTGAACATGCACTGCTCGCCTGTTGCATTGCAACACTGCCGAGGGACACGATGCTCATCGCCCGTGACGGTATTGAGGTCGCAATTGATGACTCAGCTTCTCCCATCCGCAATGCAACAGGCGAAGTGATTGGAGCCGTACTTGTCTTTCGAGATGTCACCCACGAGCGCGAATTGGATCGGCAACTTACCTGGCAGGCCACGCACGATCCATTGACGGGTCTTGCCAATCGTCGTAACTTTGAGCATCGAATCGACTTAATTTGCCAAGGCAAATTTGGCAAAGACCATCTTCATGCCCTCTGTTGCATCGATCTAGATCGGTTTAAAGCAGTCAATGATACTGGCGGTCATCGGGCTGGCGATGCCTTACTCTGCGAAGTAGCTGCCTTGCTCAAGCGCGAAGTTCGACCGAATGACACTGTCGCGAGGCTAGGCGGCGACGAGTTTGGGATTTTGCTGTGTGATTGCGGATTTGAAGATGCAGCCGTGATCGCTGAAAGACTTCTCGCAGAGGTAAAAAAACTCAACTTTGCCTGGGAGGAACATCATTTCTCCATCGGTGCCAGTATTGGCCTTACACCCGTCCTGCCATTTTGCAATCTCGCCGAAGTTCTCCATGCCGCCGATACAGCCTGCTATGTTTCCAAGCACCAGGGACGAAACCGGGTCAGTTATGCATCATGCCTCATTGAAATTGGAGATTGACTGAGATTATCGGTTGCTACTAGAGCAAATCGTCTATCAGAAAACTCCATTGAATTTTGACTAAGTGTAAATACAGACGTTGATCTACAGGGCAAATACGGAAGAAGAATCGTCCTTCTTTACGCTTCAATGAGCAGGCACTCTTTGTGGAAATTCAATGGTTAAATCTTTGGCAAAAAGTATTGCTCTAGCCAGTCTTCTCGCTTTCAATTCAGCATTGATCGGGGGCGCATTTCCCCAGTCCGCTCAGGCTGAAAGCTTCTCACTGCTATGGTCCACTAACTTTAATTCTTTGAGTTCGAGTAATTGGAACATCTACAGCAATGCAGCCTTTGGTTCCAGCTCAAATTCCTGTTTTATGGCCTCAAATGCCGCTGTTCAAAATGGGTTTTTGAAACTAGCCATTAACAAGAGTGCCAATGGCTGCAATCGCCCCTACAGTGCAGCTGGACTGGACACCTATTTCAACCATGCACAAAACTATGGCAGGTGGGAGGTGAGTGCTAAGTTCCCAACTCAACAAGGCGTGACAGGCTATATCGGCTTATTTGTCGCAGACGGGTTAAGCTGGCCCCCAGAAATTGACTTTGCCGAAGCCCTTGGACGAGATCCGCAAACTGTGTATCTCACCCAGCACTATGCTCTTAATGGTAGTCATCAACAAGACGGCATCGCTGTTACACAGCCAGGGATTGATTGGTCAGCGGGTTACCATACCTACGTCGTTGAGTGGGTGCCAGGGCAACTCCGCTACTACATAGATGGAATCTTGAAACTGACCCAGAGCCAAAAGTTTGATGCTCCTCCTATGCAAATGAAGTTGGCGATTGGCACAGGGACTGGAGATTGCGGCGGTTGGGTCGGCTGTCCCGTTTCCAGCTTCGATTCCGACGAGATGAGTATTGACTATGTCAACATTTATCAGTACAACCCTTAGCCTGATGTGATGCCGACCCGCCAGCGGAATGACTAACTGAGGCACCCAAACCCAATGCATCTTCCATCGCTTACCCAGACCTCTCCCAATCCGTCTCCAATTCCGCCTCACCACGCGGGGAAATTCAAAATTTTGAATTTTGAATTCTTAATTTTGAATTCAATGGTTTTCGCCATGAGCCTGCGACGCGCAGCGTCATACCTACCGCGCCACCAGTCCACAGACTGCGGTGATTGCGCACCCGCCCGCAACGTGGGACGAGGACTGCGCAACCCAGCAACACCAAGTATCAAGCCACTAAAGTTGCCAAGGGGGTGTGGGGGACAGGCTTCTGTCCCCCACGGGGCGGGGGTTTTAGGGGGCG
>JACMLN010000160.1 GCA_014379585.1 Gloeobacterales cyanobacterium ES-bin-313 | reverse complement strand
GTTCAACCTGAATGGCTTCAACTTCAACTCCTCGATTGTCGATTCACAAGGTCGCGCCATCTACACATGGGCGGACATTGTCAACCGTGCAAACTTGGGCATGGAAGTGATGCACGAACGCAATGCGCACAATTTCCCGCTCGACCTAGCGTCTGGCGAAGTTGCGCCTGTTGCCGTCACCACTGCTGACATCAACGGTTAATCGCCAAAATGTTCTGGGATAGGAGCTTCGGCTCCTACCCCCATTTAAAAAATCCCGTATGTTCGCGTTAAGTCAAAACGGAGAATTCCATCAATGACTATTGCTGTAGGAAGGAATGAGCAGGGCCAAGGCTGGTTTGATGCCTTGGATGACTGGCTCAAAAAGGACCGCTTCGTATTTATCGGTTGGTCCGGCTTGCTGTTCTTCCCCACTGCTTATCTGGCTGTGGGCGGTTGGTTAACCGGAACCACTTTTGTAACTTCTTGGTACACCCATGGTTTGGCTAGTTCCTACCTGGAAGGTGCCAACTTCCTGACCTCTGCTGTTAGCTCTCCTGCTGACGCCATGGGTCACTCTTTGCTCTTACTTTGGGGACCTGAAGCCCAGGGTGATTTCACCAAGTGGTGCCAGATCGGTGGCCTTTGGACACTCGTTTCTTTCCACGGTGCACTAGCGCTGATGGGCTTTATGCTCCGCCAGTTTGAAATTGCTCGTTTGATTGGCATCCGTCCTTACAACGCGATTGCATTCTCTGCGCCCATCGCCGTATTTGTTTCTGTCTTCTTGATGTACCCCTTGGGTCAGCACTCTTGGTTCTTCGGCCCAAGCTACGGTGTCAACGGCATCTTCCGCTTTTTGCTGTTCCTGCAAGGCTTCCACAACTGGACCTTGAACCCCTTCCACATGATGGGTGTTGCTGGTGTCCTCGGTGGAGCGCTCCTGTGCGCTATTCACGGTGCAACGGTTGAAAATACCTTGTTTGAAGATGGTGATGCACCTAACACCTTCAAGGCATTCGATCCTGCCCAAGAAGAAGAAACCTACTCGATGACTTTGGCCAACCGTTTCTGGAGCCAAATCTTCGGTATCGCTTTCTCCAACAAGCGTTGGCTGCACTTCTTCATGCTGTTCGTGCCTGTTACTGGTCTGTGGATGGCCTCCATCGGCATCGTCGGTGTTGCTCTGAACCTGCGCGCTTACGAGTTCGTGTCCCAGGAAATTCGCGCTGCACAGGATCCTGAGTTCGAAACCCTGTACACTGCGAACATTCTGATCAACGAAGGCATCCGCGCTTGGATGGGTCCCTACGACCAGAACTTCGATCAGACTCTCAAGTTCCCTGAAGAGGTACTGCCCCGTGGAAACGCGCTTTGATCAGTCGTTTGATGCGCAAAGTCTTCGCGTAAAGCAAGAAGACTTTGCGTGGTGGGCGGGCAATGCCCGGCTCATCAACCTGTCCGGTAAGCTCCTTGGAGCACACGTCGCCCATGCGGGTCTGATCGTGTTCTGGACGGGCGCTATGACCCTATTTGAACTGTCCCACTTCGAACCGGCCAAGCCGATGTACGAACAGGGGCTGATTCTGCTTCCTCACTTGGCCACTTTGGGCTGGGGCCTCGGTACCGGGGTTGATGGTGCCAAAGTAGTAGACACCTGGCCCTACTTCGTGGTCGGTGTGATGCACTTGATTTCCTCTGCGGTTCTTGGTTTCGGTGGCATTTACCACTCGATCTTTGGACCAGATGTCCTGTCTGGCTTCTTTGGCTACGACTGGAAAGACAAGAACAAGATGACGACCATCATCGGTATTCACTTGATCTTGCTGGGCATTGGCTGTTTCTTGCTCGTCATTAAGGCTTGTTGGTTGGGTGGCATTTATGACCCCTGGTACTTCGACCCGGCGGGCAACTTCGCGGGTCAAGTGCGAACGGTGACTTCGCCCACACTCGATCCGACGATCATCTTTGGCTACGTACTGAAGAGTCCCTTCGGCGGCGACGGCTGGATCGTCTCAGTCGATAACCTTGAAGATGTGATCGGTGGCCACATTTGGATCGGCTTCGTCTGCATCGCTGGTGGTATCTGGCATATTGCGACCAAGCCCTTCGGCTGGGCACAACGCGCCTTGATCTGGTCTGGTGAGGCTTACCTCTCCTACTCCTTAGGCGCTCTGTCGATGATGGGCTTTATTGCTGCCATCTACGTCTGGTTCAACAACACTGTCTATCCTTCTGAGTTCTTCGGCCCGACGGAAATGGAAGCTTCTCACTCGCAGAACTTCGTTTTCATGGCTCGTGACGTCAAACTCGGCACGGACATCGCTGAAGCACAAGGACCAACGGGTCTGGGTAAATACCTGATGCGTTCTCCTTCTGGCGCAGTGATTTACGGTGGTGAAACCATGCGTTTCTGGTCGATCAAGACCCCCCTTGACGAAATGCTCAAGGACGGTGTCTCGATTGGTGCCAACGGCAAACTCGTCTACCCAACGGATCACAAGTCCACTGGCTATGACGTTGAGAAGATCATCGCCCCAGGCGGTATCAAGCCTTGGCAGGTGCGTCGTGCAACTGAGTACATGACCCACGCGGCCATCGGCTCCTTGAATTCAGTCGGCGGTGTTGCCACTGAAATCAACACGATCAACTACACCTCGCCTCGTATCTGGTTGGCAGGTAGCCACTTAATCCTTGGCTTCTTCCTGCTGATTGGTCACCTCTGGCACGCTGGTCGTGCACGGGCTGCCAATGCTGGCTTCGAGAAAGGTATCATGCGCGGTACTCCCGGAGCCTAACGCTCCTTTGGGAACCCTTGAAAGCCTCCGCTCCGGCGGGGGCTTTTTTGTATAGAAAACGAGTGGAATTGCATCGAGCGCTACGCGTGGTGACGCGGAATTGGAGGCGGATTGGGAGAGGTTTGGGTTAGCGATGGGGATGCATTGGGTTTTGCTGCCTCAGCCACGCATTCCGATAAAGAAACAGCATAGCTATTGACATGAATTCTCAGAAAGCCTAGACTCAAGCTTGTTGCAACTAATTCTTATTAAGAAAGTTGCTACTGTCTCGTTCTCTCACTCTGTAGTACGCCTCAAGGCATTGGGGCGTATTTTTTTTGCAGTGGGCCAAGGCTTTCTAAAACTTAGATTTTGCGTCTTTGCCAAAGTGCATCGACAGTGACGAACTGATACCCCTCAGAACTGAGTTTTTGGATGATCAAGTCAGTGGCCTCAGCGACATCCCCACAGCCGTCGTTGCCGTCGTGGAGGACGATGAGCGCGCCGTTGGTGGTCTGTTGAAGAATGCGTTGAACGATGACAGGCGTGCCCGGATGCATCGAATCGTCGGCGAGAACTTGCCACATGACAGGTCGGTAGCCCCAGGTCGTCAATGCATTCAGGGTTTCGGACGTGAAAATCCCGAAGGGTGGTCGGACATCGCAAATCGTTGTCGGATCTAGGTTGCAGGCGTGAGCTAAAGATTGGCGGGTGCGTTCAAGATCTTCTTTCAGCCCATGGGTCGAGAGAAACGGGAAATGCCAGTAGCCATGTAGACCAATCCAGTGGCCTGCTTGGTAAATATCGCGGGCAATCTCTGGGGTGTTGTCTACTTGGCAACCGAGGACGAAAAAACTGGCCTGAACCTGTCGCCGTTCCAAAACCTTTAGCAGGCCCGGTGTGAAGCATCGATGGGGGCCATCATCGAAGGTTAGAGCCACTTCCCGACGACTAGGATCCCCAGTCCATAGACAAGTAGGAAAATTGCTGCTGAGTGTGCGGTGGAGAGTGGAGTAAAAAGTTGTGTAGAGATCCACGAATCATCCCATCTGGAGTAAAGTTTTGCCCTTTCGATGAAAGAGGCTAGGCTTACTCCTATTGTCCTGTAAGCTTGGGAATGCAATGTGTCTTGTGAGTTAAAACGTCTGGATCCGATGAAACATGGTGAGAAGAAAAAATGAGTTTGTACGTCCATTTTTAAAATGGGCGGGTGGAAAAGGTCAAATTTTGCCCCAGTTGAAAATGTATTTGCCCCAAATTTCTAATACTTATTTTGAGCCTTTTATCGGCGCTGGTGCACTTTTCCTCAATCTCCAGAACAAAAAATGTGTGATTGGGGACACGAATGAGGAGCTTCTTAATTGTTACCAAGTACTGAGAGATAACGTTGAAGAACTGATTCAAGCTTTAGAGATACACAAACAGAAAAATACAGAAGAATATTTTTACCAGATTCGGTTGATGGATCGTGATAATGGCTTCAAATTCATGTCTGATGTAGAAAGAGCCGCACGCATTATCTTTCTGAATAAAACCTGTTTTAACGGGCTATTCCGAGTGAATGCTCAAGGGCAATTCAATGTGCCCTATGGTCGATATACTAACCCAAATATATGTGATTCTGTTGTCTTGCGTGCGGTTGCCTCCTATCTTGTAGGGAATGATATTCAAATAATCCATGGAGATTTCGAGACAACTCTAAGTCAAGCTACAAAAAATGACTTTATTTACTTTGATCCCCCCTACGATCCTGTTTCAAGCACAGCTTCATTCACGGGATATGATGTCAATGGTTTCGGTAAAAATGAACAACTGCGTTTAAAGCAGTATTTTGATGAACTGCACAGACGCGAATGCAAAGTCATGCTCAGCAATGCAGCTACAGACTTTATCCGCAACCTTTACCAAGATTACAATCAAGTGATTATCTCAGCGAATCGAGCGATCAATTCAAAAGCAGATCGTCGTGGCGCAGTGGATGAAATTCTAGTTACAAATTATCCATACCCACAAAAGTAGCACCAATTTCTACACTTCACTATTTGCATGTATAGAATTTTATTTCACTATAGAGCTTTCAAAATGGCGTATACGTTACACTGAAGAGGCGTAATGAGGTATATTCACAGGTTAAATAATAATGAATGGACAAGCTGACCAAAGCTCTCTCGAACAGGTCATCGAAGCGTACATTCGCAAATTCACCCTTGCGGAACTTCAAGAGCAGTGGAATGAGGCTAAGGCAGTGAGTGGTGTCATTCGTATCCTTGCCGAATCCCAAGCTACCCGGAGCCGGATTGCAACTTGCCAAGAACTCGAAGCACAGTACAACAAAGAGCTAGCCGACCATGCCCGTAGCAATATTGCCGCAGCAAGCGCATCGGGAGCCATTGTTTTTGTGGCCGAACAAAACAGCCAAGTCCTATGCGTTTCCGTACGACTTGATTAGGAAACTCTATTGCTCGATGGACCGATTCGCGATTCAGCTGAGGTCAAAGTGCTCGAAGAAGTCACATACTAATTCGTCATCGGAATGAGTGACTAAGGTGTCCAAACCCAATGTCCCTCCCGTCGCTAGCCCAAACCTCTCCCAATCCGCCTCCAATTCCACATCACCCCGCGTAGCGCCATGAGTCTGGGACGCGCAGCGTCATACCTACCGTGCCACCAGTCCACAGATTTGAGTGGTTGCGCACGCGTCCGCAACGTGTGAAGAGGACTGCGCAACCCAGCAACACCAAGTATCAAGCCACTAAAGTTGCCAAGGGGGTGTGGGGGACAGGCGTGTCTGTCCCCCACGGGCGGGGGTTTTAGGGGGCGGGGCTTGCCCCTGCCCCCTAATGCAGTTCGCCATATTTTTCCCAATCACCAAAATAGAACTCAAGCGTGGTTTGATGCCGTATTTGTCTGATCCGAGGAAAGGGTGTAGCACGGTTTGTTACTACACACCTCGTGGTTAAATCACTCAATTTAACGACGGAAGGGTATTACGTGCTTACGCAGGTATCTATGAACCACTGCCATGAATCCCATAGATTGCTCGAGTGAGTTTTACTTTCCTATCAAAAGTGATCAAAGGCATGTTTTTTCGGGTTGAGCGATAATAGCCTCTATGAAAGAGTTCGACGCGATCATCGTCGGCAGCGGGGCAGCGGGGCTATACACAGCTCTACAATTGCCTTCGGATTGGCGCATTGCCCTGCTGACCAAAGAAAATCTCAAACTGTCCTCCAGCCAGTGGGCACAGGGCGGAATCGCAGCGGTGATCGATCCCGATGACTCTTTTCGATTACATGTCGAAGATACCCTTCGAGCCGGAGCGGGACTGTGTGAAATCGAGGCGGTCAACGTCCTTGTAGAGGAAGCTCCAGCACGGATCCGGGAGTTGATCGATTTGGGTGTGGAGTTTGACCGCTATCAGGGGCGACTTGCTGTCACCCTCGAAGCAGCCCACTCTCGGCGGCGGATTTTGCACGCCGCTGATGCCACTGGCAAAGAACTGGTGCGTGCTCTGGTGGAAGACGTTCAATCCCAACCTCATATTCAGGTGATCGAAGAAGCCCTGGCCATCGATTTGGCTGTGGACAGTGGGCGCTGTTGGGGCGTGTTGGTTGAGGCGAATGGTCGGCGCGAATGGTACACGGCCTCGGTGACGATTTTGGCGACTGGTGGCGCTGGTCAAGCTTTTGCCCATACCACCAATCCAGAAGTTTCGACGGGCGATGGGATCGCCATGGCGGCGCGGGCAGGGGTTGCGATCCAGGACATGGAATTTGTACAGTTTCATCCCACAGCGCTACTCAAACCGGGAGCACCACGATTTTTGATCAGTGAAGCAGTGCGTGGCGAAGGCGCGCATCTGCTGAACTTGGCAGGGGAAAGGTTTATGCACCGCTACGATCCGAAAGGCGAGTTGGCTCCCCGCGATGTGGTTGCCCGTTCTATCTTTGCTGAGATGCAAATTGGGGGCGATCCTTATGTCCTTTTAGACTTGAAACCCCTGGGTGAAGCAGTAATTGACCATCGCTTTCCGAATATTGCCCAGGTCTGTCGCCGCTACGACATCGACATATACAGTGAACCGATCCCCGTTGCCCCAGCCGCCCATTATTGGATGGGAGGGATCGTGACCGACTTAGAGGGACGCACCTCGTTGAATGGGTTGTACGCAGTGGGTGAATCGGCCAGTACGGGTGTGCATGGGGCAAATCGTCTAGCGAGCAATTCGCTGCTGGAGTGCCTCGTCTTTGCCCATCGCATTGCTGCCGATGTACAACGTCTGGGCAAACAGAAGATTCAAGAAGTCGTCCACTTTGGACCAACGGCTCTCGGCAAACCCTGCGATCCTGCCACTGTGGATCGCATTCGCAGTGAACTGCCCTGGTTGTGTTGGCAAGCTTGTGGAATTATTCGTGATCACCAAGGACTGACTGCTGCCCTCGAAACCGTCCGGGCCTGGAAACATCTGGTACAGCAAAGCGATTGGACGGTTGGGCGCAATGCCCTTGAGACGAGAAACTTAGTCTTTGTGGCCGAATTGCTGCTCAATGCGGCGCTTTTTCGCACCGAATCGCGGGGAGCGCACTACCGCAGAGACTATCCTGAAACAGACCCCCATTGGGCGGTGCATACCCTCCTCACTGGGGAAAGTATTCTCCAAAGTCCTCTGGGTGTAGTTAAAATAAGACCACTTTTAGGCTAAATCGTTGATTGCGCTGTACCCTGGCAGTTTTGATCCTCTCACCTATGGCCATCTTGATGTGATCGAGCGGGCTGTTCGGCTGTTCGACTGTGTGGTTGTGGCAATTTTGACCAATCCCGATAAATCGCCCCTTTTTAGTACCAAAGAGCGCATTGACCAGATTCAAAAAGCGACTGCACATCTCGACAGGGTGGAGGTCGATACATTTCATGGATTGACCATAAATTTTGCTCGTCAGCGTGGTGCACAGGTGTTGATTCGCGGCTTACGAGCAGTTTCCGACTTCGAATTAGAGCTGCAAATGGCGCAGACGAACCGTACACTCGCTCCTGAGATCGAGACATTATTTTTAAGTACTTCGACGGTACATAGCTTTTTGAGCAGTTCCCTGGTCAAAGGGATCGCCCGCCTTGGTGGCCCAGTTTCCCATATGGTTCCTAGTCATATCGAAGTGGCACTCAGCGAGCGCTACAGCGTGCGAGGGGAAATCTAATGAATATTCAAAAAGAACTAGACAGACTCGAAGACCTGATTCTTTCCTCTTTTCGGATTCCATTGTTAGGCAAGACGTTGGTCAGTGAAGAGGCGCTTCTCGATGTCCTCGATCAAGTCCGGATCAATTTGCCCAAAGTGATCGAGGAAGCCGAGCAGGTCTACGCGATTCGCGATAAGTTGCTTGCCCAGGCAGCCGGAGAAGCCCAGCGATTGCTTGAACAATCTGAGCAAGAAGCAATGCGACGGATTGCCGCCGATCAGATCACCCAACAAGCCCAAGCCCAAGCCAATGCGCTGCTGACCAACGCTGCGGCAGAAGCAGAGCGAATTCGCCAAGAAGCCCTTCAGCAGGCGCAAGAAGTCCAATCTGGCGCGGATCAGTACGCTGAAAAAATGCTGAGTAACCTCGAAGGCAACCTTGCTCAGTTGTTACAGATCGTGCACAATGGCCGCAAAACCTTGCAGTAAGCTGTTTTCACTTCTCCGTCGTTAACCATGGTGATAGGGGTGTCCTGAACGAATCGTCGCAGCCCGGTAGAGTTGCTCGAGGACGATGACCCGCGCAAGTTCGTGGGGGAAGGTCAACTGAGAAAGAGACCAAAAATGATTTGCCCGTGTTCGGACGGCTTGGGCGAACCCATAACTAGAGCCAATCGCAAAAACTAAGGATTCGGACTCATGGACTTCAAGCCATTTGGCCAATCCAGGGCTATCCCACTGATTCCCTCTGTTGTCGAGCAAAATCAGCTGATCGCTAGGACGCACTTGGTCGAGTACATCTTGGGCTTCTTTCGCCAGATTTGCTTCTTTGTCTTTAAGTTTGCCATCGCGGATTTCGACAAGTTCAAAGGGAAAGTAGGCTTCGATGCGGCGAAGGTACTCAGCGGCAGCGGATTGAAATCCCGTTTGACGCAACCGTCCCACTACAAGCAAACGCAATTTCACTGATCACCTAACCAAAAATCCTGGGTCTAGAGTATCTTGTCTTGCCCAGCGGAAAATCGTCTCAAATTGTGCAAGGATAGCTTCAAGGACGGAGGAGAACCAATGAACGAAAAGTACGAACAGTACCGTCGCAATGGCGGCACCCAGACCCTCGAAGAACTGCAACAGACAGTGCGCAACAATTTACCAATGTACGCACCAGGAACGACTGAAGAGCAAGCCCTTGACTGGCTTCTTAACAGTTTGGTCTTCAATACAGCCACTTCTTTGAACAGCATGTTGGACATGACCGATCCGCTGTAGTCCAGATGACTGCCGAGCCTCTTAGAATAGAGTGTTAGAACTCTGGGATTTTGTGATGAACCTGCCGAAACTGATCGCCTGCCTCGCCCTCGGTCTTTCCCTCACCCTCACTGCTTGTAGCAAGACTAGCGAACAGCCGAGCGCTGAGGCGGCTCCGGTCACCGCAAATTTGCCCAAGTTTGAAGGGCAAGCGACCGTAGAGATCAATACGAATAAAGGCAAGATCGTCGTCGAACTAGATGGGGCGAATGCTCCCATTTCCGTGGGCAATTTTGTTGACCTTACAAATCGGAAATTCTTTGACGGCCTCACTTTTCATCGGGTAGAACCGGGATTTGTGATTCAAGGTGGCGACCCACTCGGCAACGGCAATGGTGGGTTTATCGATCCTCAAACCCAACAAGAACGCGATATTCCCCTCGAAATTCGGTCTGTTGGCAAGGATGGAAAACCAGGCGATTTTGTGTACGGCAAAACTTTCGATAGAGCGTCCATGCAAAAGCCACCCGTGCTCAACCATCGTCGAGGCGTGATCGCTATGGCGCGCGCTAGTTCCCCCAACAGCGCCTCATCGCAGTTCTACATCACACTCGCCGATGTTCCTTCTTTGGATGGATCCTACGCAGTCTTTGGGAAAGTGACTAAAGGCATGGAAGTGGTAGATCAAATTAGCGTTGGCGACAAAATGCTTACGGTCAAAGTCATCTCGACAGTCGCTCCTGCTCCTGCCGCCTCCACCCCGGCAACGACGACCCAATCCACCCCGGCAATGTCCAGTCAATCTACACCCTAGGAGCGCCTATGCCCGAGAGTGATGATCAACAACTGGTCAATCTGCTCACCGAGGCGGTAGACGGCTTGTTGTATATGAGCGAGTCGGACTATCCCTTCTCTGTGTTCCTCTGGCATCTTCCAGAGCCATTGACGCTGCAAGCTGTGGTTGCCCAAGCAAGAATGAAAAAAAGTACTCCAGCCTCAGTGATCCCTTGGGAACAGTTTATCGAGCCACTGCTCGATCCTGCCCAGAAAACGGCTGAACGTTACCAGCGTGTGAAAGCACTGCTTACAGAGCATTTGGAAGAACTGCAAGTATTTCGCTTGGGCAAAGTAGAGGTTAATACCTATATCGTTGGTAAGACTGGAAGTGGTTCACAGGTTGGACTTTCGACAAAATCCATCGAGACTTGAAAAAATACGTATGATCAAAAGCCCAGAAAACGGACCCAGACTATAGTGTGTCCATGGATAGCGAACATTTCGAAGCCCGGATGCGCGGCCAAGAATATTTTCACAGTCTGCGCCTTTTGCCGGGAGCTTGGTGCATCGTGCGGGTCGATGGACGGAGTTTTTCGCGGCTGAGTGAAACCCACTTCAAAAAACCGTTCGATGCCCAGTTTCAAGATTGCATGATCGCTGCCGCCCGCGCCCTGCTCGAAGAGATGCAGGGACTTTACGCCTACGTCCAAAGCGATGAAATCTCCGTGCTTTTTCGGCCAGAGTGGAACCTTTTTGATCGCTGTGTCGAAAAGATTGTCTCTATCTCAGCGGGACTTGCCAGTGCGACATTTTCCCTTGCTGCCCAAAAAGCAGTTCACTTCGACAGTCGGATCTGGATGGGTGTCGATACCGAAAGTATCGTCGATTATTTTCGCTGGCGACAGTCCGACGCAAATCGCAATGCCCTGCAAAACTGGTGCTACTGGACGTTGCGCCAAGAAGGCATGGACAGCCATCGTGCCACCCAACTCCTCGAAGGCCAATCGGCGACCACCAAAAAAGATCTCCTCGCCGTCCGTGGCATCGATGTCGAAGCGCTCCCCGATTGGCAAGTGCATGGGGTCGGTTTGGCTTGGGAAGTCTACACCAAAACTGGATTTAACCCGAAGCGCAACGAAAAAGTGCAGACGACCCGTCGCCGCATTCAGGTGATTGCTTCCCTTCCCCGTCAAGAAGCCTACGATTCGCTACTACTCCATCTGGTGGCAGCGGGTGAGTTGGGTCCCAATTGTGCTTAACTAGTAACTGTCCTCAGGATCTACGGCATGATTTCCAGCAACGATTTTCGATCTGGCACGACCATCGAATTGGATGGCCAAGTCTGGCGCGTAATCGAGTTTTTGCATGTCAAGCCAGGTAAAGGTGCGGCCTTCGTGCGCACCAAGCTCAAGAATGTGATCAGCGGCAACGTCAACGAACGCACGTTCCGGGCTGGAGAGAGTTTGGCTCAGGCCGTCATTGAAAAGGGCGACTTTCAGTATGTCTATCCCCAAGGAGACGACGAGTGCGTCTTCATGGATATGGAAACCTACGAACAAGAAGTGGTCAGCCGCGCAACAGTCGGTGATGGAGCGAAGTACCTCAAAGAAGGGATGACGATTTCGATCTTGAAGTGGAACGAACGGATCATCGGAGTAGACTTGCCGAACACCGTTGTCCTCGAAGTCGTCGAAACCGATCCTGGCGTTAAGGGCGATACTGCCACCAATGCCACCAAACCTGCCAAGCTTGAAACAGGCGCTATTGTAATGGTGCCTCTGTTTATCGGTGTCGGTGAAAAGCTGAAAATTGACACCCGTGACGACTCCTACCTTGGTCGTGAGAACTAGCCAACCGTGAATATAGATCTTTCTGAAATCCGCGAACTGATTGCCATCCTGAACCAAACGGATGTCACCGAACTCACCATTGAGGCCGAAAACTTTAAGCTCTCCATTCGCAAGGAAGGGGGCAAAGCAGTCGTGGTTCCCAGCCCTGGAGCCACACCGACTGCGGTGGCTTCTGTGCCAATCCAGACCCCAGGCCCAACGGTTCCACCGCCGCCGCCACCGCCACCAGAGAAGCCGGCGCTCAATGTTGATGCTCCCATGGTTGGCACGTTCTATCGTGCTCCTGCGCCCGATGCAGCCAACTTTGTCGAGATCGGCGACACCATTCGGATTGGTCAGACCGTCTGCATCATCGAGGCGATGAAGTTGATGAATGCCATTGAGAGCGATGTCGGTGGTCGGGTTGTCGAAATTTTGGTTCAGAACGGCGAACCGATCGAGTTTGGCCAAGCCTTGATGCGGGTCGAGCCGGTCTAGATCTATGGGCTAGGCTAAAGATGCTACTTGCTGAAGAGCCAATGAACACAGTCAACTATCTGCGCATTTCTCTGCTGGATCGCTGCAACTTTCGGTGTAGCTACTGCATGCCTAGCGGTAGCGAGATCGATTATCTCCACCGCTCAGAAATTCTCAGCTACGAAGAGTTGCTTGGCCTGATCAAAGAGGTCTTCTTGCCATTGGGCATTGATCGCTTTCGGCTGACGGGTGGAGAGCCACTGCTAAGACGTGGCGTTGTCGGTTTCGTGAAAGCACTCTGCGGCTTGCCGGGTGTGCAGGATGTTTCTTTGACCACCAACGGCTTCTTACTTTCTGAGTTGGCGGATGATCTCTACAGGGCTGGACTGCGGCGTATCAACATCTCCCTCGACTCGTTAGATCCAACGGTCTTTGAGCAAATCACGGGTCGCAAGCACTGGCAAAAAGTGTGGGAAGGAATTCAAGCGGCTCACCGCGTTGGTTTCGATCCGTTGAAATTGAATGTTGTCGTCCTCCCTGGCGTGAACGATCACGAAGTTCCAGACCTTGCTGCCTTGACGATCAATCGCAACTGGCATATACGCTTTATCGAATTCATGCCAATTGGCAACAGTGATTATTTTGCAGAAAAGGGTTGGGTCGATTCAGAGACGCTCCGTGGGCGAATCCGTGAGCGCTTCGGCCTGGGATCGGGGGAATGTTATGGCAATGGCCCCGCCGATATCTTTCAAATTCCTGGAGCAAAAGGCACCCTCGGTTTTATCTCCCAGATGTCCGAATGTTTTTGTGAGCGCTGCAATCGTGTTCGCCTTTCCGCCGATGGTTGGTTGCGACCCTGCTTGCTGAACGAATCCGATCAAATTGATCTTAAAACCAGTCTTAGGTCAGGTGCGAGTGCCCTCATTCTGCGTCAGCAGGTGCAAAAGCTACTGGGCGAAAAAGCGGATATTCATTTTAAGGATCGTGAACGGGGAGTGGCTGGCAGCTACGGACGCACTATGTCGCAAATCGGTGGCTGAAAGCTTTTGACAAGCTTAAGTGTTTTGTTTATCCGCAATCTGATACATCCTGTCGTGTATGATTTACGTACTCGTTTGTATCGAGTTTGCACTGTCCCACATTGGGTCGAAAGGATCATGTCTTGCAGGGTTATGCACAAACAACCCAGTTGTTAGATTTTTTTCATTTCCCCTTGGGAAGCCAATGGCTTCCGCGTCCAAAGGGAAAGTTTGTGCGTCTACACGCGTGTCTGCGTTTCTCGGATTTTTGGGTTTTGAAATTTTTTTTGGGATGGACTACTGCTCCCAAGATATATTGTTTGACAAATTTTCTTGCTCAGGCGCTAGAGGATTTGCTTCATTTTTGTGGACTTTATCTTGTCCCTATTTGCGCGCCTGAATCTTGGTTCACTTATCACATGCAGAGGATACTATGACACACCTTGACACTGAAGGTCTTTACACCAAAGAGCAGCTGAATATGCGCGGACGAGTTGCCATTTTCATCGACGGTTCAAATTTGTTTTACGCTGCCCTTCAGTTAGGCATTGAAATTGACTACACCAAACTTTTGGTCAGTCTGACTGCCTCTTCCCGACTTTTGCGCTCCTTCTTTTATACAGGCGTGGATCGGGCAAATGAAAAGCAGCAGGGTTTCTTGTTGTGGATGCGCCGTAACGGTTACAGAGTGATCACCAAAGATTTAGTGCAGCTCCCAGATGGTTCTAAAAAAGCGAATCTGGATGTCGAAATTGCCGTCGATATGCTTTCTTTAGCCGGAACCTACGACACCGCAATTCTTGTTTCTGGAGATGGGGATCTGGCGTATGCGGTCAATGCTGTTTCCTACAAAGGTGTGCGGGTTGAAGTCGTCAGCTTGCGTTCGATGACGAGCGATTCGCTGATCAATGTTGCTGACCGCTATGTCGATCTCGAACAGATCAAGGATGAGATTCAAAAAGCACCACGTTCCAGCAACAATGGCCACCACTACCCCTTCCGTCCGCTTTCGACGCCTGGTGTGGTCGGTCATCTGATCAATGGAAATACCCATGAGGAAGAAACCCTCTGACCCTCTATCTCGTTGCGACACCGATTGGGAATCTCGAAGACATTTCCTTGCGTGCCCTGCGTATCCTCAAAGAATGCGACCGCATTGCCTGCGAGGATACGCGGCACTCTCGCAAACTACTGAGCCACTACGATATTCACAAGCCGCTCCTCAGTTTCCACGCCCACAGCGGGCCTGAGCGGGCGGCTCACTTCGTTTCCATCCTTCAGTCTGGTGAAAGCATTGCCTTTATCAGCGATGCTGGCATGCCCGGTATCAGCGATCCTGGTGCTGAACTGGTGATTGCCTGCCGACGGGCGGGGATCGATGTGATTGCCATTCCAGGAGCCAGTGCTCTCCCTGTTGCCCTTGCCCTCGCTGGCACTCTGGACAATCGCTTTATTTTCGAAGGTTTTTTGCCTGTGGGTTCTGCGCGCAAAGCACGTCTAGCCGCCCTCGCCCAAGAACTCCGTCCTGTGGTTCTCTTTGAAGCACCCCACAAGTTGCTTTCGACTCTGCGAGATCTGATCGCCCTTGGGGAACCCACCCGTCAAATCACCTGCTGTCGAGAATTGACCAAAATCCACGAACAGGTCTGGGTAGGGAGCCTCGCTGAAGCCTTGACCTACTTTGAATCCACAGCACCCCGTGGCGAATTTACGCTCGTGCTGGCTGGAGCGACCCCCAGCGGTCCTGAACCACCGAGCCAAGCGCAGCTCTTACTTTCGATTCGTCAATTACTTGAAGCGGGTTTTTCTCGATCTGAGGCGTGCAAGCAACTCGCCCAGCAGACGGGTTTGCCACGCCGCGAACTCTATCAGTTATCACTAGAACTCGAAAACAGTGGCGCTTCGGAACCCTAGTCTGTTATGTTGGGTAAGCCGACGCGGGGTAGAGCAGTCTGGTAGCTCGTCGGGCTCATAACCCGAAGGTCACTGGTTCAAATCCAGTCCCCGCAACCAAATAAAGCAAATGCCGGTGAGTTTTTACTCCCGGCATTTTGATTTCTGTACAGACCATAAATTATTTTCTACGTGAGTTCATTTCGATTCGTCATCGGAATGAGTGGCTGAGGCATCAAAATCCAATGCGCCCCTCATAGCTAACCCAAACCTCTACCAATCCCCCTCCAATTCCGCATCACCACGCGGAGCGTCCGATGCAATTCCAAGTATCAAGCCGTAAAAGTTGCCAAGGGGGTGTGGGGGACAGGCTTCTGTCCCCCACGGGGCGGGGTTTTAGGGGGCGGGGCTTGCCCCTGCCCCCTAATGCAGTTCGCCATATTTCTCTCAATCACCGAAATACCGCTAGAGGCAACTCAACTCAAGGCCACTGAATTGGGGTGCAATTTGGGTACTCTGGGGAAATCAGGTGATCTCGCTGTCACGAGTAGCAGAATCCACATCATGGCTTTTCTCGGCGGCAATCAGTGGATCGAAGCCGATCCCAACATCGGACGAGTCATTACTTTATCTGTGCTACCTAAAGACAACTCTTGGTTTGACATGCCAATGAACATTGTGCGATGGAAAATCCTTCAAAGCGATTGATGCGCATTCAGTCTCGCCCGTCAAAGAGTACGGAACACCGTAATGTTTTCTCTGGCTTTTTGTCTATGATCAAGAAATAACCAAGTGGAAAGATATCGTGTCAATTATTACTTTTCTTAGTGATTATGGCCTAGAGAGTAGCACCGTTGGCGCGATCAAGGGCGTGTTGCTCAAACATGCATCCCATGTGAATGTGATCGACTTTACTCATCTTATTCGTCCTCAAGATTTGCTTATGGCAAGATTTGAGCTGATGACTGCGTATAACAATTTTCCAAAAGATACCGTGCACCTTGCCATCGTTGATCCGGGATCTGAGGCGATGACGCGGGGTGTGGCATTTAGAACCGCTGACTATTTTTTTGTTGGCCCAGACAATGGTCTTTTCGATGGCGTTCTGGATCTAGAACCAGCCCTCGAAGCGGTGGAACTAGTAACACCCTCAGTTCCCTATCGACCATTCCGTGGACGGGATGTCTTTGCTCCGGCGGCGGCAGCTCTTGCTAGTGGCGCGGAACTTGCTTCTTTGGGTGCGTCGATTGCCCCTGATTCCCTAGCTCGGATCTCAGTCGATCTCGCCAACTATGTTCAAAGTAATATCCACGGCGAAATTCAGTTTATTGACCGCTTTGGAAATTTGATCACAAACATTCCTGGAGATTGGGTAAAGGCAAAAACTTGGGAAGTGAATGTCGCTGGGCACCACTTTTCTTTCCGCAGTGATGGTCAAGCGAAGAATTCCGGTAAACTCAAGGCTCAAGTTGCCAGTCATGGATTTTTGCAACTGATCTTCGAAGGAGACAATTGTGCAAGAAAGCTCGAGGTCGAAACCGGTCAGCTTGTGGTGCTAAATCTTTCTTAAGCTTCTTTTCAAGTGCGTAAGGGTAAGGAAAGTTCGGGCACAAATGTCATAACAACATCGGGATGTTTGGTGGCAAGAAAATTGGCAACTGTTGTTTGAGCACTTCAAAATGAAGGGTACTCACTTGTTGGGGTTCTCCGTCAAAGTTCATCGGTGCTTCAATACTCAATTGCAACTCAAAAGCTGAGAGCTGTTGATAGTAGACATAGCGATTTTCTGTTTGTTCAGGATTGAGCAATTCGTTGAGCACCGATCCAAGCTCTGAACTCGGAAACTCTGGGACAAACATGATATCCAGTAAACCGTCGTTGAGATAGGCCGCTGGTGTAATTTGGTATCCGCCTCCCGACTGCCGCCCATTGCCAATCGCGAGTAGAATTACCCCACCTTCTAAAGTTCCCTGAGCGCTAATAATTCTGCCCTGATAAGGTTGCATCTTGAGAGCAGTGACCAATCCCATCACCGAATAGGCAGTCCCGCCGAGGAGACGTTTTAGCGCTGGGGGAGTACTCGCTGTTACTTCTGCACCAAATCCACCGACTGCAACATTGACAAATAGGTGTTCATTTGCTTTGGCAACATCAATCAGCACCGAATTGCCTTCGACAACCAACGATAGAGCAGCGAGTGGATCTGAAGGGATTTGGCAACTCGTCGCAAAATCGTTAGCAGTTCCCAGGGGCAAGATACCAAGGGCTGTTTTTGGAAAATCACCTGCGCGAAAAAGACCTCTGACGACTTCATGGACAGTGCCATCGCCGCCCCCAGCGATCACTGTATCGACTCCTTCGCGCCGCGCTTCATCAGCAAAACGTTCAGCATCTCCAGCTTCCCAGGTGACCTTTACTTCTAGGCAATGGCCAGACTCCCGTAGCGAAGAGACCGCTTCTCGAACTGCGAGATTTTCAGCAGATTTGCCATTTAGGATCAGACGCATCGTATCCGTGCATTCTTTTTTCGATCATGACACACACCAATGATGGGCTGCCTCTCTCGTAGAGTGCTGTTTTGCAGTCTGAAGCTCTCTCTAAGGGCTTTCCTTCTCCTCATAGACTGGAAAGATACTCACGGTAAATACGATGTTTTTCCACCGCCTCAAGCCCATGGCTGTTGCCCGTCTGCGCGACCGACCGGAAGTGATCGGGGTGGTGCTTTCGATTCGCCAGGGTTGGGCTGAATTTCTGGAGGTGCAGGTATTTGGTGATCGGATCGATTACCGGGTCGAAGAACAGATCGTCGAATCCCTCAAACCGATCAAAGGGGACAAAAGTTATCCCCAAGCGGTAGTGCTAGAAACCAATGCCCAACTCTTAGTCGAACGTCTGCATCTGCGGGCGGAGGCGCGCCGACTCGAACAGCGCCGACTCGACTATCTCCAAGTGCTTCAGGAAAACCGTGCCCAGCCATTGAGCGCAGATCGTATGCAACTGTTTGAGCGTGCCCTCGCCCAAGTGTGCAGTTTGGAAGAACAAGTTTTGGCTGTGGCTAGGGACATCGATCGGCTGGTGCGTTCTCAATGGCTCCTGGCTCGCTCTGAAACCTTGGCTGGACAACTGGATCAACTGCCTGATCCGATTGCCCTTTGGTCACGCCAAAAACAGGTGCAGGAACAAGTCGGTGAACTTCAAACCCAACTCGATGCTTTATCCGGGCTACAAAATGGCTCACTTTGAGGGCGAAGGTCGTTTGACCACCACTGCACTGCCGTAGCAAAGTACCTCAGTAATTCCAGGGCCAAGCTCGGTGGCATCGTAGCGCACGCCCAGAATGGCATTGGCACCCACACCCGTTGCATTCTTGACCATCTGATCGAAGGCATCGGTTCTTGTCCGCTCACAAAGAGTCGTGTAGAGCGAGATATTGCCACCGACAATCGATTGCAATCCTGCCCCAATCTGGCCAAAAACACTACGGCTCCGCACAATAATGCCGCGAACCAGCCCAAGATGCTGAACGATCTCGTACCCGCTCAACTCGAAGGTTGTTGTGACTAAGTTTCTGTCCATTTTTCCAAACTCCCTTTCCTACAAAGTACCCACTTCACTTAGGCTTCTCTTTGAACCACTCTCGTACAATTCTGCGCTCTTCAATGGGTAACTCCATAAGCGCTCGTTTATTGCGATTGCCCTTCAGAAATTGAACCGCCGCATTCATCAAGCGCAATGGAATCTGAAACTCATCGTGTTTCTCGCCTAACTCAGTCCAAACAGACTGCCAATAAACCATCTCCAAAAGTGCTTCTTTGGAAGCTAAATCCTCAAAAATCTTCAATATTTTCTTTGCTATCATTCCCAAGGATGCTGATGGGTTTTGAGGAAAAATATCCCACCCATAAGCCATTTTTTGTAAATATTCTCTGTCTGAAAAAGAATTTTCCGGTAGTCCTTTGATCTTGCCTTCCAACTCATCGCGTGTGTACCAACCACGGAGAAAGCTAACAAGCAAACGCACCGATTCGCCGCGATTTTTCTTGACTTCCAAACAATGGCGCATCAGGGGTTCACGTAGTTCGTACCAGGATTCCCTGCCTAAAGATTCTGAAGAAACATAGCCTTTTTCTTGAAGGTCTTTGAGTTGACTGGAAGTAGTTTGGTTTGTGATGAAGCAATATTGGGCAATTTCTTTGACGGGGACGGGTCTTCCCCTGCTAGCCAGAAAGTCGATGATTTTGCGCTGTTGGGGCGAAACGTAGGACATCCGAGCTTGATAGTAGGGTGTCAAGTCATCGAGGATTTCCATCACAGCGTTGACGAGTTCATCGAGGGTTTTCTCAGTGAGAAACTGTGAAAAGACGACGAAGACGCGATGACTTCCTCCGGCAAGTTCATGAACAACCCGTACACGATCTTCGCCAAGACCTGTGGCTAGAAACTTTGAGAGGTCTTCGTTGCCCTGGGCTTCAGCAATTTTCAATAGGAGGTTGGTTGCTTCTTCTAAACTCAAACCTTCGAGGTGTTGAATGCGGAAGAATCCATAAAAAGGAAGCGTTTGTGATGCAACCCCGTTGAAGAGTGCGGGTGAGGTGGCCAAGATCGTGCAAAAGCTGTTTTCTTGCAGGGCAGAGCGCAGTTTTTGTTGGCCTTCTTCGCTAAGACCTTTGAAAACTTCATCGAGATTTTCAATGAGCAAAAGCAATGTGCACTTATCCAAGTATTCTTTGAGAAGTCGCAGTGCAACGGCTTCTGCTTCTTGGGGCGAGAGGGAATAAATAGCCTTCACTTTCTCCTGCAAAGCTTTGTCTTTGTTCTCTTCAAAAATGCCCTGAAAAATTTGCAACAGCAGATCCAGAAAGGAACCAATCGCATAACCGTCTTCGTGGAGCCAAGAAATCACGAGCCGAGATTGCAGTTCTTCTAACTTTTTGATGCGGTAGTAAATCAGGGAAACAAAATGGGTTTTCCCAATACCACGAGGGCCAACCAGCAAGGAGTAGTGCTTGGTTTGCGTTAAAACGCTGTCTCGAATTTGATCGACCGTGCGTTGGGCTAGTTTTTCGCGCTGAACAAAAATGGCCTCCAACATTTCTGGAGACATCAAGCTTGGGGTGAAGCGCGATAGAAAGGCTTTATTCAATGGCTCAATCCTCGGTTCAGCTTCCAATATCGCTGAATGAGGGGGAAACGGAAAGCGTAATTCCCTTCAGGATTTTGCTGGATGTAGTGATCGAGTTGCAAAAGTTCGACCATGCTACGGATGGCTTCGAGATCGTGGATGGCCATTCGAGAAGCCAACTTATTGGCAAGATTGCCGAAGGAGATGGCCACTGTTTCTGTAGAAAGAATATCTAATAGCCCATAGGCAAGGGAAACCTCTTCGCGTAAGTAGTAAGTCTTAATGCGTTCTTGAAAGTAGCGCATGTCCAGTGGATCTTGCGCGTCACATAGGTAGTTGCTGACGATATCTTTTATCGTCTTCGCTTCGATTGTGCCCTGCCAATTCGCGAGACGATCAACAACGTGCTGTACATAAAAGGCAATGCCATCCACGGATTGAGCGATTGTTTTCGCAATTATTTGTGGGTCAGCAACCTGAATATTCTCCCCCATGATCAGTTGTAGAGCCAGGTTTTCAGCATCGATCAACTGAAGAGCTGGAACATCTATTTTCTTCATATCGTTGATTGGCGCATTGGCATAGCCTGCGCGTTTTAATGAAGTGAGAACATTGTGTAGTCCTATAGAACCTGTGTAAACCATCCGCAGCAGTGGGTAGGTTTGCCGCAGTGAACGGAGGGTATCGAGGATTTCCATGGCGACAGTTTCGCCACTATTTTTCTGGATTTTATAGAGCATCAGCGGCAACTCATCCCAGAAGAAATAGACTGTTCCTCCAGGCTTCGCGACCAAATCTTTGATAATGGCAACCAGTAAAACTTTCCATTCTCGATCCGCAACTTCAGGCAACTTGATGCCAGATACCTCGGCACCGTGAAGATTTTGAAGGAGACTACGAAAACCTTCAGCGACCCGTTTGCCTGTACTCAAGCGTTCTTCCACACTCTCGACAATGCTTTCGACAAATTCGCGAGGCGTTCCCACTTTCTCTAGATCTTGGTAGACCGTCAGTTTGCCTGCGGACTCTGCGTGCATCTTTTTGATAATCGAAGTTTTACCCATGCGGCGTTCGGCACTCAGTACCACACTTTGCTTTTCAAGTGCGCGCCACAACTGCTTGATCAACGCATCGCGACCAACGACTTCACTTGGGCTGAGGCTGCCACCAGGGTTTGTTTTCATGGCCTGAAGAACGACTGCATTGAGAGTACCAGTGCCACCAAGGTTTGTTTTCATGACCCAGTTATTTGCACGTTAAATCCATCGTACGCCAAGAGTAACGTACGTCAATTTTGGCGTATTTTGGGGTGTGTCACGCTTAGTCAGGATGTTGGTGGTTCACCATGTCCGTTAATCGGTTGCTGGCATCTTCTTCACCCGTGGTAATGCGGTGCAAGTCGTCCTGCAAGGGCAGCCAGTGAATCCAACTCTGGGCGGGGTGGTTGCTTCGTAGCGCACTGCACCGCACTGGCAGCCACCAGAAAAAACTGTGTCGGGCATTGCTGTCACTCCAAGGGAAGTTCATCTTTAGCATAGCATGAACATATGTCCATGTCATGCGTCCAGAGAAAGCTATGTGCATTCCCCAGGGGCTTGGATTTTTGTCCGCAATTTTTGATTTTGCAAAAACTGTTTGTGTGATCCTGTTCGCCAACCTTTAAGTTTCCCCCTTCTGTAAGGTTGAGAAGGGGGAACTTAAAGCTGCTTATTTCATGAAGCGCCCTGCGAAATTGAGCATGTCGCTAATATCGGTATCGCCATCGCGGTCAGCGTCTAAGAAAGCATTGAGTAGTGGATTGCCTTGACCAGATTGCCCTTGGGTGTTGCCACCTTGGTTTAACATGCTTAGAACAATTGGAATCAAGGTCGGTAGCATCGCTTGAATCGTGGAGACATTCAAACCAGTCTGCTGTGCTGCGGTCTGGGCAACTTGAGTCTGTTGGTCACCAAAGAGCACTTCGACTGTTGCCGGGTTGTACTCAGTTCCCTGAAGATCTGCAACTGCTTGCTGTGGATTGGGATGGTTTTGCAATGCTTTTTGAACCTGAGCGGCTACTGTCGTCAGCAAACCATTCATCATGCTCGGATCGATCCCTTCACTGTTACTAAGTTGGCTGACAGCCTTCATGATCGTACCCATTTCATTGTTTTGCTGTCCTGAAGCCCCAGCAACAGCACCCAAAATCTGATCAAAAAGTCCCATGGTGAACTCCATTTAAAAACGGTTTTGCCTGTGATAGTAACTCAGCCATGCAACCACCCGAAAAAACGTTTAGTCAGTTTACTGCCGATATTATCGAATGGATCGCAAGCTGAAAACGCCGCCTTACCTCGGTTTCACCCAGAATTTGAAGGATTTCAAATAGCGGAGGTGTCTGCTCAGAACCCGTAGCAGCGATGCGAATCGTCATGAAAACTTTACCATCTTTAAGATTGGTCGTACGGGCCAGCTCGCGGACTTTCGCTTCCCAAGCAGTGTGATCGTCCGACTGAGCGTAAACCAACAGATATTCCTTCAAAGCTGTAACCGCTTTTTCAGGATCACCCAAAGGTTTGCTTAAGAGCGCTGCACTGGCAGGCTGAAAAAGAGCAGGGAAGTAGTAGGGCGTGTTCAAAATCACGTCGCTGAGGCGTTTGAAGCGTTCAGGTTCTAGAGCCAGGACTTTTTGGGTGTAGTCAGCATCCTTCGTGAAGGCTTTGAGGTATTGAACGAGTTGGTCTTGAGTATAGACGAAACGGGTGGATGTACCCGATGCAGCAAAAACATCGAAGGCAATCTCTTGTTTGAGATCGATCAAGAAGTGCAAGTAGCCAACGACAGCAGCGTAGAGTTCAGCAGTGGTCAGTTGGCGAAGGTATTGGCCATTGACGAAGTCCAAGAGCTGCATGTCAACCACTGGCCCAGTATTGGGAAGGTCTTCAGGCCGGAACAGCTTTACAAAATCTTGGTGATCGTAAACATCTTTGCCTTCTGGATGAACCCAGATAATCCGGGTCAAGAAGTTGCGCAGTCCTTCGGGCAAGTAGCCCTGAATCCGGTACCAGGTGATCGACGTATCGCCACTGCGCTTGGAGAGTTTGCGGCGACTCATGTCGCGCAGAATTGGGGTATGGACAACTCTGGGCATCTCCCAACCAAAGGCTTGATAGAGCAAGACGTGCTTTGGCGTTGAAGGAATCCATTCTTCACCGCGCACGATCGTCGTCACCCCCATGAAGTGATCATCGACGACAACAGCCAAGTGGTAAGTCGGAAAACCATCGGTCTTCAAGATTACTGAATCATCGATGGTGCTGGAGTCGAAGACAATTTCGCCCCGTACCAAATCGTTGAAACGGATTTGGGTCTGATCAGGTACTTTAAGTCGGATCACTGCCGCCTCGCCCGCTGCCAAACGCGTTTCCACCTCATCCTTAGCAAGGTTGCGGCAATGACGGTCGTACATGGTCGGCTGCTTGAGCGCTTCTTGCTTTTCGCGCACCATCTTGAGACGTTCAGCAGTGCAAAAGCAGTAGTAGGCATGGCCTTGTTCAACCAAAGATTTGGCGGCGGCTTGATAGATTTCGAGGCGTTGACTCTGGACGTAGGGTGCGTAGGTGCCACCGAGTTTGCCCCCCTCGTCAGGAATCGATCCCATCCAGGCAAGGGCTGCAATCAAGTCCTCGTAAGCACCGACTACAAGCCGTTCTTGGTCTGTATCTTCGACCCGCAACAGGAAAACTCCCCCGGTTTGTTCGGCAATGGATCGGTTAATCACGGCTTGTAAAGCGGTACCAATATGGGCTTTGCCTGTTGGACTAGGGCCAATGCGGGTGACTTGCGCCCCGGGATCTAAGGAACGGGGTGGATAGACCGAGGCATACTGTTCAAGGTTCATGGGATCGATTCAAATTGCTAAGTTTTCCTAGTCTAACGGTTTTGCAGACGAGAAAAAGTTGACATGCATTTGGGATCAGTCTGGTTATAATGGCGGCAAATCATCGTTTCAGGTCACTGCCATAGACAAGATTTACGGTTCGCTAAAAGGTCTCAAGCCCGCGCAACTCAGGCAACTCAGCAGCCTGTACCGTAGGCCGTTCCCCTTGAACCGCTTCTTGAGCGTCGAATTTGCCGAACGTCTCGCCGCCATCAGTGCCGAACTGGGTACAGGCTTGTGCGTCTATGCGAATCGGCGCGGCCAAGTTGTGCGGGTCGGGGTTGGTACACCCAAAGAGACCCAATTTTCTCCCGACGAGTTGCCGCGCCAAGGTGCGGAGCGTCTCAGCGGTTTACGCTGTGTGGCCACGCAACTCCAAGGCAATGGCCCAACCCGGGGAGAACTGACTGCCCTCGCCCTTCAGCGTCTGGATGCTTTGATCGTCTTGGAAGTGACCGTCGAAGGGCACCGCAAAGCCAGTGCCGCTCCCAGTGGCTTCGTCCAAAAAGTCCATATTGCCAACTTGGTTCCCGATCCCCTCGCCCGCTGGGTCGTCTCCGCACCCCTACGCCTCAATCAGGTTGCGGATCAAGATTTCGATATTTTCTTAAGTGACCTCGAAGATGAGTTTGGCCGCGCCATTATTGCCCGCGATGTCGATAGCAATAGCGAGCGGGTGCTCTTGATCGACTGTTTCTCGACCCGCACGACCCAAGATCAGATGGCCGAGGAACTGGCCGAACTTG
Source organism: Gloeobacterales cyanobacterium ES-bin-313 (assembly GCA_014379585.1). Taxonomy (GTDB): domain Bacteria; phylum Cyanobacteriota; class Cyanobacteriia; order Gloeobacterales; family Gloeobacteraceae; genus JACMLN01. The sequence continues at coordinate 2,143 of JACMLN010000160.1, read as the reverse complement.
AACAACTAATTGCCAGTGCTGGAGGCGAAGTCCTCAAAGTCTTCTACCAGCGCCGGGATCGCCCAGATACCTCCACCTTGATTGGTCAGGGCAAAGTCGAAGAGATCGCCTTAACGACTCAAGAATTGGGGGCGAACTTGATCGTCTGTGGTCGAGAATTGACCCCTAGTCAGTCCCGAAATCTCGAACTTGCCTGTGGTGTGCGCGTCGTAGACCGCAACGAACTGATCCTCGATATTTTTGCCAGACGCGCCCGCTCTCACGAGGGCAAATTGCAGGTCGAACTCGCCCAATTGCAGTACTTGATGCCTCGGCTCAGTGGCAAAGGCGAGTCCCTCTCCCGATTGGGTGGTGGTATTGGTACACGGGGGCCTGGGGAAACGAAGTTAGAAACTGACCGCCGGATCATTCGCCGCCGGATCGCCAAGTTGCAGGATGATGTTACGTCTTTGCAGGCTCACCGTGCTCGGATGCGCTCCAAACGTCAACATCGCGAAATACCTGTCTTCGCTCTTGTCGGCTATACCAACGCCGGAAAATCAACGCTTCTTAATACCCTGACTGATTCTGAGGCTTACGTCGCGGATCAACTGTTTGCGACGCTGGATCCAACCACACGGCGGTTGGAGCTGTCTACCGGTGAGGCCATTTTGCTCACTGACACTGTCGGTTTCATCCACGACCTGCCGCCACAATTAATTAATGCTTTTCGCGCTACGCTCGAAGAAGTGACAGAGGCAGATGCACTGCTCCATGTTATTGATCTTTCCAATCCAGCCTGGTTGAGCCATATTCAGGCGGTTCAGCGCATCCTTGAAAGCTTACCGATTGCGACGGGGCCTCAGTTGTTAGTTTTCAATAAAGTGGATCGCGTCAGTATGGCCGTGCGGCAGTTTGCCGAACAGGAATATCCGCTCGCTTTATTTGTCTCGGCTCAGAAGCGTTGGGGTTTCCACACGCTACAGAGCGCTCTAACCCGCTGGGTACATTCACTCAGTGACAGTTCCTTGGCTTTCGGTGAATAGATTGATTAATCACGTTATTGCAAACCCGCCTATATGGCCTGACCAATGTGACCGATGCCTGCGTTGGAGGCACCTTCGATCAACCAACTACCCCTGTGCCAACCCTGATCAATATCTATTCTGTATTGAACATCCAACCAGAGTGACAGGGCAAATCATCGCCAATTTTGCCTATGGAGCGATTGTCTACGGGAAGGATATCCTGCCCTAGAGGTGAGGGGAGCTAATCTGGGCGGCGCAGGATAAATATCCAGCCCGCACTCGGTTCACCATTCTCAGTGCGCACAACTGTCTCGCGAGCCAAAACTTCCGTGAAACCAGCCATGGCAGATTGGGTACGTACGTAAGTTGGAGAATGGAAAAAGCGACCACTCGGCGCTTTGAGCGCATAATCTTCGACCCCTTCCTCGATGGAAAAAGCGAGTAAACCTTCAAGGCGCAGTGCTGCGAGACTAGTCGAGAAAAGCGGTTCTAAATTGCCGATATAGGGAAGCACATCTGCGGCAATAATGAGGTCTGAAGACTGAGGTTGGGTGCTTAGAAAAGCAACGATTTCACTTTGGAGGCACTGATCGTAGACCTGTCTTTCCTCAGCCCGAGCAAGCATCTTTGCTGAAAGATCCACCCCGATCAACGTCTTCGCGAAGGGTTTCAGAAATGGCCCACTAAGACCTGTTCCACAGCCAAGATCGAGGATAACCAAATCTTTGAGATCGCTGCGCACTTCCTGAATAGCTGCTGTCAGTTCGCGGGGAATATCGTAGGCCAAGTCTTCAACGAGATGTTCATCAAATTGATCGGCGTAGGTATCAAAAAGGGCGACGATATAGTCAGGGTCAGTATATTCTCGGTTCTCGCCACTGACAACAGCTAGGAAGTGCTTGGCTTCTGGGTAATCGGGGCGCAATGCCAAAGCGTTTTGATAGCTTTCAGCCGCCTGCGAAAACTTGTCTTGATCGCGCAGAGCGTGACCGAGACCGCAGTGCATCTCTGCAAAATCTGATTTAATCGCTAGCGCTTGGCGAAAACTTTTCTCTGCCTCTGCGGAGCGCCCAAGGGACTGCAGGGCATTGGCAAGATTGGCGTGGACTTCTGGCAAGTCCGGTCTGAAAACTAAG
>JACMLN010000159.1 GCA_014379585.1 Gloeobacterales cyanobacterium ES-bin-313 | reverse complement strand
CCATGGGCTTGGGCTTGATCTGAGTTTCCTCACTGAGGCGAGTGCCCAACCCGCCCGCTAGCAGTACTGCTTTCATTGGATTTCTCTCTTGGTAATAGGGCTAAATAAAAATTTCAGGAAGCCTTTTTAGCGGATGCGCAGAACACTGAGGTGTGCTTCTCGCTGGCTGAATTCACTGACTGAAGGGTTAAATCCAGGCGGCGGTGCGACTCCAGTCGCCCGTTGCCAGTGCTCAGGCGTTGCTGTCTGGAGTAAATGGCGATCATCCACTTTGCGCACGTGATACCAAGTCACGTCATTGCATTCGTAGCACCAAAAAGACTCCAGCCATTCATGCTGCAGCGGCACGGTCTGGGACACCGTTAAGGAAAGCTGCGCTCTGCGTTTACTGATGCCGCCCTCCCGCAACTGACCCAAATTTTCAGCAAAGATCGGATACTTGCGACTGCAGCTTTTTAAACAAAACCCGTGGATCGGGCAGGTAATCCGCCGGCCACCTGCACGGGTTCGGTTTCGATTTCGCTCACACCTTTTGCTCACTTCGGCCTCCATGGGTGAGAGGTTGCATTTCGGAGGCTGAGATTGTTAAACCGTCAAGCCTGCCGGGTAATTCTTTGCTCGATGCCAATCTTTAGACGGTCAACTATCGAAACAATATTTTCTATCTTGGTCTGAATCACACTAACAGCATGACACTAAGTAATCGGTGGAGGCAATTAGTGAAAAAGCCAATTCGTCCACCGACGGACTCTGTTTACCATCGTAAAGTCTTCAATAAAAACCGATTAAAATGTGCAAAATATTGGCCATGACTAAGTAAAAATACTGTACCAAATTAGTGATAGCACCAAAAAGTTTTATCGATCTGGAATTCAAGCTTTGCAGGCCAAAAAACCAAATTGCAGTTCTTGAAATGAGTATCAAGAACTGCAATTTAGTCATAGTATTCGATCTGTAGAAATCAGTTCTGCAAAACTGATTTCTGTATCAAAGTTAACGATTTTTGTACATGAAAATTATAATCGAATCTGTCGTGACTATCTATGCATTCTGCCCCTTTTCGGGGAATAGGTGCAAGGATCAACTGCTCCTTGCTTATCCCACACTGATGCTCTGTTTAAGATATGCAACGTTTTCGTGCCTCCGATTGCCAACGGAAGCTTGTAAGGCTGTCTGGTGGATGGAGCCATCTTCTTGATCGAAAACCAATCCAAGTTCCATGGCAATACACATCAGACCAGCAGTATTGCGTGAACCGAGTTTACGCAACAATTTTGAACGATGTGCATCGACCGTGCGGGGGCTGATAAATAACCGCTCTGCGATCTCAGCGTTGGTGAGTTCTTGGGAGATTAAACTTAAAACCTCAAGTTCCCGCGCAGTCAGTTGCATCACCATCTTGCTGTACTTAGCAGTTTTCTCAGCGAGGTGGTCATTTTCGATAATGATCTTTGTGATCGCCCTACCATAAACTAGGTAGCCAGAAAGGACTAATCCAACAGCATTTAGTAATTCTTGATTTTCAACATTTTTGAGGATGCAGCCATTGGCGCCAGCGCGAAACGCCAGCAGAAAATCATCTTCTACGTCGGTGACAATTAAAATTTTTACTGATGGATCAAATTCATGGACATGATGAACGACCTGCATTCCATCAAGGTCGGGCATCGCTGCATCGAGTAACACAAGATCTGGTCTTGAACGCCGAATCATCTGTATTGCCCGCTGGCCTTCGCTGGCCTCCTCGACGATGAACGGGCTGCCTGCAGAGTGGAGCATACTGCAAAATCCTTTACGGAATACAGCTTGATCATCGACTATTAAAATTTTAGTCGGCTTGGAAGTTGTGATATTCATTATTCGCTTTGCCTCACTGGAAATGGAAGGAACTCACTGGAAGTGGAAAGAATCGACTGGAAATGGAAGTATTGGCTGAGACTGGGCACTTTGAAAAGCGAAAACAGTTGCAATGGATACATACTTCTACTGGCTGAAGCGGCGAGAAACGTGACAGATGGGTGCTTTGCAAAAGCCCATGAACCCCCGATAGGTTTGAACAGTAGCGGCAAAGTTTGGATCAACTGCATCCTGCCACGGCTAAAAATTTTTGAAATTGGCTAAACCTCCATGTTTTAGTAGGGATATTTTCTATATTGTGTCGTCTCTTGCAATCAACCTTGAGAGAGATGGGACATTCTCGATGGAGCTGTGCGAGGGAGAGTAGGTGATGATAGTATGTCACCTCGACTGTAATTACCCCATTGGTAAAAAAACGACTTTCTCAGTGGAAATATATAGGTAAAAGGACGTAACTTGTGATTGAAGTTAGACATTTGGGCGCTCTATAGCTAGGGACTATTACCAATGCCATCCACTATTGCTCCGTATAGGTAAGGAGCTTTTGATGAGATAACAGTAGCATATCCCGCGATCTACACTCCAATCCAGGATCAAGACCTTTGCCTAAAAATAGTAAGCATAAGTCTAAAAACATATTGCTGTTGGATCCTCTACTGAATATACATACAGTTCAAAATTTTATGCAGGCTTGAGGCCAGTATTGGGGATTTTTTATGCATTACGAGAAGATTTGAGCTTATGGATAGCCTGATCAGCCTTATCTAATCAGAGAGAAAATTCCGATCGCCTTCGCAAACACCCTTAGCCGATTTGAGAGACACGAAGCAATAATCCCCACCACCACCTATCCATAGATCTAGAGAGGGCGGCTACAGCGAAAAACAATACATATTCAGGGAAACAACATTAAGCTTGGCGCACAATTGTCAAAGTATCCTAACAAATACTAGTAAGGGAGAGTAGGAGAGTGCTCACTGACGCTCTCATGTACCAGCCGTAAAGATCGGTGCATGGCATTTCAGCTAAACTGCTTCTCCAGCTTCTGACGATTTTCACTCCACTGCTTAAAGATCTGCAAGAGCGGTTTCTCTACGAAGGAGTGAAACAGGCAACCGCCCAGAATTCCGATCCCTACGCTTGCAAAGATCACAACATGTTCGCCGACCACACTCCCCCTTCCCAGGGAGCCAAAGGCTTTGATCGTCACCTGTAGCAACGGGAAATGCACCAGATAGATCGAATAAGAAGCGTTGCCCAGGTAGTCGAGAAACGCTGGCACTTTGAGCGGGGCATGCATATCTCTTGATGCACAGCCAAGCAGAATGAGTGCCGAAGGGACACCGTAGGCAATGACATACCCGAGCGGAGCCATTTCTCGATAACCAGGCAGAGCGGCAATAGCGAACAGCGCTACACCAAAAAAGGCAATCAGATCTCTAGCAGGCAGCGTCCAGCGCCGCAGAGCGTAGGCGCACAAGCATCCGGCTAGAAACTCCAAGTTGCGGGCGTTAAAGAAGAAGTCTGCCAGATAGCTAGGTGATGGAAAACCGGAGGCGAGGGTGAGGCTGAAGGCGAGGGTTGCAGTTCCCCAAACCCAGGCCAGAGCTAGAGAAAGACGGGGAGGTAGCAGGATTGCTAGGCTGAAGCATAGGTAAAAAAGCATCTCGTGGGACAAAGACCAACCAACTGAGAGAACTGGCGGGTGGGACTGAGGGATGAGCAGCAGCGAACTGGCAATCACATCGAGGTTCTTCTCGTAGCCTTCACCAAAGGCAGGGAACAGAAAATAGAAAGGAATCAGTGGCAGGGTAGCTAACCAGTAGATTGGGTAGATCCGCTGCAGGCGTTTAGTGATGAACGACTTCAAGCGCCCTTTGTGTCCTAAATCTTTTGAATGGATATAGAAAATGATGAAGCCGCTCAGCACGAAAAAGAAATCGACACCAGCAGAACCAAACCCAAAGACGCCGTTCAGAAACGGGTTTCCGAGCTTGAACAAGGACATTCCCCCCGCGTGATAGAGAACGACGAATAGAGCAGCCGTGCCGCGCAGAGTTTGCAGTAAGAGCAACTTCCGGTTGCCCGCAGAGCGGTTCTCCATGTCGGTACCAAGAATTAGAAGGTGAATTCAGACTGAAGTGCACAGGAACCCAACTGGCCTGAGAGTACTTTATGCAGCATCCGATAAGCAAGTGCTTTTCGTGCTGTCGGTTTGCCCAACGACTTTTTGGCTCCGTGGCTGTGACTTGCCTTCAAGTTGCAGTCCTAGATCATGAAAATGCCGGGGGACAAGCCCCCGGCATTGATATTTAGGCCGATTTACGGTTCTAGAGCGATTGATCGCATCTGGATTGCTGGCCTATTTGGTTGGCCACATGGGAGGAATGACCAGTGCCCAGTTTTGTTTGACCTGTGAAGTATTAAAGAGGTTGTTCAGTTCGGAATTCACAGCACTCTCGCCACCAAAGGGGGTCAACTCTGATGTGAGAACAGAGGCACGTATCGATACTTGCTGCTGATCCCAGCCAGTCCCGTCCATAGCAACCCCACCATAGCGGTTAAAGGTTTTGGCGATGGCGCGAGCCATGAGATTGGATGTGAGAGCATCGATCTCATCGTCACTGAGCATCAAGCGTACCCGTCCACCGTAGGGGAGCCAGCCCCAACCAGTGCTTGCTTTACTGCCCATACCCATGTCACGGCTTTGGCTTGCAGGTACGACAGCAAAAAAATGTTGGTAGACCGCAAAACCAATCGGGTGATCGAAGAATTTGATCTCCCCACTTGCAACTTTGGCAGCATCTTGAGAGGTAATCAGTTTTGCTGCGTACTTTTCTTTCGAAGCAGAACTGCTACCATCTTCAAGCTTGTATGGGTATGACTGCAAACCGTTGTTGTACTGCGTCCCGATGGTTCCAGCGTAGCTACCACCACCTTCTAAAGCATGGTACAACTCTGTCATCGCTCCAACACCGTTGGATTGTGGGCCAGCAATAATTGCTGCATTGTCTCCACTTTGCCGATACACGGGTACGTAATTCGAGGGAATTGTGTAACGAATTTTGCCAACCAAGCCATAAACGCTCGTAAATTGTTGGGTGGTATTCCCATAACTAAGCGTATGGTTCCAAACGTCTCTAAGCGGTTCCGAGGCAGAGCCGACGTAGTACCACCACCCAGGTTGTCCTGCTGCCGTAGCGGGCATAACGGGATAAGGCATAGGGTTGCCACCATACCCAAAGGCACTTGAGGGTACTCGTAGATGTGGCCAGTCGCTTTCATTGGGTAACAGCTTGTTGTCTGCCGCATCTTTGTCGATGCCATCACGAGGCGCATAGGATGGCCCGTAGGTCACTCCAGAGTAGACTTGGACTCTGCGGGTATCGTTGGCATTGATCGTCGGTTGGATACCATTTGCGAGGTACCAAGCCACCATTTGGTTTGTAAAATTGCTAGCAGCCTGAGGACTCGCCCAGGTTACTGGACTCCAGTTCGACAAGTTCGGGTTGCTTGGCGATCCAGGCGCACCGACTGCATCCATGACCTGAGAAGTCGTCTGGGTGACTGAACGCGATGGGCCGATGTACTGGCTACTAAATGGGATCGGATACAGGCTGCCTGTAGGACTGGGAGGCGCAACCGTAAAGCTCAACGTCGATGAAGCGTAGGTCGTACTACCAACGGTTGCTATGGCTTGCAGTGTATGCAGCCCTGGCGAAAGACTCGCTGTACTATAACCGTTGGGTTGTCCATTGGTCGTACCACCTAGATAGTAGGGGGATGTTGTTGCTGTGTTGACTAAACTGCCATCGACGTAGAAAAGGACTGAATCTACCGGGGAAGAGGTCGTCGCTTGCTGGTAGATCACCCCTGAGACAGCAGAGCTATTGGCGATGGGGCTTAACGTCACCGTTACAGGTGTGGGAACAGGCGGTGGCGGCGGTGGAGCACTCCCTGCTCCTACAACTTCGATTGCGGAAATTTTTGGACTAGCGACTACGCCAGTGAGATTGACACTCAGAACCCCATTCGTCACCGTCACAGGAATACTTTTGACAATCGCTCGGTTGGCTCCGCCTGCAGCTGCAACGATGTCAAAGTTGCCCAAAACGGTCTTGCCTTGGGCTGCAACATTAAAAACTCGTTGCCCGGTGCTTGAGTAAAAAATCTCTGCAAAGTAGAGATTGAGCGTGTAGGAGCCATTCACAAGTGGAATGCTATAGCCAAAGGAACTGCCTGTGCGCTCCGATTGGTAAAGTTTTTGGTCAGCAGTATTGGCAATGGTGTTGGAATTGCTGTAGCCCCAACCGTTGCCAGTGTAACTACTGTCAGCTTTCCAGGTACCTGTGGTGCTGCTTGTATATTGGGCACCACCACTATTGGCACGAAAACTCGCTGATGAAGTAGTCACAGGTGGAGTGCTTGCTACTGCAACTAGCTCAACTGCCGAAATTTTTGCATCGCCCACGACACTTGTGAGGTTAACACTCAAAACTCCGTTCGTAACCGTCACTGGGATACTTTTGACAACTGCTCGATTCGCCCCACCTGCGGCTGCAACGATATCGAAGTTACTCAAGACTGTTTTACCTTGAGCCGCGACATTGAAGACCCGCTTACCCGTGCTGGTGTAGAAAATCTCAGCGAAGTAGAGATTGAGCGTATAGGAACCATTGGCGACTGGGACACTGTATCCAAAGGAACTGCCCCACCGTTCTGACTGATAAAGTTTGGGGTCAGCGGTATTGGCGATTGTGTTGGTATTACTGTAGGTTGTAGAACTGCCAGTGTAACTACTGTCGGCGTTCCAGGTACCTGTGGTGCTGCTTGTATATTGGGCACCACCACTATTCGCGCGAAAAGTCGCTGCGGCCATACTAGGCAAGCACATGCCTAAAAGAACTATAAGAGAAAGTAGTGGCAGAAAGAAGCTTTCTGGGCGCACAAAAAACTTTCTCTGTTTGCTGGAAAATTGCAACATTGCTTCCCCCGAAACAGATTCAAACGTATTTGCGCTAGTTATTTGATAACAGGAGTAATGTGCCTGTTATCAACAATCCACAATGAGATCCGCAGCCCCAAGTTAAACAGGACAATCCTACAAGCTCAAACGTGGCTAAAAGCTGCTTACTTCATACGATCTATGACATCGCTATGCTTGATTGGCAAAAGCTAGGTTGAGATTGTGTTCCCAAGATACCCCCCAAAAAGGTTGTACTAACCTTTCACATCGCTCTATTGATAATGACTGTTGCTAGGAAGGGATCTTAAAAAGAGGCTACCATTATCCTGCGGCATACACGTACGCCTTTAGGAATAAATGCAGACCAAATATATCATTTTCATTCATCTCTCTAGCTAAGTATTTATGTCTTTTGGGATATTTCTTTTTGCCCATATCTTTCATGAAAAATATTGATTGCTCTTCGCAAAAATATAGTATTCCGTAAAATTATCATTCCCTGACTTTTGGGGATTGCTTTTTATTAAGGCAAGCAATTTACATTTCTTAGCAAGGACAATATTTGCTTTCTATGTATTTGTCAAGCTCTAGGGCAATTCGACTCTTTTACATTGGTATACAAGAGAATTTTTAGAGATACTCTACTTACTAAGATGGTAGATTTTGATCAGTGAATCCACTTAAACACCTTGTTGTTCCGTAGATCTATGCAGTTACTTTATTTTCTTTAGAAGAGAGATATTGAATTAGTTTCTGAGGGAGTAAAACCTGATACAGAAATGTTTGGCATTGCAGCAATGCATGTTCGAAAGTACGTCAACCGCTGCTGCATCCAGACTGACATGGGGCGCGGAGAAGCATTGTCTTGAGCAGGGCGAATAAGAGCCAAGAGTAGGTAAGAACAAGCTATTGCGCCCCCTTCGCCGATCTGCGCATTGCTTCATAGGATCAGCAGGCGTAACGCTTGGGGGTGAAGCCATAATGCGAGTCGGGAAAAAAAACCCGCTACAAGAGCGGGTTTTGAAAATGGGCACGCAGGGATTCGAACCCCGGTTAGTCCTCGTCCGTAGCGAGGTGCCATATCCACTAGGCGACGTGCCCAACAGAAATCATGCTAACACCAGCGCTAGCCTGTCTGCAAACTGCGCAGCAAGAATTCTAGATCTTGGATGAGGGGTTTGGCCTGACTTTGGCCGTGGTGCTGGGCTTCGAGGGCACTTTGACGGCGTTCGAGTTCGATCTGCTGCCCTTGGAGTGCACTGTTGCGCATTTGGCTTTCTGCTTCGTGCTGTTCGAAGGCGCTTCTTAGTTGGGCGAGGGTTGTTCGGGCTTGGATCAACTCAGCTTCGAGGCGGCTCAGCGCTTGACGATCTTTTTCAAGATTTTCTTGCCGACGGTTGAGATTCATGCGGTAAGCACGCAGAGCTTCATGGAGTCGGTTGAGATTGTTGTCCTCTGACCCATCGAAACTACCGACCAAAGAGCGTAGTCGGGTGATTTGTTGGTCAATTTTTTCTTGTTCAACCTGGAGGCGCTGTTGTTGCTGGCTTAGAGAGTCCCGCAAAATCAAGCAGCCTTGCTCTTCAAATTCAAGCTCCTCTTCCATGTCGGCGCGCTCATCAGCAGAAAGACTGCCGTTGCTCGTCAGTAAACGATGGCGCAACTCCTGCATGTGGGTTTCTTGCGAATGGAGTTCTTCTTCTTGCTGAAGCACTAGGCTCGCTCGCTGTTGGTATTCGCGTTGCTCCTCGCGCAGTTGGCGCTGGAGTCGTTCGACATTTTCGCGATCGACAGGTACGGTCTGCGCACTGGTTTTTCGAAGGGCGGCTGATTCCTGTTCTGCTAGTAGCGCATCTACTAATACCTGTTGGCAGTGGTACTGTGCCCACTCCTGCTCTAGGCCACTGCTGATCGTTTGCAATTCCGCTTCGCGAACCCGAAATTCTTGCCACTCTTCGTCAAATTGTTTTTGGCGCTGCTCAAGGGTTGCTGCTTGGTGGGAGATTTCAGTGAGGGTATCTGTGAAGGCTTGCCAGTCTTGTTGCCACGCAAGCTTTGCCTCGGCAAGCTCTCCGTCTTCGTTTGTGTCTGCGAGGTGATAGAGGGACTGTAAATAGGTCTGAATTTGTGCGAGTTGCGCTTCACTGATGCTACTACTACTGCTGGTAGCGGACTGCTGCTCCCACTGGTGTTGGAGGGCTTCGCGTTCGAGTTGAAGATCTGCTTGTTGGGCGCGCAGACGCTCTAGTTGCTGATCGAGTTCGCGCTGACGGTCGGTGAGCTGCGTTTCCATGGATTCGACGCTTTGTTCGCGCTGGCGCAGCCATTCTTGTTCGGTGCTGATCGCAGAAGGACTGAAGGAATGGTCTCCTTCAGCGGCTTCGCGGATCGCACTCATCTCATCAGGATCGATCCCGCCCACCTGGGTCAGTTGCATCTCCAGTTCTTGGGCACGGACGAGGAGTTCTGCCTCGCGGCGGCTTAATTCTTGGCTCTGGTAGATCAAAGACTGTTTCCAAGATTCGATTTCTTCGACTTGGGCTTTGAAGCTTTCACTAAAGCGCGAGAAACTTTGAAGCAGCGCAACAAGATGATCTGCCGCATCTTCGATGCGTTGGATCTGGTTGTTGGTACTGACATCGGCGATTACCAAAGTTCCAGGGCTGAAGCGACCAACTAGTTCGGAGCTAATTTCGCCTTGCGCCGCACTCCAGGAATATTCACCCAACTCTTTGGCTAAGAGTTGAAGTTCCTGTTGACCGAGGAATCGCTTGCGTTGAACAATAGCCAGATAGCGCACGGTTACACTGTTTAGAGACTTCACATGCCTCAGTTTACCCTCGCAGGCGATTTGGCAAACACGATCCTTTAAGCAATTCCAAAAAGACTGTGCGGCACAGTTGCCGCACAGAAATTCTCCAAGTTTTGCTGCTTTGTTGTGGTAACGAAGCTAGGATCGGGGCATTCTGAGGCAGATGCCCATCCCTGCGGTCCACCAGATGCAAGGTAATCTCAACGACATTGATGTACGCAGTCTACTGCAGCTGATCGAACTCAATCAGCGCACAGGCGAGCTTTTTATTGAAACGGGCGACAGTCGCTTTTGGTCTCTTTTTTGTCAGAAGGGCCGACTGGTCTATGCAACAAGTAGTACTGGTGCGATTGACCGCCTTAAACAGTGCGCTGGTCGCCTCGGTATTCCCGACCAAGCCTTTAGTATCATTCCCCTCAATGCTCCAGCAAGTGCACCAGAATATGGTCTGTTGGCAGCGTTGGTTGGAAGTGCTCAAATGTCCGCGCTGCAAGCCCAGCAAATCATTCGCGTGAGCACCGAAGAAATCCTCTTTGAGTTACTTGATCTCAAAGCGGGGGCATTTATCTTCGAAGATACCGAAGGGCTCGTGCCGCTTTTGATGACCATGGAACTCGCCAAAGTGCTCATTGAAGTGGAGCGTCGCCGCAGTGAATGGCAAAAGCTTCAACCCCAAGTGCGCTGGGTAGAGCAGCGCCCAATTATTCTCGATCACGAGCAACTTCAGAAGCAACTGCCACCGGCAGTGTATGCCCAGATGCAACAGTATATGACTGGGGAGTGGAGCTTAAAGCAATTAGGCCGCCTGCTGGGTCGCGATGTGACCACTGTGGCACGGGCGATTGCTCCTTACCTACAGCAGGGCTGGATGCGTCTTGATGGTGGTGTTCCCCCTGTCAACACTCCCTCTTCGGCAACGGCGCGGATCCAACGGGTTGCCTGTGTGGACGACAGCATCTCCATCCAAAAAAGTGTGGAATTTTTCTTGCAAGGGCGCGGGTACGAGGTCAAAACGATTGCCAATCCGCTCAAAGCGCTCAATGAACTCTTCTCGTTCAAGCCAGATTTGATCTTGCTCGATATCGCCATGCCCCGTCTCGATGGGTACGAAGTCTGTGGAATGTTGCGCAAGTCGAATATTTTCCGCTCAACTCCGGTGATTATGCTGACTGGGAAAGACGGATTTGTAGACCGAGTCCGTGCTCGGATGGCTGGAGCCACAGAATACCTGACCAAACCCTTCGGTGAACGGGAACTTCTCGATATTGTCGATAAGTATTTGATTCCCCAAGCGGCATTATTCACTTCCCCTAGACCCTGACCTTTGTGAGGCTTTGCAAGATGAGTACAGTGCTTGTCGTAGAAGATAACCTCAGCCAGCGGGAGATGATCTCTGCCCTTCTGCGCGAGAGCGGCTTGGATGTTGTCACCTGTCAAGATGGCTATGAGGCACTTGCCCGACTCAAAGAACAGGTACCTGATGTCGTTGTTCTTGACATCATCATGCCAAAAATGAACGGTTATGAGGTCTGTCGTAAGCTGCGCGAGAACCCACATACTTCGAAAATGCCGATCGTGCTTTGTTCCTCCAAAGGAGAAGACTTTGACGTGCATTGGGGAATCAAGCAAGGCGCCGATGCGTATATTAGTAAACCTTTTGTCGCCCAAGAATTAATTCGCACGGTCAGAAGTTTACTCAAAAGCACTAACGGGAAAGTCTGAGGTAACCCATGGAAAATTTTGTTTCAATGCCGACTATCTCCCCAGATTTACTTGGAGAGGATGCGCCAAGAGGGGACTTGCACCTGCGTTTTGAACTAGGTGGTAAGGCCCGATTCGCATTCCCTGCGAGTGGCGTGGTGGAGGTAGTGGAGCTCTCGACGCCACAGATTACAGCCCTTCCGAATACTTCGCCAGCCCTGATTGGCACGTTCAACTTGCGAGGCGAGATTATCTGGATTTTGGATTTGGAATTTTGCATGCAGGACAGCCTTTTCCAGAACACTACCCAAACCTTCCCGATGATCGTCATCCAAGAGGGTGAACATCTGATTGGTCTTGCTGTCTATGCGATTCAGGGCATGGTCTGGCTCAAGACAGAGGAGATTGCACCTTCACAAAGCCCACTTCCCTTCGTGTGCGGCCAGATCGAGGAAGAAGAAATTCTAATTCTCGATCCTGCCGCAATTTTGACATCCCAGTGCTGGGCGCAGAAAACCCCCCTGCTTACCCACTAGATTTGCCTGCCACGCGCAGTAGAAGGAGAAAGGTGACCATGGTCTCTGCTACAGAATATCAAAGAGCCGTCGAAGCATTTGCCCAAGAGCAATATGAAGAAGCTGCTCGCCTGTTTGGAAGTTTAGTTGAAAGCCGTCCTGCGGATCCAAATTTGCGCTTGTGGCTCGCCTCCGCCCAGCAGCAAATTGGCCGCCAGGAACTCGCCCGTGAGCAGTACGAGGTGGTGCTCGGACTGACTTCAGATCCAGAGATTTTGCAGACGGCTCAAAAAGCCCTCCAGCGCATCGATATCGACCTTACAGGGGAAAGTTATAACCCAATAGTAGGCGAGTCGATCTTTGCTGACGGCAATAGCCTGGAACAACCTGAGAGTAACGACCACGACGACTTCAATTTTGACCTTGAAGCCTTTGAAACTGCGAATTTTAACTTGGACAGCTTCGATAGTTTACCGACTACGGAATTGCCAGAGGAAGACTTTAAGATCTCTGAGCAAGACATTCGGATGCTCGAAGAAGCGGCCAGTGCTGTGCCAAGCAACGAACAATTCAACCTCGACTTTGGCAACGACGAAGTGGCCAGCGGTGCAGGAGATCCCAGCGAAGCGGCTCCAGTCGATCGAACTGCGACCCTGACACCCACCCGTGTGCCGATGCCTGCAACGCTATCGATGACGGAAGCCCCCAACCGTGGTTGGCTCATGGACAGCTCCTTGGGTGTCAAACAGGCCATGGGTATCGGTGCATTGGTGGTTTCAACGGTTGCTGCTGTGAACGGGTCAGTCTACTACACCGTGATCAACAGTGGCTTGAGTGCAGAGCAACAAACTTCACTGCAAACCAATGCCCTCGCTGGGGGACTGTTTGGCGCTGCAGCGATTGGGGCGGCAACGCTGGCAATTACCTGGCTCCTGAATCGCTCGGTGGTTCAGCCGATTCAACAATTGCAAATCACTGCCCGCCAAGTCGCCGAAGGCGATGTGGACGCGCGCTTCGAACCGAAGTCTAGCGACGAAGTCGGCAAGTTGGCGGCGACCTTTAACAAGATGGCTGCGGATCTTCAGCGCGGTATTGGTCGGGCTGAAGATGAAATGAGCCGCCAACAGCGGGACAAAGAGCAACTGCAAGAAGAGATCATTCACTTACTTGACCAAGTTGAAGGTGCCTCAAGAGGCGACTTGACGGTCAAAGCGGAGGTCAGTGCTTCGTTAACTGGAGCGGTTGCGGATGCCTTTAACGTCACGATTGCCAGCTTGCACAAGATTATTGTCCAAGTCAAACAGTCCGTCCAAAAGGTCAACCAAGCGGCTCTTGACTCCGAAAGTTTCGCCCGTGGCCTTTCCAAAGAAGCGCTGCGTCAAGCCGAAGAGATCTCGACAAGCCGCCAATCAGTTCAGAAAATGACCAAATCGATTCAACAGGTGGCCGAAAATGCCCGCCGCGCCGAAAGCGTTGCCCGCCAAGCTTCCCAAACTGCGGCACGGGGGGGCGACGCAGTCGATCGGACGGTACAAGGTATCTTGAGCCTACGGGAAACGGTCTCTGAAACAGGCAAAAAGGTCAAGCGCCTTGCCGAATCGACGCAAGAAATTTCCAAGATCGTTGCCTTGATCAACCAGCTGTCCAGTCGAACCAATTTGTTGGCGCTCAACGCCAGTATTGAGGCCGTTCGAGCCGGCGAAGCCGGACGTGGGTTTGCGATCGTTGCCGATGAAGTCAGACAACTGGCGGATCGGGCGGCCAAAGCGACCCGTGAAATTGAGCAAATCGTGCTCAACATTCAATCAGAAACTGGCGCGGTTATGCAAGCGATGGAAAAGGGCACCCAGCAGGTCGTTGCTGGTACCAAACTGGCGGAAGAAGCGAAACAATCTCTCGACGAAATCATCCAGGTTTCGATGCAAATCGACGGATTGGTCGCCGAAATTGCCGAAGAGACCGTCGCTCAAGAAAAAACCTCCACAGAGGTGGCCGCTGTCATGGAAACCGTCGAAGTCAGCGCCCAGGCGACTTCTTCGGAGTCCCGTCGGGTATCCGACGCGCTCCAGGGCTTGGTGCTTGTCGCCCAAGATCTGCGCGATGCCACAGACCGTTTCCAAGTGGAATCTGCTGAATAAACTTTCGGGAATCGAGTCATGCAGCTAGAAGCTCAACAGCGCATTTTGGGATACTTCATCGAAGAAGCCCGCGACCACCTCAATACCCTAGAGCAGGGATTGATGGAACTTCGCCATCCCGACGAGGACGGCGAGCGCATGAAAGAACTGTTCCGTGCCGCCCACTCGATCAAAGGTGGAGCCGGGATGCTTGGACTTCAAGCGATCCGCACGGTCTCCCACAGGTTGGAGGATAACTTCAAGACCCTCCAGGAACAGCCGATTGCGATTAGCCAAACCCTAGAAAGTTTGCTGCTGCGTACGGTGGATATTCTGCAGAGCTTACTGCAACAGTTGCAGGTGCCTGGTGGTCCTAATCCCGCCATTGAAGCGCAAGCCCTCGAAGAAGCTGAACCGCTCATGCAGCGCATTGAGCGCCATCTCCTCGGTCAACCGGATCTTGAAGAAGACGTCGCTCCCATTCCCGAAATTGTGGAGCTTCCTGAAGCGTCACAGATCGAGGAAGTCACAGCCCTCACCCTCGAGCTACCAGCAACTCCGGCCACCGCCAAGGTGATCGACGACATTCTTGCGGTACTGTTTGGCACACCGGAAGGTTTGGCTCGCTTTACGGCTGGGGGAGAAATCCCTGAACCGCTCCCGGCCACTACGCCAGAAGCATTGCCAGCGGTGGATCTTAGTGACCTCTTTGCGGCAATACCACCAGCTCCAGATGTCAATGATGAAACTGAAGTGCCCCCAGTTGCACCGACAGTGCCCCCCGCGCGCCGCGAAGTGCAGTTTTCGGCTCCACCACGCACCACCCCTGCCCCCAGTACCCGCCGTACCATGCGGGTTGAAGTGCGGCTCCTCGATGGCCTCAACAACATGGTTGGCGAACTGGTGATCAACCGCAATTCCCTGGAAACCCAGCAAATTCGGATGCGCCAATTTCTTGAAACCCTCCAAAGCCGCACCCAACAGCTCAATCGCGTCAGCCAAAGTCTCGCCGAACACTACGACAAGACTGTGCTGGGGATCGCTGCTGGTGGCACGATCAGCAGCAATGCGGTGCCCTCCAATGGCAGCCAAACAAGCTATGTGGATCGCTCCTTCGATGCCCTGGAGATGGATCAGTACACGGCTTTCCATACGATCTCCCAGGAGATTATGGAGCTAATTGTCCGGGTCAAAGAAGTCGCTTCGGATATCGAGTTTGTCACCGATGAATCCGATGAAGTGACCCGCCAACTGCGCTATATTTCGACCCAGTTGCAGGACGGTCTCAACCAGATTCGCATGTTGCCTTTGGCCGAAATTGTTGATCGCCTGCCACGGGCTGTGCGCGACCTTTCGATTGGCCTCGGCAAAGATGTGGATCTGATCCTTGAAGGCCGGGATACCTTAATCGACAAGGCTATCCTCGAAGAACTCTACGATCCCCTTACCCACTTGGTGACCAACGCCCTGATGCACGGGATGGAATCACCGGAAGTGCGTGCTCAATTGGGTAAGTCTCCCAAGGGTCGCATCGAAGTTCGTGCTTATCACCAGGGCAACCAAACCTTGATTGCAGTAAGCGACGACGGTAAAGGTCTAGACGCAAAACGGATTCGAGAAAAAGCCCTCGAACGCGGACTGATCACTGCCGAAGACTCTAGCAAGATGAGCGATGTCGAACTGTACCCCTTGATCTTTATGCCTGGGTTCAGCACTGCCCAACAGGTGACTGAGATCGCTGGACGCGGTGTCGGTCTCGATGTGGTGCAAAGCCACCTCACCCGGATGCGCGGAACGATCACCATCGATTCACGGCAAGGCCAAGGAACAACCTTTACGATTCGCCTGCCACTGACCTTGAGCATTTCGCGGGCTGTGCTCTGTCTGCACAACCAGTCCTCGGTGGCTATTCCCCTCGACGGTATCGAGGAGATGGTCGAGATGCCTACCGACCAAATCTACAGCCGCGACGAGCAGACCTACGTACTCTGGCGCGACCAAGAATTGCGCTTTATCCCGCTGATCGACTTGTTGCCTTACTACCGGATTGGTCTTTACGGCAACGAGCGCATTCCTCTAACCCAGAGTACTTCTACCTCCACAGTGATCTTGCGCAGCGGCGAGACCTTCTTGGCCATCCAAGTCGATGGTTTCCTCGAAGAACAGGAAATTGTGATTAAGCAACTGCGTGGCCCTGTCCAGCGTCCAATCGGTATTGCGGGAGCGACAGTGCTTGGAAACGGTAAGGTTCTCCCGATCATCGATGTTCTTGAGATCATCGGGATTGCCACCGGACAAACCATGCTGATGCCCTGGGCAAACATGCCTGAACCGACGCCAGCCTCTACGCCCTCTCAAAAGACGATTTTGATTGTGGACGACTCGATTACCGTCCGAGAACTGCTCTCCATGACCTTCTTGAAAGTCGGATATCGGGTCGAACAGGCTCGCGACGGCCAAGAGGCAATCGAGAAGTTGCGCTCCGGCCTTACCTGCGACGCTGTCTTCTGCGACGTCGAAATGCCCCGCATGGATGGTTTCGAATTCCTCGCCCAAGTTCAAAAAGATCGCCTTCTCAACCACTTGCCTGTGGCGATGCTCACCAGCCGCAGTGCAGACAAACACCGCCTCACCGCTTTCCAACTCGGTGCGAAGGGCTACTTCACCAAGCCTTACCTCGAAGACGAACTGCTCCAAGGGGTTCAACGTCTGCTCAAAGGAGAGAAAGTCGAATCTGCCGCAATGTAAATGTTCATGACACAACCCGTCCGGGCGCAGCGTTGCTGCGCCCTTTTTTTTAAGCAATAACCGACGTTGTGAGGGCATCGAGCCGTTCGATATCTGAGGATGTTGGGGCAGGGGGCAAAAAGTGCTTGACGACGACAATGTGTTCCCAGAGCGCCGCATAGAGATAGTGAAACATCCAGGGTGCCAGACCCCCTTCTGGAACCAGCACTGTGTAGACCTGACTGTAGTCATCTTCGACGACGAGGTCGAGGGTGGCTGGACCGACTACTTCCAACCCTGTTCTGACCAGCGGGTAGGGACGTTGTAAAGGATGTTCAAAATCAGTCTTGCCACTACGATCAAACGGATACCAGGCAATTGTCAACTCTCCCTGGGCATCACAGTGAACCCGTACTAGTCGCATGGTGAACCTCTTGGTACAACTGCTTGTCCTCATATACTGCAACACATGTTAAGATCTGGCAAACTTCGACCCCGACTGCTAGGTTTTGCCCATGGGGAAGGTGCTCGTTCTTAACGCTTCCTACGAACCGCTCAACATCACCAGTTGGCGTCGGGCAGTGATTCTGCTGCTAAAAGAGAAAGCTGAGCAGGTGGAGCACAATGGCCGAGTTTTATCGAGGAATTTTCCGTTGCCGACGGTGATCCGGTTGCGACATTATGTGTCTGTTCCTTACAAAGAAATTCCACTAACTCGCCGCAACGTCCTCCACCGCGACAGCCATACCTGTCAGTACTGTGGCTTCAAAGAAGATCTAACCATCGATCACATCATTCCGCGCTCCCGTGGTGGGATCGACGAATGGGACAATGTTGTGACCGCGTGTGTGCGCTGCAATATTCGCAAGGGCAACCGCACTCCCAAAGAAGCCGCCATGCCCCTCAATTCTGTCCCGCGCCGTCCCCATAGTTCCCTCCACTTCGAAATTACCAAGCACCTGCGCGGTGGGATCAACGAAGAGTGGCGCAAGTATGTGATCGGTCTTTCGTGAAGATCGGCCTTCATTGCGGCGACAAAAATATTTCCTGGTGACATCCGGCTTTGGAACATTCATCATGGAAGCTACTTCTTGAAGGGCACACCTCGATTAGGAGAGATTGTTATGATACATGGACAACAAAATTGGTTCTTGGCTCTCGGCCTTGCCATCGTCTTGACTCCCGTTTCCGGTGCAATGTTCAGTGCGATTCATCCCGCCCAATTCCGGGATGGCTACCAGGCACTCGAACAAGAAATCACCGACACGTTAAACCCTGGCAAACTGTTGCGTTGGGCCGAGGAAGTTTCTAGCCTTCCTGAAAACCTTGCCCAGTTGTCCGCCAGAAAAACCCTTAGCCCCGAGACGCAGTTGTCTCTTGCTAGCTACAACAACTATCTCTCTGCAGAAATGCACCTCCACCACGCGCTGTACTTTGAGCGGGCACTGCCAGATAGTTACACCGTGGTTCAGTACAAAATTGGTCGCTGCGGTCAAGTCAGCGATGTTCAAATTCTTGGCGATCATACAACGGCCTCACCGGATGTCGCTCGCGAAGCTGTGGAGACGGTTTATGCCACAGGCGATCTAGAGTCCTTGCCCAACGATATTCCCTCGGTGACAGTCACAGAACTGTTTTGGGATGGTCGATCCATCGGTAGCCCCAACTCCTTAGAGCGCTCCTTGAGCCTCTTGCCCGATGGCCGGAAAATCGTTTTAAATACCACCCCTTAACTGATTTCCATTGCATCAACCTGGGAGTCCCAAAAAGATTTCAAAGCAGCTTTTAGCGGGATCCCCAGGTTTTTTATTGCCCAAACCCAATGTTCTTCTAAATATCTCAAAACATCGTTTGAGTATCGTGCCCGCCACCTGATCTTGTTTTCGCCCTGGGGTCTGGGAAGCCTACCGTCCTTGCTAGTAAGGACGGCGAGCAGTTTTGGAAACCGTAAAGGCAACCTGTGAACAATCCTGGCGAGAGCGCAAAGCAGTTTGTCGGGCAGATTCAAAAGCACTTCCACCGACAAAAGGAATGCCATTCGTAGAGATCCCACAGGCTTGAGCAGCACCAAACAAATTGCCGAGATTGCTAGGGGCGGCGTAAGCGAGATTGCTTTGGGGATTATATCTGCCTTGACCATTGCCACGCGCCACGCGGTTGGGGCGGCGGTAGTTAAATTGGTTGCCGCGCGCTTGCCGACCCGTTAATTGGCCGACGGTATAGCTGACTTGCTGACAATCTTGTCGCGAACGTAGGGCATTTTGGCGGGCAGATTCGAACCCAGGACCATCCGTGTAAGGGATACCTGCAGTGGGGATCCCACAGACTTCGGCAGCACCAAACAAGTTGCCATCTCCTGTTGGGTCAGCTGAAGCAGAAGTGGCAATGAGTGCCAGTCCAACAAAGGCAGTTGCAAATGCAGCGAGGATTTTCATCGAGACCTCCTTGGGTCATACAAAGACAGGTTTCTGGGCTCTTTTCTCATTAGTAACTGTCCTAAAGCACAATCACCATTACCCTGAGACGGAACTTTGCCTGCACTGAGCCGCAGGAAAATCAATGAGTAAGTCCCAAGCAGCCATTAGGAGCAACCTGTGGATCGCCTCCAATCATCTTGGAAAGCCTGACACGGAGCCGAAGAAATCGCTATCGTTGGAAGAGCAACCGACAGGAGCCTTGCGCGATGATCGATCTCTACTACTGGCCAACACCCAACGGCCACAAGATCACCATTTTCCTAGAAGAAGCAGATCTCAATTACCAGATTCATCCCGTCAACATCGGGGCTGGAGATCAGTTCAAACCCGATTTCCTCAAAATTGCCCCCAACAATCGTATGCCTGCAATCATCGACCAAGCCCCTCAAGGGGGGGGTGAACCGATTTCTGTGTTTGAGTCAGGGGCAATTTTGCTCTACCTTGCCGAGAAAACCGGAAAGTTTTTGCCTACCGATGTGCGTGGCCGCGTCAAAGTCACAGAATGGCTGTTTTGGCAGATGGGTGGCCTTGGCCCCATGGCTGGCCAAAATCATCACTTTGGTCAGTACGCACCCGAGAAAATTCCCTACGCCATCGACCGCTACGTCAAAGAAACCAATCGGCTCTACGGGGTGCTTAACCGCCAGTTAGCCAACTTCCCCTACGTGGCTGGGGAATATTCGATTGCGGATATGGCCAGCTATCCCTGGGTCGTGCCCTACGAACGCCAGCAACAAAAACTCGAAGACTTTCCCCACCTCAAACGCTGGTTCGAAGGGATGGCCGAACGTCCGGCGGTTCTACGCGCCTATGCAAAAGGATTAGCAGTTTCAGCACCAGCACCGATGAGCGAAGAAGCCAAAAAAGTGCTCTTTGGTCAAACGGCACCTACTCAAAACTGATGCACTGAGAAATCATTGAAAAACCTTTGCAAAAGCAAGTAATTCTCGATTGAATAGCTCAGGATGTTCAAGCTGGGGAAGATGCCCACATCGCGGAATAACCAACTTCTTGTAGAAAGGCAGAGAGCGGGCAAATTGGTCTGCCCAAGTCACAGGCAAGATCTGATCGTCTTGGCCCCAGATGATCGATGTTGGGCACTGAATCTCCATGAGATCCGCAGGATAGAGCAACCCATCTGGAACGAGTTTGAGCAGAGCAGGGGTAAAAATGCCCCGCATGAGGGCTTCGCGCGCACTAGGCAAGAGATGTTGTGGGGCAAAAAATACAGCCTGCAGCAGGGTATCGAGTAGATTGTTCTGCCCAGGATTGAGGCGCATTTTTGGGGGGCGGGTGGGCATCCCTTTTAGTCCTGCACTGGCCACCAAACAGATCCCTAAAACCATTTCAGGACGAGACAAGTAGGCTCTGAGGGCAACCCAACCACCGAGGCTATTGCCGACGAGGATCGTCGGACGATCCAAGGAACGGGCGAGGGCTTCTCCCATCCAGCGAGGAGTAAAGTGACTCTCCGGCAATCCTGAATTGCCGTGCCCCGGTAAGTCGAGGGCGGTGACGCGAAATCCAGCTTCAGCGAGAGTCGGCTGGACAAACTGCCAGTGATCACTCTGTCCCCCTAAACTGTGGAGCAGAATCATCGCGGTTCCCTGACCACTAGTGCGGGCGCTAACGCTGACACCGTCCCAATTCAAGGTCTGTTCGCTCATCCCATAGACCATGAGGCATTACGAAGGCAACACCTGTAGTATGTGACACAACATTGCTTTTCGGAATGCCTCAGACTGCATCTACGCCTCCCACCCAAGTTAAAAATGTGTGGTCCGATCAATGTCGGGCCACTTTTTGTTTTATCTACCCCCCCATGGAAAATTCAGAAGCCCTTAACCGTCAACAGTTAGTTCAGCAAATGGCCGAGCGCGTCGATGGTCTGAGCCAAAAACTGGCTGCTGCCGCTCTCCAGGCAGCTCTCGATGCGATTAGCGATGCCCTCGTCGCTGGCCAAAGTGTCCAGTTGTCGAGCTTCGGCACGTTTAATCGGCGTTATCGGCGTTCTCGCGTCAACCAACACCCACGCACTAGACTGCCTGTCGTTGTGCCTGGGGCATGGATGGCTGTCTTTGCCCCCTCAACCCAGCTGCGCCGCAGATTACAAGAAGTTCCGGAACCTCCCGCATAGGTCGCTTCTGTGACAAGATTTTTGAGGAGCGTTTAGAGAGTCAGTTGCATGCATTTTCGCTTTGCTATCCTCAGTGACCCCCACATTACTCTGCCGGAAACCCTTGAGGACTACCCCGGTCGTGCCCCTCTGTATGAAGTCAGTCAGTCTGCTCTCAGTGCGGTACTGGAGCATCTGCAAATTTGCGATCTCGACTTTTTGCTCATCCCCGGCGATCTGACCCAAAATTCGGAGCAGGTCAACCACGCGTGGCTACGGGAGACACTCGAAAAGCTACCCTTTCCAACCTACGTCATTGCTGGCAATCACGATGCGCGCACTTGGGAGAGTTCGCCCGAATTGCTGGGCTTAAAAGACTTTCCCAGCTTTTATCGACAGTTCGGCTACGACGATTCTGAGGGTTTGGACTACGAACGCGAAATCTTACCTGGAGTGCGACTCATCGGTCTCAACTCCAACGTGATCGAAGGCAGCAAAGTGCTTGGCAGACTCGATCAAGCCCAGCTGACCTGGGTCGCAAGCCGCCTCGCCGCGCATCCTGAGGCCATTTGGCTGGTGATGGTGCATCACAACTTACTGGAACATCTACCATTTCAGCGCCTCAACCCCATTTTGAGCAACTATATTTTGCCCACCGATGCCCTCGTCGAGGTGCTCAAAGGCTACAGTGCCATGGTGTTCACAGGTCACTTACACGTTCAAGATATTGCCCAGCAAGGCAATCTCTACGAAATTACCACCGGCTCCCTCGTCAGTTACCCCCATCCCTACCGCATTTTGAACTGGGAAGACGGGAAGTTACAGGTTGAAACGCACCATATAAAAAACCTCCCCGACTGGCCAGAATTGCAGAAGGTTACTCTTGAACGCATGGCTCAAGGCAGCCACCACTACATGATCCGTTGGCTCAGTGGTGCGCTTGAGATCCCCCAAACCCAAGCAGCGCAGTACTCTGAACATCTGCGTTACTTCTGGGCAACCATTGCCGCTGGAGATGCCCAGTTCTCCTTTGCGCACTTGCCCGAAAATGTCCAGGCTTTCATGGCGCAATTTAATGACCAGCCACCCGCCGACAACGATGCAGTTCTACCCCTTGGTCTACAGGGCTCTTCAGAGGATCTGCCACCCAGGACAATGAAAGATATTTCCGTGACATAACTGACGAAGCAGAGGACGGCTGACAGGGTGTGACTTCATCGTCGAATTTCTCTGAGGATCAGAATATCTTGGCGTGGATCGACCTGGGAGATGCTGAGATCGACCATTTCACCCCGAGAGACGGGGCGATCAAAGCGCACTGGTTGACGCAGCCCAACATTTTCGAGTAGTACCAAAGCACGTTGGGGATCGCCGCCCATCCAGTCGAGGACGAGAGCAGGTTGGGGTTGGGTACGGCGTTGGCGCAGGTACTCGTAGATCCAGTAGCGTTCGGATTGGCGTTCTAGTTGGACGACTTCATAGTTGGCGGCATCGATGGTGGCGATCACTTCTTTGAGGATCTCCAAACTTAAGGGTGGTGCCTCTCCCCGCAAAAATGCCTTCATTTGGAAATGAACCAATAAGTCGCTGTAGCGCCGGATCGGTGAAGTTGCCTGGGCATAGGCTTCGAGTCCGAGGCCACCATGACGACTCGGATAGACACTCACTTCGCCACGTTGCATGAACCGACAAATGGCAAATTCGCGCACAGGGCCAGCCGGAAGTCGGTTCAGTTCTTCTTGGGGTGGTAGGTCTGGGGCTGCTTGGGTGCGAAACGGAATCGGAATTTGATGTTGGGTGGCGAAATGGGCAGTGATCTCGCCGACGAGGATCATCATTTCAGAGACAAGCACCCGCGATGCAGAATCCCCAAGCAATTCGAGGTGGATTTCTTCGCCGTCCACTTTGACTTGGGCTTCAGGAAGGTCAATGGTGACGGCTCCATGACTGTGGCGATGACTGCGGCGCAACAGGGCAATTTCGTGGAGGCGAGCCAGGATCGGTTCTTCGCCGGTAGCAATCAACGGATCGGCTTCTTCGTAGCTCACCGGGTAGACAGTCCGAATCAGGGACGTTGTGATCTCGTAGTCTCCGACAGAGCCATCCGGGGCGATGATCGCGCCAAAACTGAGGGCGGCATTCAGTTGTCCAGGTACAAGGCTCATTGGGCCTGTAGCAAGGCGTTCTGGAAACATCGGGATCGATCCAGTTGGCAGGTAAACACTGGTGGCTCGCCGCCGTGCTTCGAGGTCGAGGGGATCGCCAAGATGCATCCAACGGGTCGGATCGGCGATATGGATCCAAAGCTTTTCAGCGCCATCGGGGAGAATTTCCAGGCTCAAACCATCGTCAATTTCGCGGGTGGATTCGTCGTCGATAGTGTAGACAGCCAAACGCCCAAAGTCTTTGCGTGTATCAAGATCCTCTGGCGGATTTTCGAGGAGTTGATCCGCAACGCCAAGGATGGCCTCCGAGAACTGGGTGGGGATGCCCGAACGCCGCAAAGGGATATTTTCGTGGGGCTTCCAGAGATTAAGTCCGACCAACAAAGCAGCAGCTTCCTCAGGGCGGGTTGGACGACCGAGATGGGAAAGAATGTCTTGGGCCTGGGAACGTTCTGGGGCTTCCTCTCCCCAAAGCGCGTAGCGGTCCAGGGCTTCAAGACGCAGACGGCTGCTCCCTTGCCAGTCAACGGGCTTGCCAGCTAGGGCTTGATTGATAGACTCGACAAACATTGCTTGTTCGTTCGCTTTACGTGCCTCGACGGCCTGCTGATGGCGCAATTCTTCGACTTGGCTTGCAGAGCGCGGTTCGTAGCCTTCGGCTTTTTGCTTGAAGTAGAGATGATCCTCGATCAACAGACCATGGGCCGCGTAGCACGCCACAGGTGTCGTCGCATCAAAGAGCAATTGGGCAAGCTCTTCGGGGGTGACTAAGCTCTGGGACTCGCTAAATAGTTCCCAAGCGAGGCCAAGATCTGCATTTTCTTGAAGGCGCTCGGCCTCAGTCAGAAAGGTCGAAAGTTCAGCAGCACGGTAAGGGCCACCGGTTGCTGTAAAAGTCACCTGCCGAGGATGGATGGTTTGAACACCGCCCGTCGCCGTTTGCAGATTCCAGTTCTTTTTTCCTTCTGGGCCACTAATGATCCCGAGCAGTCGGTGACCCTGTAGCCGGAATTCGACCAAGGTGCCTTTATCCACAATCACCAAGACATAGATGCAGTAATCCTAAGAGTTTATCTGGACTGGGCAAAAGGTCGGAAGTAAATGAAAGAAATCGCAGTGATGTTGTAAGTCTTCACACTTGTACTCAAGCTAGTCTGGTGGCGGTTGTCCCTTTTTATGCTTTGAGATGAAATCCTTTGTTTTCTGGCTGCTGTGCCTATTTCTGCCTTTTACACAGCCTGTTTGGGGCGCTCCAGAGATGGCTCCAGGGGACAGTTTGCGCATCAGCCACATGCGCGATCGCATCGAATCCCTGCGCAAAACTTTGAAAATCCCTGGCCTCTCAGTCGCAATCATTCGTAATGATTCGGTGATCTATGCGGATGGTTTTGGGCTACGAGATCTCGAAAACAAGTTGCCAGCCACAGCCAACACGGCCTACCCAATTGCCTCCCTCACCAAAACCTTTGCTTCGACGTTGCTGCTGAGTCTGGTGGAGGAGGGCAAATTGGATCTCAATACACCCATGCGCCAGTTCTTCCCGGAAATGAAGGGCGATACACCTCGGGTACTTCACTACTTTTCCCATACGGGTGATGGCATTGCCGGTACGCATTACGCCTATAGCGATTCCAACTTCGCAAAATTAACCCGTGTCCTGGAAACCCTCTCCGGACAAAGTTTTCGAGATTTATTGGTCAGCCGGATTATCGAACCGCTCGGCATGGAGCAGACCACTCCACGCAGCAGCAATGGCGCTCTCAATGAATTGGCTCATGCTTACCGACTTAACGCTGCTGGTCAAATGTTGCCGAGTCGTTACCCTGGCCCCAAGATCAACACTGGCTCTGGAATTATCACTACGGTTCTCGACTTAGCTAAGTACTATATTGCAGTCGATCAACATCGATTTGTCAGTGCCAAAACCCAAGAACTTGCCTGGAGTCCGTTTATTGCGAACAATGGCACTCCTCAGCCCTACGGATTCGGTTGGTTTGTCCAAAACTATCGAGGCGGAAAACTGGTTTGGCACTACGGCGAAATTGAGAGTTTCTCTAGCTTGGTCTTAAAAGTCCCTACCCAAAAGCTGACTTTTATCTTGCTCGCCAACGCCAGCCGCACCAGCGAACCTTTCGATCTTGGTGTGGGCAATGTCCTCCGCTCTCCCTTTGCTCAGACTTTTCTTGAAAACTTTGCTCCCTCTCTCTAGATGCCTCTACAAACTGCTGCACTCGGTCAAACCTTAGCCCTCGAACTTCTTGAGCGCAGCCTCGTCAGTGCTCGGATCGCCCCAGCGTATCTTTTTGTGGGTCAGGATGGAATCGGCAAAGCGATGGTGGCACGCGCCTTTGCGGGCGCTTTACTCGAGTGTACGGACGGACGGGTAGTGCGCAGCAACCATCCTGACTTTTTGTGGATCGAGCCAACGTTTAAAAAAGGGGAGAAGCTGCTTACCCGCAGTGAAGCCCTCGCCGAGGGTGCCTTGCCCCGTTCTCAGCCCCAGATCCGTATGGAACAGGTGCGGGGCATCATCCAATTTCTGAGTCGGCCTGCCGTCGAAGCCCAACGCCGCGTGGTTGTCCTCGAAAACGCCCAGACCCTAGGTGATGGAGCCGCCAATGCCCTGCTTAAAGTGCTTGAAGAACCGGGGGCGGCTACACTGATCCTCATCGTCCCCGAGTTGCGAGTTGTCCTAACTACTGTCGTTTCTCGCTGCCAAAAGATTCCGTTTGTGCGCCTCTCTGACCAGCTTGTCCAAACAATTCTGGCTGAACACGCTCTCGAAGCACCCTCAGAAATTATTGCCATGTCCCAAGGCAGTCCCGGTAGAGCGAAGCAACTGCTGGAATGGATTGCGACTGTGCCCCCGGATCTCCTCATCGCTTTGCGCAAATGGTCTCAGAGTCCCTTGGATCTGCGCAGTTCTTTGCACCTTGCCCGCCAAGTCGATGAAGCCCTTACCGTCGAAGCCCAAGTGCTCTTGGTGGATTATCTTCAACATCTTGTTTGGCAGGCAGGCCAATCCCAACAACTTGCTGCTCTCGAAAAACTGCGCACCCAACTGCTTAGTTATGTCTCTCCACGCCTCGCTTGGGAAGTTTCTTTGGCGGCGCTGAAAGTTGAGGAGAACCAATCCCAAGGGACTTTTTAGCCGTAGGGCGCATTTCTCGCCAGTTTCGCTACCCGTCCTTGTACGTTGAGGTTTAATGAAAAGAGCGTCGGAATTTGCCATGAAACTACGATCTTTCCTCCCTGCCTGCCTGCTTCTCCTGATTGCTGTGCCCGCTGTAGCGGCTCCCTACCCGCGCTATATCCAGCGCCAAATTGCCAACGGCACTATGAGCATCGAAGAAGCGAATATGCTCGTCGAAAATGGCCTTGGAAGCCGCCCACCAGCTCCACAACCGACCCGCATCACCTACTCTGGGGTAGTCTACGATTCTCTTGCCGCTGCCCAAGCAGAAAGTGCTTATAACCAGCAGGTCAACGAGGCACGTTACTTTGGGGATATTCAGCAGCGCGATGAGCGCTACTACGGACGCAACTACCCAGTCTATGGGCGCTTCTACCGTGGTTGCTTCAGTGGCCTTTGCCGCACCCCAATCTATCGGTTGCCAACAAACAACAATGTCCCAGTCACAGGCAATGCTTTTGCCTTACCACCTGTCCGTACTTTCAGCCCCTTCGTTCCTGCCCGATAACTTTGGGAACGGGTCAGCCGATTGATGCAAACGTCAATATTACGAATGATGCTGTCGAGGCTGACCCGCAGTAGGCGGTCGAAGGCATAGGTGGCGTAGAGTCCGTTGCCGTCCTCTTGGTCTTGGGCGACCAAATATTCGCTCAATTTAATCCGAGCATCGACGCCGACAAATGCTTGGCTGACCTTTTCTTGGTCGGCGTAGTAGAAGCTGACATCATTTTGGGATTCGATGCCTTTGATTCCCAGGGTGTATCGAAAAATCCATGCCTTTTCGAGGGTGCGCATCTGACGAATGACGTGGCGTACACTCAAAAGGCTCCTGCTAGAGAGCTTTTGTTGACTATAGAAAGCTACGTCAAGGGCACTCGTAAGCTTCTCTTCCTGCTTGAGATAAGCAGCGAAAGCAACATTGCTGCCAAAGGCAACCCGCGTCTGCCTCAGGGCTTTGACGAGATCATCGTGGGGATCTGCCCAAGCAGGTAAGGCAAGCAGAACAGTGAGGGGGAAAACGAGGAACCAGAACCTCATCTTGGGCGGTACTCGAACAGTCCTTCCTTATTTACCACTAAGCACACCCTCCTGCGTCATCAAGAAGACAGATAGTTTTTGGATTGGCTCAAAAAACAAGAATAGAATAAGAGGCATGGCAATCTTGCACGGTCTTTGGGTACGCCCGCGCAACGGGTTTTTTCTTTGGGGAGAAACCTGGAAGTCTCTGCCGAAACAGCGCAAGTGGCCAGAAAACCCTGAACTGCATCCCTATAGCCTCGATATTCCTGCTCTCGAACAGTGGTTGAACGCCCCAGCCGAGGTTGGTAGTTTAACGCTCACGTTGCCCACCACCCAGTCGGGGGTTGTGTATTCGGCCAGTCCGCCCACCCAATCGGAAGATGTGCGGCTTCTACCTTGGGAGGTTTCTGGATTGTGGCTGGATCCACTTGCCACGTTGAAACTGCTGTCGGGACTGCCTATGGGGGATAGCGACGCGTCCATCGCTGCGGATCTGCGTTTTTGGTCGCAATGCGCCCGTTGGATTCTCGATCTTGCGGTGCGCTCGAAGTTTCTGCCGGGTCTGCTCCCAGGCCACCCCCCCATGGCACGCTGGATGCCGCTTTTGGACAGTGCGGTGGATCGTGAGCGGCAAAGATCGCTGTTGGCCCGCTTTCCGGGTGCCTGCCGTGCTGCTGACCCGACGCTTTCACCTTTGTCCGTCCTCGATCACTTTTTAGAAACCTGTCTCGATGCCCAAGTACGGGCAACTGCCCATGGAGATCCCGTCTCAGCGGTAGGTACTTTCCCGTCTGGGTTGACCCGTCAGTGGTTGCAGGCGCTCAGTAGTCCAACAGGCGGGTTGCCCCAAGCTGAAGTAAACGGTCTGCTGGAAAATCTCAATACCTGGCAAGCCCCTCTCCACTACCAAGATCGCTTTCGCACCAGTTTTCGCTTAGAGCCACCAGAAGGCGAGGACAAAACCTGGCTATTGCATTTTTTGTTGCAGGACGACGGCGGCAAGGCATTAAGCGCCCAAGCCGTTTGGGCAACCAATGGCGACCTCCAAGAGACATTTTTGGCCGGGTTGGGTCTTGCTTCACGGATCTACGGTGGGATTGAATCAGGCTTAATGACTCGTCAACCGATCTGTTCCACCCTCACGACCCCAGAAGCTTTTCAGTTTTTAAAAGCGGCAACGTGGCGACTGCGGGAAAGTGGCTTCGGTGTCTTGTTGCCCGACAGTCTCTCTGAGGTCGGCAGCCTCAAAAATCGTTTGGGTCTGCGCATCGAAGCGAGTACCCCCGAACGTGCTGGCGGTCTTGGGATGCAAAGTTTACTCAGTTTTCGCTGGGAACTGGCGCTTGGCGGCAAAAAAATCACCCGTGCAGAATTTGAAAAATTGGCAGCCAGTCAAGATCCTTTGGTGCAGGTGGGTGGTACTTGGGTAGAAATGCGCTCCCAGGATGTACGTGCCGCCCGCAAATTTTTTGAATCGGGTCAAGATCAAGCCGGACTGACCCTTGAGCACGTTTTGCGGCTCAGTGTCGGCGACGCCCAAACCATTGCTGGTCTGCCGATCGTCAACTTCGATAGCTCCGGCTCCCTCAAGCAGTTGCTCGAAAACCTCAACGATCACCGCAACCTAACCCCAATTGACGAACCAGAGGGCTTCCAAGGTGTCCTGCGCCCCTACCAAAAGCTTGGGGTTGGCTGGTTGAAGTTTCTCGAAGAATGGGGCCTTGGTGCCTGTCTTGCCGACGACATGGGTCTGGGCAAAACCGTACAACTGTTGGCTTTTGTGCTACATCTTGCCCAAGAAGGTCGCCTTGAAGCCCCGATCTTGTTGATCTGTCCGACCTCGGTGATGGGCAACTGGGAACGGGAGATCAAAAAGTTTTCGCCTAGCCTGAGTGTTCATGTGCACCACGGCACGCGCCGCCCGAAGGGGCGCAACTTTGTCGAAGCGGTGCAAGCCAAACAGATCGTGATTAGCAACTACGCTCTTGTGCAGCGCGACATCAAGGATCTCAAGCGCGTTCAGTGGCAGGGGTTGGTGCTGGACGAGGCCCAAAATATTAAAAATCCCGAAGCGAAGCAAACCCAGGCAATCCGGGAGTTAAGTGCGCATTTTCGGATCGCCCTCACGGGCACACCCGTGGAGAACCGTTTGGGAGAACTCTGGTCGATCCTGGAGTTTCTCAATCCAGGCTATTTGGGAGCGAAGAACTTCTTCCAACGCCGTTTTGCCATCCCGATCGAGAAGTACGCAGACCGCAGTTCCTTGGCTTCTCTGCGTGCCCTTGTCCAGCCCTTCATCCTGCGCCGCCTCAAGAGCGACCCGCTGATTATTCAAGACCTGCCTGACAAGCAAGAAAACACCGTATTTTGTCCCCTGACCCCTGAGCAAGCCGCCCTTTACGAAAAGATCGTCAAGGAGTCTCTGGAAAAAATTGAAGAGAGCACAGGTATTCAACGGCGCGGGGTCGTGCTTGCCACTCTGGTGAAACTCAAGCAGATCTGTAATCATCCCAGTCACTTCCTGGGAGATAAAAGCGAACTGTTTGACCGCTCAGGCAAACTCAGCCGCCTCGAAGAGATGCTCGAAGAAGTACTCGCTGAGGATGACCGGGCGCTGATCTTTACCCAGTTTGCGGAATGGGGGGGATTGTTGCAGCGCTACTTGCACGAGCGCCTCAAGTCGGAAGTCTTTTTCTTGTACGGCAGTACCACCAAGAACCAGCGCGAAGCGATGGTTGACCGCTTCCAGAGAGACCCCCAAGGACCGCGCCTATTTATTCTGTCCCTCAAAGCTGGGGGCACTGGCCTGAACCTCACCCGCGCCAACCATGTTTTCCACTTCGATCGCTGGTGGAATCCAGCAGTCGAAAATCAGGCCACTGACCGGGTATTTCGGATCGGTCAGACCAAAAATGTCCAAGTCTACAAATTTGTCTGTACAGGTACGTTAGAAGAGCGCATTCACCTGTTGATCGAGAGCAAAAAAGCCCTCGCCGAACAAGTGGTCAGTGCTGGAGAAAACTGGCTGTCGGAGATGAGTACCGATCAATTGCGGCAATTGCTGCTCTTGGATCGCTCCGAAATTATCGATAGGGAGGTGTCATGAACGACGCTGGAGCAAAAGTGTTTGCGAGCCAATGGTGGGCACAGCGCTGGATCGACGTGTTGGAGTCCTTCGGTTGGACCCAACGTCTTGCCCGTGGGCGCAACTACGCCCGTGGTGGCAACGTCCTGTCCATGGACTTTCAATCGGCTCAAGTCGTCGCCCAAGTCCAAGGGACTGCGCCGATGCCCTACGATGTCAGCCTTGCCCTAGATCGCTTTAGCGACGAGCAATGGGAGGAAGTCGTCGCGAACTTAGCGGGAGAAGCGATCTTTGCTGCCAAATTGTTGGCGGGAGAAATGCCCCAACATATCGAACGCGCCTTTATTGCCAGTGGTTTGAGCCTTTTTCCTTTTAACAAATGGGACATTCATAGCGAGTGTTCCTGTCCTGATTCAGCGAACCCTTGTAAGCATATTGCCGCCGTCTATTACTTGATGGGGGAGCGATTCGATCAAGATCCGTTTGTGCTGTTTGCCCTGCGCGGAAGAACCCGCACCGAAATTATTCGTCGCCTCCGGGAATTGCGGGGTGGCAGAACGGAAATTGAAAATGTCCCTGTGATTCCTGATGCGTTCGCCCCCCTCACCCCGGCTGGTTTTTGGGAACTAACAGGCGAACTCGATAGCAGCCTTGTGGTGATTGCCCCTCCGCCAACAGGGGAAACGATTCTTGACATTCTTGGTTCACCACCGATTGAAGCAGCAGAACCGGCTGTCACCTATCTCAAAGCCCTCTACAGTGAAGTGCGCAATCGAGCGATGACGATTGCCATGGGAATCTAACTCACGCCAAACCGTGATGTTTTGGGATGACATTCCGAGTTATAAATTGTCTGTTGTGCCGGAGCACCGTGGTGGAAGGCGACTGCGAACAAGAAAGTAATGAGGATCAAAGCTATAGCGAAGAGAGCGACGGGGAAAGTTCGGGGTATGACTACAGTGGTGCTTCTGAGACTCAGGAGTACGTAAGCGATGAAGATCAATTCATCAACCCTTTCGCCTCTGATGAATATGCCGAGGATGTGAGTAGTGAGAGTAGCGAGGAAGCTTCGACATCAGGATACAGTGACTTCGAGGATGTTTTTGGCTGGGAGAGTAGCTACGTTCCCAACCCTGAAAATGAAGAGTATGTCAATAGTTTTGGCATCTATGAAGAGGATGCTTCTAATTATTATTGGGGCGATGATTCCTACGATAGTAGCGAATTTTATGAAAGCTTTTTTGGGGATAGCTATGAAGATTGGAGTTGGGACTTTGATAGCTGGATGGAGGATGACTGGTTCGAAGACGACTGGTTTAGTGACGATTGGAGCAGTAGCTGGGATAGTGATAGCTGGTTTAGCGACGATTGGCTGAGTGACGGCGGCTACAGTGACGATTGGCTAGATGCTGGCGGATACGGCGACGAAGAGAACTTCTTTGGTAGCGAAAATGCGAATGGTGGTGGTTGGTTCAGCAATCTTGACCCCAACAGTCCACTTAGCTTGGCGGTTGAAGATGAAAATAGTTCCTTAAGTCTGGCGTTGGATGACCCGAATAGCATGATCTCCCAAGCTCTCAACGATCCAAATAGTTCCTTTGTCCTTGGCGTGGAAGATCCCAACAGTGAACTGGGGAGGCTGCTTAATGATCCGAATGCTCTCGCTACGATTGACTTCACGGATCCCGATAGCTTTATGAAAAAGTACTTTGGAAACTAATGCACAAAACCACAGCTTGCTGCTTGTCGGTTCAAAGCAGTAACCTGTGGCTTGTGTACATATTGCCTGGGGGCGCAGCAGACTGCACCCTTACAGTTTATTGACCTATTTCAAGATGTTATAAACCCTGAGTTAGTGCCTGAGCGAGCTAGCGGGAAGGTTCGGCGCCAGTCACTTGGTAATAAGAGGGCTGTGAACGCAAAGAAGACGTGAACGGCGTTGGGATATCGCGGGTAATCAGACCAGGCTCGTACATTTCAGTAACGAAGCGGCGTACTTGCACATTCGAAAATTCAGCCTGCTGTTTTACCACCAACTCGGAGAAGTTAGTGCTATTTGGTGCAGCCCGAAAAAGTGGCTCCCGGAGAATTTTGTAAAGATCTTCATCGGCATGGGCGGCGGTTGAGGCCATTGCCAGCGTCAAAACAGCTAACGGGCAGAGAAATTGCCAACGCATCGTGTACCCCTTCAACAATTGCTTTAAACTATCGTAGTTTTTAGAGTGCCCGAACAAAGGCAATTTTCCGCATAGGAGCGTAATTTTGGTAGACATACTGAACGCCGTACAGTTTGATGCGCAAGGACTGATTCCAGCAGTTGTCCAAGACGTTCTTGACGGCACAGTTCTCATGGTGGCTTGGATGAACCGCGCATCTCTCGCCTGCACCCTCGAAACGGGCGAAACCTGGTTCTGGAGCCGTTCACGGCAAAAGCTTTGGCATAAAGGTGAATCCTCTGGCCACCTCCAAAAAGTCCATGCCCTGCGCTACGACTGCGATAGCGACGTATTGCTAGTCACAGTTGAACAACTTGGCGATATTGCCTGCCACACAGGCGAGCGCAGCTGCTTTCATCGTCTAGATAGTGGCAAGAAGTCCTTACCCCCAGCCGATACCCTCTCTCAGGTCTTTCGTACCGTGCAAGAGCGCAAAGCGAACCCTACCGAGAAGTCCTACACGAGTCGTCTTTTGGCGGGTGGAGCCAACCAAATTCTCAAAAAATTAGGGGAAGAAACAGCTGAAGTGGTGATGGCGGCCAAAGATGGGGAGCGGATCGCTGAAGAAGTGGCAGATCTCTGGTATCACACCCTTGTCCTGCTCGCCCATGCTGACTTGGATATTCTCGATGTTTACCGGGTGCTCCAGGAGCGTAAGCGCTGAAAATGAGCTAGGCAGCAGAACTAAAACGTCTGGTGACTTTCTTGATATTTCCGGCGATCCATTTGCGCTGTGAAATCAAATGAATACCAACGAAAGCAGCAAAGGTGTAGGCGAGCCATTGGTGCAATTCATCGGTGGCTTCCGCCACAGGTTTGTTTTTCTGCGCGAGTGTGGGAGTGGGGAGTCCAAAGAACTCAACACTGTAGCCGTTGAGGTTGGAGTGGAAGTAGCCACTGAGGGGCACAATGACCATCAAAGTATACAAAAGTGTGTGGATCGTCGCAGTGACTATCCAGTTCTTGGGCTTTACGGGGGCTAGGGCACGCAAGGTCAAGAAAATCCGGCCAGTGAGTAGGAGCATCACCAACACACCCATGGATTCGTGGAAGCTATACAACGGACTGGCCAAAGGACTCTTCTCAGGCAAGTTCACCATATAAAGCCCGACACTAAAAATAATCACGTAGGCGGTCGCCATAACCCAGTGAACGACCCACAAATAGTTGCGTGCTTCTTTTCTTGCTGATGCCACTGTCATACGAAATTGCTCCAAACCGCCCTTGGGCTATTTTAAGTGACAATTTGTAAAGTACGGAGTTCCCAACGAGCACTTTTTGAAGCAACTGCACTCAAAAGGTCTCGCACTATCGGGATGACAGGATTCGAACCTGCGACCCTCTGCTCCCAAAGCAGATGCGCTACCAAGCTGCGCTACATCCCGGACTCCATCTTACAGTAGTTTGCCTCAAGGTAGATCGCTTTCGACGATCACTTGAACTGGAGCACCAAGATGAACCTGGCCACTGCCAACGTGAACGAGGTTTTGGCCAAAAACCAGACCACGGTCAATTTTGCGATATTCAGCAAGGGTATCGAGGACAAGATTGCTTGTGAATTCACCGGTGGATTGGTTTACGGAGGTAATGCGACAGCGCGAGCAGCGCTTCACCCCCCGAAAAACTATCTCGCCAACGCGAACCGTATGCCAGCGGTCTTCTGCGTAGGCATCACTGCCTGAAAACACCAAGTTGGGACGAAAACGGTTCATCGGTACAGGCTGCGGCAGTCGCGCATTGAAATCTGCCAGGGAAGCTTCTGAAATGCCCAACAGCGGATAGCCATCTGAGAAAGCAGTCTGGGATCCCGGTGGCGCAAAATTTTGATCGACAGTGCGTACCCAAGTTGCCGCCATGCGCACGAGGCGACAGGGTTTTTCTAAAAACTGGCTGAGAAACTGAGCCGCTGCCTCGCCTTGATCGATGGCTTGACATTGATCCCCCCAGACTTCGACGATGCGCTGATCGATGGGGGGCAATGTTAGAGAAATATCGACAAAACTGCTATCAGGGAGGGTGAGACGTAAACCAGTATTGCTCAGTGCCGTCTCAATTAAGGCCATTGTGGGGTTGTTGCGCTGGGTCATGAAGCGATTGTGATCATCGATGATCATCCACTCGCGATCAAAGCGCAATCCCCGCGCATCGAGCCATGCACTCGACAGCGCAATCCCTTTACAGGACTTGACAGGGTAAATATGAATTTCAGAGACTTTGATTGCCATCATCAATTTTCTCTTCGATGCTAAGGCATTGCGACAATAGCATTCCCAAAGTGGAAACGGATCTGTTTTTTGAGGTATCTAGTCGTTGACTGTCAACACCAGTTGAGGCGTTGGAATGTGATGGTCGGCGCGCATGGCGATCACGGCAGTACCGACGGTGAAGAACTCAATGACGTGGCTACTCCAACCGTAGGAGCCTTCGTGGATATCGACTCCCACAATACCTTCAGCCTGAAGATGGGTGGCTTCGGCTTGCATCCGCTCCATGGCCAGTTCCCGCGCGTCGTAGAGTGCCTGGGTGAAGTTAGTCATTTCAACATTTTGACCAAGATTACTAAACCACTGCCCGAAACCTTGGTGGGCGACGTGGTAGACACAGTTGCCCATCACCAATCCGACCGGACGATAGCCCGCTTTGAGGAGTGTCCAGAAATCTTGCCCTGAAAGCTCACTGGTGAAGGGTTTGTTGTGAACGGTCCGAAAAGTTCCATGCCCTTCGTTGGCGACAACAGCGGTGCCAATGGCAACAAATTCAGCCAAGTCGTCAGACCAGTCGAGGCGCTTGACCTTGAGGCGCACACCAATAATGCCGTCGGCTCCGAGAGCGTCTGCTTCTTCTTCCATGCGGGTCATGGCCAGTTCGCGGGCATGGTACATCGCCTGGGTGAGCACAGTCATTTCCATGTTTTTGCTCCAGGCACTCTGCTGGAATCCAATGTGGTAGATGGAACTGCCGAGAACCAAGCCAACCGGTTCGAAGCCCGATTCTTTAACGAGTAAGAACTCGTTTACCGACAGATCGCTGGTAAATAGTGTGCGGTGCTCCGGTGTTCCCCGCATAGCAGAGAGGCGTTCGCGGGCATGTACAGGAAGATCAACGGGGGGTTGGTTGTTGTTAGGCATGGTTTTGTCTCTTATTCGCGAATGTTGTCGATCTGGATTAAGCTTTTGGACTTGTCTTTCAAGTTGACCATGGTCAATGTTTTAGCGGGTGGTGGCTGGGGCTGATCATCGTGGGAAATTGCCGTGCCCACAGCAATAAACTGCACCAACAGATCGTGGTAAGTGACATCGTTAAGTTCGTACTCAATGTCTTCCACTTCCATATCGATGTGCATCCCTACACAGCCCTCAGCTTTGGCCCGTCGGATATCGGCTTTCAGGCGATCCATAGCGATGTGCCGTGCCTGCTGGAAACCCTGGGTGAATTCGGAAATTTCCTGATTGGAGCGCCCACTTCCCCAATAGTTATTGAGCAGAGCACGAGTTTGGTAGGTTCCGTAGATGTAGTAAGAACAAACCCCAAGCACAATGGCGCGGGGCCAGTAGCCCGATTGATGGAGTTGCCAAAATTCTTGACCACTGAGATCGCTGGTGAACGGTTCAGCCGCAGATTTGCGCCCAGGAATCCGAATCGCTGTACCGATGGCCGTAAATTCGACCAGATTGGCACTCCAGTCGTAATTTCCGAGTTTGAGGCGTACTCCGATTACCCCATGGGCACCGAGCAATTTTGCTTCTTGGGTCAAGCGATCGACTGCTAATTCGCGTGCAGCCAGTTGCGCATGGCTCAGGAGCGTTAATTCGCCCGTACTTCCCCAGCCCCCTGAGTAGTACGCCCGGTAGGAAACTTTGTAAAAAGCACTGCCCATGACCTGGCCAATCGGTTCGTAGCCTGCTTCGCGGGTGAGAAGATGTTCGTTACTCGTTAAATCGCTGGTAAAAAAGCGATCGCTGTTGGCGCGGGCTTCCTTGAGACGGTGAACCGCTTGGAGGGGCAGTCCACCATTTTTGAGGGCTTCTAAGCTGTCCTGATTTTCTTGTTCGCGCCGGAGTCTTGTCTGTTTCTCAACCTCAGACTCCCGATTCCAAAAGGCCATGGCTGGTTACTCCACAAAGCGGCTAAGGGCTTGTCGGGTTGCTTCGGAGCGTTCAGCCTGGAGGGCTAACTGTTGGGCAACGGATTTGAGCCACTGCTCCACAGCCACCTGGTCGGTCTTAAGGGCAATGCCGCGCACCAGTTTCATCACTTTCGCCGTAGGCAACCCTGGTTTATCTTGCTCAATGAAGTACTGATAATCGTCAAAG
Source organism: Gloeobacterales cyanobacterium ES-bin-313 (assembly GCA_014379585.1). Lineage (GTDB taxonomy): Bacteria > Cyanobacteriota > Cyanobacteriia > Gloeobacterales > Gloeobacteraceae > JACMLN01. The sequence continues at coordinate 2,214 of JACMLN010000159.1, read as the reverse complement.
CGCAGTTCAATCGCTTCAACCGGCTTCTCCTTGGAAAGAAACCAGCCACCCCGCCGCACGGTTGTTTGATCTGGCAAGGCCAGCTCGAACTTTTTGGCAAGGAATTCCATCAAGTTTTTGGAATCAGCCAAAGCCATTTGTAATGTTGCAGCGAGAATATCGGCTTCTAAACTCTCGGAATAGTCTTCGCTCATGTAATCCATACTCAGGGCTGTTTCCAATGTTTCTAATGCTACCGTTCTCTCTGCCAAAAGTCGGAAAATCTTTGCAAAGTGTTGCTTGAAGTTTTCCCAACCCAGTTACCCTTTAAGTGGAAGCAATCGGGGTCAGCAATGAAAGTTCTCTTTGCAGCAGCAGAATGCGCTCCCTTGGCGAAGGTGGGTGGCATGGCGGATGTCGTCGGTGCCTTGCCGATTGCCCTTTCAGAAATGGGCTGCGATGTGCGGATCATCATGCCCTACTACGGTTTTTTAAATAACCTGCCTAAGTCAGAGCAGGCGATCTGGCAGGGGAGCGTGATGTTTCAGGGAGTAGAAATCTTCGAAGCAAAACTCCCCGGTACTGAGATTCCCCTTTACTTAGTTGGTCATGCCGCTTTTGCTAGTGGCCAGATCTACGGAGCGGAAGACGAAGCATGGCGCTTTACAGTCTTTTCGCGCACGGTGGCCGAATACCTCTGGAAAGGCGACTGGAAACCTGATGTTCTCCACTGCCACGACTGGCACACCGGGCTATTGCCCCTCTGGATGCGCTCTGAGCGCGTGATGACAGTATTTACAATACACAATCTTTCTTATCAAGGCCCACCCCTGCCTTATTTCCGTGCTTTTGTTGATGTGCCCTACGACACCTACGCCTGGAACCCGATGGTGGCAGGTATCGTACACAGCGATGCGATCACAGCGGTTTCCCCGAACTATGCCCGCGAGATTTGCACCCCGGACTATGGGGAACGTCTCGATGGACTACTGCGCTCCCAGGGTGATCGTTTGCGCGGCATTGTCAATGGCGTCGATACCAAAGCGAATGACCCCGCCACAGATAAACACTTGGTCGTCAACTACGACGCAAAGAGCGTAGAGCGTAGAGCCGAAAATAAAATGGCTCTCCAGCGCCAGTTCGGTTTTGAGGTCAGTGCGGATCGATTTTTGATCGGGATTGTTTCCCGCCTTGTCGATCAAAAAGGTTTCGATCTGCTGGCACCACTTTGGGATACATGGTTGAATAACAGCGGTGCCCAGATGGTGATTCTTGGCACAGGAGACCCCTGGTACGAAATGCTCTTCCGCGTTGCCTCGGAGCGTTTTCCTGACCGTGTGGCTGCAGTGTTGCGCTACGAGACAACCACTGCCCAACGTATTTATAGTGGTGCAGATCTTTTCTTGATGCCATCGCGCTTCGAACCCTGTGGGATCGGCCAGATGGTTGCCCTGCGCTACGGTGCAGTTCCTTTAGTGCGCAAAACAGGCGGACTCGCCGATACTGTTTCTTTCCACGATCCGATGGGTGAGACTGGAAATGGCTTCTTATTCGACCGCTTCGACCCCCAGAGTTTGCTCGCCATGCTCTACCGAGCCGAAGAAGCCTTCCGCTACAAAGAGTACTGGAAAGCTTTGCAACTACGGGGAATGGAAGCTGATCTCAGTTGGTCTGCCTCCGCCAAGAAATACAAAGATCTGTACCAAGAATTGATCAATCGCCTGGGCTAAACTATACGACTCCCACAAAGGATCTTGCTTCATCAATGGTTGCGAACATTAGTACTTAGAACGTCTTGGGAACGGCTCAGTCCTTAAATTTTTCGGCTGCGCGGATTTCATAACCGCATCTACATGAGGCAGGGCATCTTCATGAGCGCAAGCGGCTTTCATCGCAACTTGCAGATACCAAAGTATCTTCGTCATGATGCAATTGAGCCTTGGCTATGACTCTTCCAAGTAAGACTCGAAGCGTTGGATATCAAACTGGCGAACGACACTCATCGGTGGCAAAGCCCGTAGGATCGTTTTGCCGTAATTTTTTCGGGTCATGCGTGGGTCAAGAATAGCCACAATTCCCCGGTCTGAGCGTGAGCGGATCAGTCTTCCGGTTCCTTGTTTCAGGCGCAGTTGGGCGTAGGGGAGGGCAAGGGTCTCGAACCATGCCCACTTGTCTCCCGTTTGGCGGGTGAGTTGATCGCAGCGGGCTTCGTAGACGATATCGCTGGGGGATTGG
>JACMLN010000158.1 GCA_014379585.1 Gloeobacterales cyanobacterium ES-bin-313 | reverse complement strand
TTTGAGATTCTCAAGGTAGATCATGATCGGCTTGCCAGCCTTTTTACAACCATTCAGAATGCAAGCGACCCCACCCAGGCCGAAGAAGCGTTTACTACCCTCTACAAATTATTGATGGTTCATGCCAATACCGAAGAAGCGGTTTTTTATCCAACAGCCGCTCAAGAATCTGAGGCGAGTCGCTTCATTGAAACCAATCTTCAAGAACACGCTGAAGCGAAAGAACTTGCTGAGTTGATTCGTTCTACCGGGGTAAACACCGATGAGGGTAAAGCGACGCTGAAAGAATTGCAAGCAGCACTTGAAAACCATGTTCGCGAAGAAGAGGAATATGTTTTCAAAGCTGTAGAGTCCGAGATGGAACCAGAACAACTGCAAGCACTAGCAAACCAAGTGTTGGCAAAAAAGCAAGAACTTGCAAAACAGTATGGTTTGCAGTCAGTTGTGTAGCGTTGTTTGGCTCACCTTGCCAGTTATGATTTGAGTAGGCTGCTTCCCGAGGAACTAGTCATCAACTCTACAGCGGTTTCCACAATATGGGGATAAAACTGATGCGCAAATCGACGGAACTCCCCAGAGCCGACCATCCCTCCCCAGCAGTGCAGCAGGTGAACATTCATAGTTCCAAGCCCAAGTGGTGCAGCATCGGTTGGTGAAGTGTTGTAGGTCTTGGGAAGCTTCGTCACAGAAATTGCCGTTCTGTGAATTGCCCTAACGAGAGCTAACTGATCGTGTCGCTGAAATTTGCACCATTCCTCGTACCATTGCTGAAATAGCTGCTGTACGGCTGGTGTGTTCCTCCAGAGCATGACACCGCTATTAAATTGCACAGCATCCTTCTCTAGGATTTGCAAAGTATATGCCTTCTCTTCTTGGGCAATGTGATCGCATAGGCTCACCAGCGGCAAACGATCAAGAACCATGGCAAAATCGCTCTCACAAATATAGTCCCAAAGCCCAGCAATCGGCTGAAAAGGGAGAATATCTGCATCTAAAAAGAGAGTTTCTTGGTAGGGGCTGTACGAATATAAGCGGGTTTTGATCTGTCTTGAGGAAAAAGCATGATTGCCGATTTCGTCGCTCTCCAGAAACCTTGGGGTAATCTGAAAGTCCTGGAGTGGTAGTTGCTTCAAGAGTGGGTGATCGCAAATCAGCGTAATGGGTATTTCCGAATCCTGCTTGCGTAAAGCCATGGCGCTGATTAATGCTGCTTCTAGATAAGCAACATTTGTTGTTGCACAGTAAACTACTCCCCGACGCTTCATAAATAATTTGCCTTGTATTATCCGTTCTCATTGTTCCACTAGAACGACTGCATCCCGTCTAAGGATAGGTTAAGAATTGCCAAAAGTCTTAACAATCGTTCAGGATGTTCATGCTTCAGTGAATCGTACCCAGTCATCGAGCGGATTGCTGGATGGGTGGACAAAAGTCCCTATGCATATCTCAATACAAGATCAAAGAAATGATCGTGGCAATGGTCGCGCCGATTGCAATACCAAGGATGCAAGGCAGAATCAAATGCCGAAAAAAGTACTGAACTTCCGCTTGAATCATGACTGCTTCCTTCGGTAGGTTTCTATAATAGGAAGCGCAAAGGAATCCCAAATTGGTTCATCTGTTGGAAAGTTTTTTCAAGCTCTAAAGTTGCGGGAAACAAAAGATGACTAGTTGCTCTCAGTTGCAACTCACGGTGATGGGTTGACGAGGGGGCGATATTCCCAATGCCAAGGCTCATCGATACCCCCATTCTGGAAAAAATGAAACTGTTGGGCATTTTCGCTCAACCAGTGAAAAAACCAAGTCCGTTTCCAACCAGAGAGAACGTCGGGTTGCGTCAGCGCTGAAAATTCACGCCCACCTTCCCAAGTAATAAAGTCAATGGCGATCCCAGCGTTGTGAAAGCTATAACCAGGAGAAGCGAGGCGCTGTTCCATATACCTAGCAAGCAGTTCAACGGCATCGCCGCCTAAGGCACCGCCAGCAGTGCGACTGCGTTCAGCGGTGGTTCGGCGGTAGTACTCTGGAAAATTCAGTTGCCAGTTCATGAACTGTTTGCGGGCGGAACGGTAGGCACTTAATACGCGGAATCGGGTTGCGCCCTGGGATTCGCGGGCAGCTTTGAGCATGGCACGGCAGGCCAGTGCTGCTTCAGGGAGGGCGCTTTGCCCTGCCTCAATGGGGACGACTTTTTCACCGATGGTACTTGGTTGAAAGGTTACTTTTGAAGCGGCTCTTTCCATTTGGCGGATATACACACGGCGCATAAAAGCGATTTCCTGCGCACTTGCTCCTGCCCACTGCAATCCAACGACCCAACGGATCGTCGGCCCAAGGTTCCCTGAATAGACAGGCAGCGGCAAAGCAGGCAAAAGTTCGTGTTTATCGGCAATCCCTTGGCCACTGCGATGACCCATCGCCATCTCATGAACATCTTCAGGGGGGTTGCTGAGATCAGAAAGCTGGTGCTGATCAGGAATTCCCGTGTGGTTCTTGATCGGCCTTTCCTCGGACACCTCGGCGAAAGCAGCTGGCATCCCCCAAAAAGCGAGGCCACTGGCCAGAAGTAACATGCGGATCATTGATGGCTCGTACTCAAATTCATGAAACGGGTGAATTGATTTTCAAATAATAGCTTGACTGTTCCAGTTGGGCCATTGCGATGTTTCACGAGGTTTACTTCGGCAATATTGCGGTCTGGGGAGTCGGGATTATAGTAGTCATCCCGGTAGAGCATCATCACAATGTCGGCATCTTGTTCAATACTGCCTGACTCTCTGAGATCTGATAGCATCGGGCGCTTGTTGTTGCGGGCTTCCACGCCACGGGACAGCTGAGAAAGCGCCATCACTGGTACCCGCAGTTCACGTGCCAAGCCTTTTAGACCACGGGTAATTTTTGAAAGTTCTTGGACACGGTTATCAGAACCAGCGCCTTCCATGAGTTGTAAGTAATCGATCATCACTAAGCCTAAACGACCACCCTGTTCTGCTTGCAAGCGTCTTGCTTTTGAACGAATTTCAGTGACTGTTGCATTCGGTGAATCGTCAATATAGAGAGGCAGAGCAGCAAGCCGACCAATCGCTTGGCCAACCCGCTGCCACTCGTTCTCACTGATCCGCGCCGAACGCAAGCGATGGCTTTCCACTTCGGCTTCCGCACAAAGAAGACGCTGCACCAACTGCTCCCGCGACATCTCTAAACTAAAGACAACGGCTGGCAAACCGGCACGTTGGGTGACTTTCTGAGCAATGGTCAGCGCAAAGGAAGTGTTATGTAAAAAGATATCAGCTGCGACAAAATTGTGGGTGCTGGGTACTGTCAAGTCATAAACCTGCTCAAGGCCCATGGCTTCAATTGTGACAATTTCGTCCCAATACAGATCCGATTTGATGAGACTCCAAAGCAACTCCGAATGCAAGGCTTTCGCTAGAGCCATAACCATTTTTTTCGTGGGTGCATCTTCATGAACGCACCAGTCGAAGTTGTCAGGCAGATTCAGTCTGAGGCTGATCTCGCCCCAGTTCAGATCACCTTTTTCTTGAAGAATGAGATCCCAAACTTCAATCGGCAGTGTTTCGTCACTTATCGGTAGATTTTTTTCTATTCGCTTTTTAATCAATTCTGAAAGTAAGCAATCTTTGCCGGTAATGCCGATCTCTTGGGCAAATTTGAGAATATCTTGCGTCGCTGTGATTTCAAGTCGGTAAATCGTTGAATTTTTATATTCAGCTTCTTTGCTTTTCAGACTAGCAAGAATTCCAAAGCGTAAAAGTAAATGCTGAATGTCTTTGCAAAGCTGCTTAGAAACAGAAAAGTAGACGATTTTATCTGAAATCGTTTCATTGGACCAGTTTGCTCCGTAGAGCTGCTGGAGAAACTGAGCCATTTGCACTTTTTGTAAGCAGAAAACAGCTTCGGGGATAGTTGTGTCCGTTGCAAGATTTTTGAAAATGTTTTTAAGTTGAACAATTTCAGACTCACCCATGGCTCCTTGGCCGAATACGGGCAGGATCCGAGGGACTGCAATCCGAGTACCGACTTTTAATGCAGCAAGGGGTTTCCAGCCATGGATCGTTAAGTAGGGGTGGCTAAGGGTTGTTTCGACTTCTTTTCCAAGTCGGGTCGTCACTTTGAAAATAGGCTTGATGCCATCATCGACGAAGTGACTGGGTTGAATCTGGGCTAAATGTAGATCTGGGAGCAATGTCAAAATATCGACGGGCTTGCCTTCCGAACCAAGCTTGTAAATTGCTTCAATGGTTCTCAGAGAACCAGTTACAGGATCGACGATCAGCGTATTCTTTGAACAGCACTTCCCCATCCCTGGCCGACCAGCAACAATGATTAAATCCGACGGTTGGAGACCTTGGGTGTAGTTATCGAGATCGTAGAAATCTGTGGGGATGCCGAAGATATTGCTCCCCTGCTCAAAGCGGCTTTCTAACTGCTCAAAGACATTCATCAGCACTTCAGAAGCAGGTACGAGAGACCGCGAGACCCTTTCTTGGGTCACGGCAAAAAGCTTTTCCTCCGCCATGTCGAAGAGCTTTGGAATGTCCGCAGCGGTGTCGTAGCCCAAGGAGGCAATTTCTTGGCCACCACGAATCAACATGCGAAGGGCGTATTTATTGGCAACCAGTGTCGCGTACTGATCGATATTGATCGTGTTCGTGGCTGCGTCAGTCAGGCGGCGCAAATAGGTTCGACCCCCCACTTTTTCGAGCAACTTGTTGTCCTCTAGCCAGGTCATTAAACTAACTAGATCGGTCGGTCTTCCGGTGGCATGGAGGGCTAAGGCCGCACGGTAGATTTCTTTATGGGAATCGACGTAAAAGGTTTCCGGTTTCAAAAACTCGATGACGCGGGTCAGTGCCTCTGGATCCATCATCAACCCGCCTAAGATCGTCTCCTCCGCATCAATATTTTGGGGTGGAACACGTTCAGCGATCGGCAAGTCGTCATTACTCATCAGGGATCACGGGCAAAGTCAGCAGCCATCTTACCTTGACTGCCATTCGCGAAAAGCGTTAACTGTCCGGCAGAATGCTTGCCAGACGGTCTTTCATCTATTTCCAGGGCACCTCTGCTCGTTCAGCGTTGCTACCCTAAGGAAGTATTCAGTGGGGACAACAGATGGTTCAGCGGATTCGGTTGGTGATTCATGGGGGATTGATCGACCACGAAGACGGCGAAGAAAGTCGTCAACCCCGACGAGAAGCGTTGCAGCAGATTCTCGATGCGGGTTATCAAGTCCTCGAATCCCAGGATGCACTTCAAGCTGTGATCCAGGCCTGTGCACTGCTTGAAGACAATCCTTTATTTAATGCTGGCACTGGAGCGACGATTCAACGGGATGGCCAGTTTCGCCTCAGCAGTGGCCTGATGGATGGCAATCGCCAGAGTTTCAGTGGTGTGATCAATGGCCGACTGATCAAAAATCCAATTCACTTGGCCGGAAAGTTGCAGCAATTTGAAGATCGCTTACTAGACAGTACCGGAGTAGAAATCCAAGCCCGTAGTCTTGGCCTCGAAGTCTATGACCCAGGCACTCCAGAGCTTGTCAACCGCTGGGCAGAGTTTCGGTTCACTCCACGCTTCACCCGCAGCCACGGCACCGTCGGCGCTGTCGCTGTGGATGCTCAGGGCAAACTCGCCGCTGCCACTTCCACCGGTGGACGCTTCATGGCTGGGGCGGGACGGGTGAGCGATTCTTGTACTCCGGCTGGAAACTACGCCGATGAATCCTGCGCGGTCAGTTGCACAGGACATGGCGAGGACATTCTCGATGAAGCCCTTGCGACTCGGATCGTCGTTCGTGTCGGTGACGGCCTGAGTTTAGAAGCAGCCGTCGAGCGCTCTTTTCATGAAGCCAAAGAGCGCAGTCGGGACTTTGCCGCCATCTGTGTAGACCTCGATGGCAACGCCCACTGCGCCGAAACCCTCGGCCTCTTGGTTGCCGCCTATCGCAACGATGCTGGTGCGTTCACAACAACGTTTTAGGCACTTCTTCTGGGTACCACTTGAGGATGAGACAACCCAAGGGCGGAACGTGCAGTCCGAGGGAGTGGGGATGATCGTGGAGGGGCCAGGGGTTGCTGTAGAGACCGCCCATGTTGCCCTGATTGCTGCCGCCGTAGATCGTTGAGTCGCTATTCAATAGCTCCGCATAGTAGCCCCCTTGCGGCACACCGACCCGGTAATGGCGGTGGAAAGTCGGGGTAAAATTGCAGACAAATACCAAGAATTCCCCCGTCTCTTTGCTGCGGCGTAGGAACGAAAAGACACTATTTTGCAAGTCGTTGCAGTTGATCCACGCAAAACCGGCTGCAGTAAAGTCGTCCTCCCACAAAGCTCTTTCTGTTTTGTAGAGACGGTTGATATCACTAAAAAAGCGCAGCAGTTCTTTATGAGGCCAGGACTTGATCAGGTGCCAATCGAGGCTTTGATCGAAGTTCCACTCCGCCCACTGCCCGAATTCCATACCCATAAAGATCGTTTTCTTGCCGGGATGTCCGTACATGTAGGTGAAGAGGGCGCGTAAATTCGCGAATTTTTGCCAAGCATCGCCGGGCATCTTCCCTGGCATCGAGCCTTTCAGGTGGACGACTTCGTCATGGGAGAAGGCGAGGACAAAGTTTTCAAAGAAGGCGTAGGTAATCGAAAAGGTGATCTCGTTGTGATGATAAGGACGATTCCCAGGTGATTCGCTGAAGTAGTGCAGAGTATCGTGCATCCAACCCATGTTCCACTTCAAGTTGAAGCCAAGACCACCCAAATAGGTAGGTCGCGAGACAAGTGGCCAGGAAGTGGATTCTTCGGCAATCGTTAATGCACCCGGATAGTATTCAAAAATCAGGGCATTGAGTTGCTGCAAAAAAGTAATCGCTTCAAGATTTTCGGCACCACCGTACTTGTTGGCAACCCACTCGCCATCCTTGCGCGAATAGTTGAGGTAGAGCATTGCCGCCACTGCATCGACCCGAATGCCGTCGATGTGGTATTCCTCGAACCAAAAAAGGGCGTTGGCCGTCAAAAAATTGCGGATTTCGTTGCGTCCATAGTTAAA
>JACMLN010000157.1 GCA_014379585.1 Gloeobacterales cyanobacterium ES-bin-313 | reverse complement strand
GGTTGCGATAGATATAGCGAACTGCATCAGGGGTCAGGGGCGAGCCCCTACCCCTGAAACCCCTACCCCTTGGGGGACGGACGCGCCCGTCCCCCAAACCCCCTCGGCGAACTTTTATGGCTTGATACTTGGAATTGCATCGGGCGCTACGCGTGGTGACGCGGAATTGGAGGGGGATCGGGGGAGGTTTGGGTTTCCGATGGGAGGCGCATTGGGGTTGCATGTCTCAGTCTTTTATTGCAATGACGAATCGGTATGAGAGCTAGTCTGGTGGAATAACAGGCTTAGATTTCTAGCAAAAGTTTTTCCTTACCAGCAAACACCGTACTCTTCAGCAACACCTTTGTAGAAAAGAGATTGTCCACCGTAACTTGGGTGTCGGACAGGTACTGATTTTACCGAAAGAATATTTAATGCAGAATATGCATCTTTTCCAATCGCGATTACTCTGTTGGGCTGTAAAGTTTCAATGATCCAGAGAAGCAATGGCAGGCATGTATTTTTTTCTAGACGGGTGTGACAACGGTTTGACATTGGGTTTCCAAGTTGATAGGGGTGAAGTGGAAAAATGTTCCACAAAAATATTGGTTTGTTTATGATTTTCAGTGCATTCCAGATAACAGTAGCGGTTCGTTCGGCCATGACTGGCTCTTTAGTAGCGCTCGAAAGCAAAGGGATATTGAAAAGTTTGGCATGATCAGCAAGGTGAATATCATCGGTCAACGCAAGTCCCGTCCGCCGCCCACCCCGAAAGCCTAAGTCGCGGGCAATCCACATCGAATCCACGCCTTTTGCAATTGCGGCATCCAAGACAAGTGCAAGATTACAACGTCGAATATGTGGCGCATTCGGCAAATCATGTAGAGGACAGATTTCAGAGTAGGGATTGAATGTGGCCTCGAAGTGCAAAGTTGAAAGTTCATGGATAAAATTTGCTGCTTTTGAGTTTTGAGCGGAAGTGAAAAGCATCATTCGCATCCAAATGTTGAGGATTTTCCTCATGCCTTATAAACAGAAGGAAAACTCTCCTCTAGCCTAGAGGGTGTTCTTCAAGTTTTAGCTGCCGATCAGACATCAGTGAGATTGAACGAAAGCCAGTAGCAGCGCGGCGTTCCTTTTCAGGTAAAACAACTGGAGAAGGTTGCTCCCCAACACCTGGCGCAGGTAGCGGGAATGCAGTTGAGGTGGCTGTTGCAAACTGAATGCGGCCTTCGGTGCGCTGAAGCACTTGGTGTATGTGGCCGCTGAGAACCGTTGCTGAGGCAAATCGGGAGAGCAAGGTATTCACCTGTTTGGCATCGGATGTGGCCCAACCCCACTTCGGATAGGCATCGAACAAGGGAATATGGCTAAAGATTACAACTGGGGTCTCATTGGAGAGTGGCGCAAGATCTTTGGCAAGCAGGTCGAGTTGTGGTTGGCCAATCTGTCCCTGTCCTGTGGCAGCAAAGTCAAGGACATTGGTGAGGGACACGCAATGGACACCAGAATGATCCCAGGACTGCATTCCCTCCCGCCGATCTTTCCCAGCGAACAAATCATTGAACAGCTTGCCACGATCCCCAATCACGTCGTGCTCACCCGGCAAGGTATAGAGAGGAACTTTTAGCCCTGATAGCAGTTGTTTGACCTGATCAAACTCCGCCGGCTTCGACAAGTGGGTCAGATCACCTGTGTGAACAACGAAAGCGGGAGGGACTTTCAAGGCATTGATTGCATTGATGGCAGCTTGAAAAGTCACATCCACTTGTTCGTTGGCAGGTTTATGGAAGCCAATATGACTATCGGAGATCTGTACGAAGTTGAGGCCAGGAAGTGATGCGGCGGCAGCTTCCCCGACACTTCGAGGGCGGAACAACCCTGCACCAGCATCGAATGTCCAGAGAACACCCAAACCCGTCCAGGCCATGTGGCGAAGAAAATGACCGCGTTTCATTGTTTTTCTCCCGTAACTGTGATGTTTCCCTGCATGAAAGGGTGAAGGGTGCAGATGTAAGTGTAGGTACCTAACTTGGTAAACGTGTGTTTCCAGCTATCGCCAGTATCCAGCGCTGGCGATTCAAAAGAGCCATCCTGAGAAGCAATCGTATGAGGGTCACCATCTTTGTTGAAAAAATTGACAGTCTGGCCAGTATGTACCTGCAGCACTCCAGGCATAAACTTGAAGTGGTCGATATTTACGCTTGTAAGAGTCTGTGCAGCTTGACCATTTGGGATTGTCGCAGTAGCTAGAGACAGAAAACCTAGGGAAAGAAAGACATTGCTAAGATACTTGAGCGAGGACACCATGATGGTTCACCTCTTCGGTTTGAGCTTAGTATCACGCAATCAATTAAGACGTTAGTGAGTTCTCTTTAAGAGCGTTCTTATTTTCAATCTCTGCCAAAAGAAGATCCGGGAAAATCACTGTAAAAGTGCTACCTCGACCCGGTGTACTCTCAACGGTAATGCGGCTCTCGTGCAGTCGAGCAATCTCGTAGGCAATGGACAATCCTAAGCCCGCTCCACCGGAGCTACGTGCAGCCTCTGCTTGATAGAAGCGCTCGAATAGGTGGGGTAAGTGTTCTGGTGCGATCCCTTGGCCGCTGTCTATGAATGCCACTTGGATCGTGTCGGCTTTATGCGTAGCCTGTACCGTCACTGTTCCTGCGAAAGCCGTGTACTTGATGGCATTGTCAAGAAGGTTCAAAAACAAACTAATCAGATAGTCAGCTTCACCGCTGATCCTCAGCCCAGGGGTAACATCTTCGACTAATCGGATCTGTTTCGTAAGCGCCATTGGTATAGCTTGTTCAACGAGTGCGCCTAATAAGTTTTCTAGATCCACAACAGTTGGTCGCCAATCCAATCGGCCTTGATCCAGTCGAGCCAGAAAGAGGAGATTACTGGTCAAGCGGCTGAGGCGCTCAACGGCTTGACCAATGTCTTCTAGTGTGTCAGTGTATTCTGGCTGAGTGCGTGGGCGGCTCAGTGCTATCTCAATACGTCCTTTGACAATAGCCAAAGGCGTTCGTAGTTCGTGAGAAACATCGGCAGTGAAACGTTTCTCTCGCTCAAAAGCTGCCTGCAGACGGTCGAGCATGTCGTCAAAGGCGGCGGCAAGTTGACCCACTTCGTCGGGTGAGCCACTGTAAGCAATGCGGTGTGTCAAATCGCCAGCACCAATCGCTTGGGCAGTGCGTCGGATATGGTCAATGGGAGCCAGGGCACGTCCAGCCAAGAACAGACCTCCTAGCCCAGTCAGCAGAAGCATCAAGGGTAAACGTAGGAGGGTCTGCTGGCGCTGGTTTTGGAGGAGTTTTTGCTCTTCTACCAAAGATTGAGCCACTTGTAGCGAGCCGCCTTGCCAGGAACGACCCAGAACTCTCCAGCTTCCCTGCTCAGACTGTACTGTCTTTAGGCCAACTTTAGCCAGATGCCAGGGCGCAGGGGTTGGGTCTTCGCCTGGGAGATTCCAACCTTGCCCTTCGATTGCGCGTAGCTGAACAGCCAAGCCCGTTTCAGCGAAACATCGTTGCGCCCTACTCATGGCGAAAGTTGCGCTTGTGCAGCGTTCAATCGCCCGTTCTAGTTTGTTATCTACCTGAGCGAGCAGCCCATTTTCCAACTGGAAGTAGAGTAGGGCACTGCACGTCAACAACGTTAATCCCAAGAGCAGAATGTACCAGAGGGTAAGACGTACCCGCAGTGTGCGAAAGCGGTTTATGAAGGGGAGCGGGAACACTCCCGGCCTTGTGCCGGGGAATGATAGCGACCCCCAAGAGGGTTTCCTGCGGGGCACCTCATTGAACACCAGAGTTATTCCCTATCCTTCTGAGTCTCAATGTACTGCCTGATGGCCTCTTCGGAGATGTGCCCAACACTGGCATAGTACGTCCCTCGACTCCACAAACCTGAACCCCAAAACTTTCGCGCTTTTAATTTTGGGAACTTGGTAAATAACTGTACTGCTGATATTGACTTAAGTGTTTTAGCAATATCCACAGGTGTGGTCAGATGGTCAGACTGTAGGAAAATGTGTACATGGTCTGGCATGATTCCCAGTGCTTGTAGCTCCCAGTCGTAGGCCATGCACGTCTCAGCCAGTATTCTCTTTAACTCAATCTCAACCGCGCCCACAAGGACAGGATGCCTGTACTTAGGGCACCAGATAAGGTGATAGCCTATTGAGTGCATAGCGTGAGAACTTGACCTGTTTTGCATACCAGCCTAATATATAAAGACACCCACCTATCGTACCCCGTGAAGCGAACCGTATCAATACCAGTTAGCTTGCCCTCTGAGAGGTTTTTGCCACTCATGGCGCAATGTGCTGAGATTTTCAACACACACGTTGACTGGGCAATTGAAAACGGTACCTACAATAAGTCGAAGGCTCACGATGCTCTTTACTTTGAACTCAGAGCGAAGCATCCTGATGTACCATCGGCTTTTGTGCAGGCTGTGCGGGATACTGCAATGGAAGCTGTTAAAGCTACGAAGTTTAAGCGGGTTTGCCGCAAGAAACCTACTTCAGGACTTCGTTACGACAAGCGCACCATGACCCTTCGAGGTAGGCTACTCACCCTCTCATCAATGGCAGGAAGAGTCGCTGTTGTGCTTGAAGTGCCTCACTACTTTGAAGAGGTCTTTGACACTTGGCATTTCAAAGGTGCAAACCTCACCTACGACGCGCAAAAGCGTTTCTGGGTGCGGTTAGTCTTTGAAACTGCTACCCCAGAAGCGCTAGTTGAGAATGGCATCCAAGGACTTGACCGAGGGCTGTACCATCTCGTCAGCACCTCAGACGGTCAATTCCTTTCAGCAAGTCAAGTACGTGCCATTCAGCGGCGGTACTTGCACAATCGTAAAAAGTTGCAGCAAAAAGGCACTCTCTCCGCTAAACGTCGATTAAGGGCGATGAGTGGACGTGAGAAGCGGTTCATGCGCGACAAAAACCACTGCCTCAGCAAACAGATTGCTCGTCAACCTCAGTTCACGACTTTTGTACTTGAAGACCTATCAGGGATTCGTGCAAAGCGTCGGGGTAAGCAGTTGAACAAGTGGCTATCGAGTTGGACATTCCACCAATTTGAAATGTTCTTGAGCTACAAAGCTGAGGCACTT
>JACMLN010000156.1 GCA_014379585.1 Gloeobacterales cyanobacterium ES-bin-313 | reverse complement strand
CACACTTTGCGCAGTAGATTGGCAATCGACGCGTGAAACCCTTGCCCTATGAGTCTGGTAGGGAGATGCCAAGGATGAAAGTGTTAGGTCGGTGTCGCCGTTGCCTATCTTCCCCGCTGCTGCTGTGTCAGTTTGGTCTGATCGATGCCTTCCCCGATGGTGGTGGTGGAGTGGGATGGATCAGCCATAGGTGCTGGCTATGGTTGCCGCTGCTGTGTATGCCTCGATGTCGTCCTCGGTGCTGGAGTTGAGGTTGGGTCTGGAGGTGTCTTATTGAATCAGCGTGCATTTAAAGGTTCTTGAGGAGCAAGTTTCAGTTTCGGCGGATTAACCTTGTTGCGCATCTAGTGGGCAAAAAGACTTCTAATCTTCGATTTCAAGAAGTGTCGGATCGTACCAAACATCTTCATAGGTATCGTCAATTAGAAATCGCCAACCTGGTGGCAAGCCTAAATATTTCAGGACACTCGGTAAAATCACTTCCAGGTGAGATGTATGGATTGGAAGGAAGTAATCAGGATCGTCTGAAAAATCATCACCTGTCCAGATATACCAACCAGTAGTATCGCCTTCTAAGGAATGGCGTTGGCCATTAATAGGTATGGATTTGATATCTCTAGATATCCCAACTTTCATATTTAGCGGGGATGCAACATACTCTTTTCCGTATCGATTACAAACATCTTTCTGAATTCTGACAATATCCTCAGGAGTCATAGTCCAAACTTTTCCTCAATACTCAGTCTCATTGCTAAAATGCGTCTTATTTGGTCGGGAGTAATTCATGCCTATGGTGAGCCGCAGAGCTTTTTTGTTAACCTTTCTGGCCTCATGTACATTGCTCATAGTAGCTCTTGAAAGTTCGGTATCTGTTGAAGCTAGCGCTCAGACTAAGGAAGTACCATACTCTGGAGGGCACTTCGATATTCTGTCTGACTCGACAGCAACTTGCGATTTTTGCAACTTGGGGGTGCAAAAATCGACGATGCTCGTGGCCACTCCTGCTGGTGGGTATTATCTGCAAGGAGGGGTAAAATGAGCGACGCTGTAATGAAGTGCCAAACTTTAGGTTTCTTAATAATCCTGAGAAAGCTCTAACGGATCTTCGCCATTACAGCCGTTTAAATAAATACTGCACTTAATTGGGGTCGTGGAACGGAAGCTACAGCCAAAGACGACATTGTATTACCGCTACCGTAGCTATTTTGTAAAACCCTTTCCTGGCAAGTATTTCAGCCTTGCAGCTAGAAACAAGTGTGACGCATTGCGAGTCTGCCGATGTTTGAGTCTCAACTAAACCCTTGCTTCAACTGCTTGATTTAATAACGACAGTTTTGCGAAGAAACCGCGCACGGTGTTGGAAATCGTATTCTACCTGACCAAAGCTTGTAACGCGGGACGGCCTGCCCGTCCGTCATCCTGCATTGCAGGAGAGGGGAACTTCTAGGGAGGGTGAGTATGGGGTGGATGGGTGAACAGAGAGATTTTCTGAACATGAGGCGCATTAACCGAGAGCAGTATCAAGCCCTGTCATCTCGGTGGTGGCTCGGTGGTTGTGCTTGGTCATTTGCTTACCCCCAATTGACAAGTACTTAAAGGCTCTTGAGAGGCTGGTTTCAGCCTCGGTTGCTTAACCTCTTTGTGCCAGAACGTGGGCGTAGTGGTCTGATTGCGAGTTTGATTTGCTGTCGACTGTTGATTCGCTCCGTTCGGGAGATGTACGCGTCTGTGACACAATTGTGCATTGCAGTCCATGCCCAAACGTCGTCGCCGTCGTCGCCTCAAAACACTCAGTACAAATACGCAGGTAGAACTACGGAAAATCCTTTGATCTTTCCCTCTTCTCTGCGTCAACTACTAGCATTGTAGACAAGAGTGATCCGTTTTTTAGCTTTGGAGAAAAAGTCTGTGCTTAAGCAAGAGCTTGAAAAAGAACTACAGGACATGATTGCAGACTTGTTGCACTCTTGCGTAATAGGCGAACTGAGCATCGTCGATTATATTGCCATGCGGGAAAACCTTCTTGCGCAACATACCCAACCCAGAGTAAACCCTGATCAATCCGCGCCCCTAACCCGTCCTTCACAACCTTCTGCACCCGTTTCAGGGGTAAAAGTGAAGATGCAGGGCACCCCATGGACACTCGAGTGAACCTGATCGCTCAGGGTTTGATTGTGCTTGTAACCCCAATCAGCCCAATGATTTCTGACCAACTGGCGCTGAATCACTGCTGCTAAACTCTGCCGATCCCAATTGCTATCAAAGCGCGTCAGGATCGATTCCCAGAGCGCGAAGCTGTTGCGCCAAATCAGCAGCCCGTTGCTCTGCTGATTTAGACCTTTGGCATGATTGCGTGCTTGAAGCCTCTTGAGAGGAGATGGTTTCAGCCTCTGCTGCTTAACCCCGTTGCGCATCTCGTGAGCCATCTTAAGTTGCTTTAGTTGATGGATCTCCATAGGCTGTCCGTATAATGATCCAGCAGCATAGCTATCCTTTAACTTGAAAAATCGTCCCACCCTCCGAAAATTGGTGGCTCCTTTATGTACAGTAATACTGATTACCTCTGAGTTCATGTGCGCGTTCAATCCAATTGACAGAGTCCATATATGCTTTCCATTTAGCCCAGCCTTCTAACTCTTTTCCAAGTGTAGTTTCTAAAAACTCAAGCATTGCAGGAATATCGCTAGTAGTTATGAGTTGATGATTTAAAATTTCAAGATTTGACAATATCTCCACCACAATTGATAGAGGCTGATTCATTTGGTATTCATTTTCTTCAAGAAGCTCCCACCATTCTTCAGATTGTTGATGGACTTGTATTTCATTTATAAGTCCTTTTCCCATTCCTCAAGCAGAGACTTGATTTGAAGCCTATTATCAGTTGGCATTGCTGACCTCATGGAAAAGAAATCTTCTCGAAAGTTTTGCCGATTGGGTCAATAATTTCAATTTTGGGAGGGTCAGATTTGCTTACAGCACGGAAAACCACTTCATAACCGCCACGTCCCGCTTCTACTACTCTGTCCAAAATACCATTTGGCAATCTTCCAGTAAGTAGGAAAGTTGAGCCTCTATTTGCGCTCGCCTGAATGCGAAACGTATATTTTTAAAGGGGTTGTTTTTGCATCGAACATAGCCTAAAATATGAACATCTGACCATATTTTGGATAGTGGCTCGTGTTCATTTGCCTTTGCCTGTGTCAATGTCGATGTCCTTGTCTGCCCAAAGCTTTTCAAAGTCATCCCCCGAAGAAGCAAGGCTAATCCATGAGTACTGCGGATTATTCCCGTATCGCTGGGAGTGGATCAGTGCGCAAATCCCCGACTCAGAAAACCCCAAACCATAAACTTCCAAACAGCAGAAGTCAAAGGTTGAATGGCAAACCCACGTCCACCCCCTCCCCGACGAAGCAATCCAAAATGCTCTGTCAGGAAAGAATCTAATCGGTGTATCTTTTGCTTCAAATACAAACTATCTCCTAGCGGACATAGACCGCTGGAGTATGTATCACCCTCACTGCAATATCATCGAATTTCACCGGATGTTGAGTTGTCTTGAGGAGATTGGCCTTGTGCGGCCATTAATAGTGAGATCCAGTGAGAGCGAAGGTTTACATGTTTACTATCCTCTGCCCATCCTCGTCAGCAGTTATTACTTATCGAAAACCGCGCAACACGCATTAGAATCCGCAGGATTCAAACTTTCCTCTGGCCAATTGGAACTATTTCCGAATGCGAAAAGGTATGACCCTGATGGAAAGACAAGCTTCAGAGCACACCGTCTTCCCCTCCTGAAAGGTTCATATCTTCTCGACTCCCAAACCCTCGAACCCTACAGCAACGCTCTCCCCGACTTTCTATCCGCTTGGAATCTGTGCTCAGAGAACCAAGACAGTGATCAGTTGATCACCTGCATAGCCCAAACGAAGGAGCGGGAAAAAGCCTATCGCCGCAGCCGCTACAGAGGAAAGAGAAGCAGTCAGGGTAATCTCTACGACCTCTCCCATTTGAGATGGAGCGGAGCAGGTCAGACCAATGATTTGCTTGGCTATGCCACATGGATCGGCTACGCCTTCCAAGGACTGCGCACAGAAGAGGCTCTATCGGAGTGGGTGGTGGAATGGGCGAGGAATGCCCCTGGCTATGAAGAGTACTGCGATCACAAGTATGAGATTGAGCGTCGCTGTCGAGATTGGGCGCGTTCAATCCTGTCGCGTTCCTACAAACCAAGAAGGAGGGAAGGGAAGGGTTCAGAGGGTGAGAGTGATCTAACACAGCCACCGAAGCCTCTCGGCATGAACAACAAAGAGCGGGTAGAGAGTGCTCGAAGCCGGATCGAAAGGGCGATGGCAGAACTGATTGAATCAGGCAGTTTGCCCATAGGTGTAGAAGCGCGATTGTTCGCTCTCCAGAAACTTGTAGGAGGGAGTCATGGCACCTACTACCGCCACCGAGAACTATGGCATCCCGTAGACCTTGCCGCTGCCCCTGCTCAACAAGAAGAGGAAGAATGCTGTTTTGATCGGCTAGAAGTCCCTCCTACTAGTGAAGAAAATCCCCTAGATATTATAGGAAGGAAAAGTATTGAAAGCGGGCTTACGGACGGTGTATATGAGGTTATGCCGCAATGGAAGATCGACGAAAGCCAAAGCAAGAGTTCAACGCTGATCCCACAGTTGCGGCCACAGATCACCCCACAGATTAGCCCGTCGATGCCCAAAGGGAGGCCAAGAATCGACCAAAGGCCACCGATTCCCTGGCCAACATGGGCAAAAACGACCATTCAACCAAAGCTGAAAGCGATCAGCCCGAATCTTGTTGATCAGATGCCACTCAATCCTGTCTGCTACACTCTACCGATGCCGATGCCGATTGCCGTCAAAGTGCATCTGGATGGAAGTCGTCCTTGGTTCAAGGGAGGCTGGCTTGACGGAGTTCGCGTTTTAGGGAGCGGAAGACTTCCTCAAACTGTGGAAGCGTTTCCATTTGGTTTGCCAAGCGCGAAAGCCAAAGTGCCTTGAGCCTTGTCTCTTTAGCAAGGATGCGCTCTTGCAGGCCAGTGATTGGTTTTTGCCGAAAAAGGAGTTTATGTTCGATGGCTGGGATGAGTAGGTCGAGCTGAATGCCTGCATGGATAGTGAGGAACCAGAGATCGTAGAGGTCACGTGGTTCATTGCGGGCTTTGTCAGCGAGAGCCATGACCTTTTCTGTGGCGATCTCGTTCAAACTGTAAACCCGCACAGAGGTGTCTTCTGGAAGGTCGCTGAACTCCTTATAGGAACATAAAACCAAACGCTGAACGACCGGAAAGAACACGGATTCAGAAATGGTAATGTCCACTTTGACTGTGTTCGGTGTGGGTAGTGGCCCTTGATAGCCTAGGTAGAAGGTGTAGCAGTTGATATGGCTTTGTCGGTCTTCGCGATCAAAGTGGAAGCGAATGGCAGATGATTGTGCAACATACTGGTAGACCTCTTCAAGTCCTGCTTGGATCTCAGCAAAATCGGCCTGACGCGCAAGGGTAAAATCGAGATCTTCTGAGAAACGATAATCGGCAAAGTGACAGCGTTTGAGGGCTGTGCCGCCTTTGAAGATGAGTAGTTCGCTAAGTTTGCTCTGGCTCAAACCAATTAAAAACCAAGCCAAACAATAGTCACGCTCAAGCACAGCCTCAGGAATACGCCGCCCTGCATTTTGTTTATGAAGGCGATTTGCCAAGAGTGAGAGATTTCGTTGTGGAATCATGTGTGGGGTATTGCTTGAAGTTCATCAATGTCGATATTCAATTGCAAGCGCCACCGTGCCTGGAAAGAGCCAGATTTAGGCAGTGTCGGATCTAGTCGGTCATAGGTGGCACTGAGTGTAGATCGTAGGGGTTCAAGCTGTTCACTCAAGGCCATTTGATAGAGTTCAAGCAAAAACCCTAGTCGCCTGGTCAATGCTCCAGTCTCGAAGCGGTGTGCATATTCGAGGAGTCGGAATACACTAACATTGCTTCTGCTTATCCAAAGTGCTTTGGCAACTTCGGGAATACCACCAGCGTATTGGGGTTGACGCAGTGCATCAATGATCGTTCGCTCTGGGTCGCTGACCATGACAGCCTGTTGTTTATTCACCCAAATCTGAGTAAGACCAAAAACCTGCTCAGGCTTTGCCGTCACAAAATGGTATTCATAGCCATGAATGTTACGTGATGGTTTACGCAGCGAAGAACTCACATAGATCGTAAACTGCGGCTGAGTGACCATGCGGTGCAACTCCATGGCCGAAGCATGAGAGAGGAAGTAATCTTTGCCGCCGCACAACTCCTTCGCGATGACGTAAGGATCACCGACATATTCCGTCGCTCTGCCCAGTTCAAAAGGGACGAGGGTATATAGACCAGGCTGTAGACGGGTAATCAGTCCACGCTTGCTTGCCTTGTGAATGAGGGTACGTGCAGAGGAACCTTGCAGCCCCGTTATCTCCTCAACATCTCGCAGATTGAAGGTCGTCTTATTGCGTTCGTTAAGTTCGACAATCAGCAAAGCAGACTGGAAACCAAGCGTTTTGCTAATTACTTCACTCTTTACACTCATTTCGTTCCTTCTAAAGGCACGTATTATACATAGAATATCATTATAACGTAGCTCTTAAGGTTGTTGGATCTCAAACTGGAAGTCAATCCCTTTTGCTTGACACCTCAGCAACTACCAGTCAAGACCCGCACAGCAAGTGCAGCCCCAGCAAACAGTTCTCTATCACTCATCCAAGCCATCCGCTCATCAAGCACAGCAAGACGACGCTCACACTCGTTCGACACTCTTGCACAAGTCTGCCGCTTTACTCGAACCACCTTGCCATCTTGTCTACTCACTCTCCCTCCCATCTCTCTATACCTCTTTCTCTGTATGCATAGAATGACATCTCTATGTATATTAGTTCAATAGTCTATGTATGCTTAAATAGCTGAACAGTCAGCCTACACAGCAATCTACCAAACTGCTACTAAGCAAGCCCTCTCAGCCCTTATAAGTTTTCCCTATGTATGCTTATTCTTCAACTCTGATCCCCGCTCATCTATAGGATATTTCGATTGATCCCTATATTCCCTGTACACTGCCTTATCGATCCCCGCTGATCCCCACCTATAATCCATACATACCCACTATCCCCAAAAGCCCTATAACCTATATGCACCAGTACTTACAGGCTTTTAATCCTATGCATGAACAACGCGAATGCATAGGACATACATAGGTAGTTGTCAGATAGCGAAAAAGATGGCCGCGATAGCGAAATAAATGACTGGGGATGGAAAAGTCTAGAAAGCTTACTGTTGAAGGGTTTGAGTGATTTTTGCTAGTTGTAGTACGCGATGAGAGTCTATAGCGCAATAAGTGACCGAAAAATAGGGGATTTCATAGCGCAATAAATGACCAGTTTCCAGGGTCGAAAGGGTATGTGCTGGGATGAAGAAGATGCCGTAGAGTGAATGCACCGAACCGCCCCTGGTGCGTCGATGTCCTCAGAGCCTCCCCCGGATAGTACTCCCCCGGAATTTGTAGAGATGCCAGTCGAGATGGGTGAAGTAGATCGCCGTCGCATAGACGGCATCGCCTTTTTACTAGCATCGCCTGATGGAGCGTCCTACCGTCAACGTTTGCGCGAAGTGTCCGATTCGCTTGGCATCAGTGCAAGGAGTATACGCCGATTGGTACAGAGGTGGCGCGAAGCTGGTCTTCTAGGCGTAGTCCGCCCAGTGCGTTCAGATCGTGGAGCTAGTCGTCTTTCTTGTGAGTGGCAGTCATTCATTATTGAGACATGGCGATGGGGCAACCGCGAAGGTCGCCGGATGAATCCCTCGCAGGTGGCAGTGCGTGTGAAAGCCCGCGCCGCCGAACTGGGAGAAGCCTGCCCCAGTCATACAGCCGTCTATCGATTGCTCAAACCTGAAATCGAGAAACATCAGCGCCAAGTACCCAAAATTGGCTGGCGAGGAACGCGTTTGGAATTGTTGTGCAAAAGTGGCGACCGTCTGTCTGTGGAGTGCTCCAATCAGGTGTGGCAAGTAGACCACACCCTGGTAGACGTGCTTGTGGTAGACGAGAAAGAGGCATTGAGCCGCCCGTGGTTAACAACGGTGATCGACAGCTACTCGCGCTGCATTGTCGGCTATCACCTCGGTATGGAATCACCTTCAGCCGATACGGTGTGTCTGGCTTTGCGTCAGGCCATTCTACCCAAGCAATTGCCATCGTCCTGGGAAGTGCGTGTGGAATGGCAGACCTATGGCCTACCGCAGTACTTATACACAGATGGAGGTCAAGAATTCCGCTCGCGTCGTCTTATCGAAGCCGCAACCCATCTAGGCATTGGCCTTGAACAGCGCCAACGCCCCTCGGAAGGCGGCATCGTCGAGCGTCCTTTCGGCACCTTCAACACAGAGTTATTCGCTACCCTGCCTGGATATACCGGATCAGGGGTACATGAACGGCCTGTGGAAGCGCAGATATCAGCCAGTTTGCGCCTCATGGATCTCGAACGGTTATTAGTGAGGTACATCGTGGAGCGCTATAACCGTTTACCCGATGCTCGTGCTCGTACTCAGACCCGGTTGAACCGTTGGGAAGTGGGTCTATTGCGTGAACCGCTGCTGCCCAATGAGCGGGATCTAGATATTTGCTTGATGCGTCGTGAACGTCGTCGCGTCTACCAAGGCGGTCATCTGCGTTTCATGGGCTTGGTGTATCGCGGGGAATGTCTTGGGGTACGCGCAGGTGAAGAAGTGACATTGCGTTGTGACCCAAAAGATGTGCGAAGCCTGCTGATTTACACAAGTGGCTCTACACAAGAAGTGTTTTTGGGGATGGCTCAGGCATTGGATATCTCAGCCACCGAGAGTTTGTCGCTGTCCCAAGCGCGAGCTATGGGTCGTCAAGCCGCCGCTGCGGGTCGGCGGATTATCGAACCGACGGTGTTATCAGAGGTACGCCGCCGTGATCAACAAATCGCTGCTTCCAAGAAAAAACAAACCACCCCATCTGAGCGCAAGGCAACGCAAAAACCTTCCCCCTCGTTGCCGCCACGGCCATCTGCGGAGCCAATCGTGGCTAAGTCTCCCCCAGTCGTACCCGTTGCAGCAGCAAGTGTGTTAGCGCAGATCACCCGCCTCCAGAAACTCTGCATCCTGGAGTTGGATCGGTTGCGAGCGTTGCACGAGTGGTTGAAGGATAAACAGATTACCCGGCGTGCCTGCCGCGTCGTCGGGGAGCCGCTGACGGGCAAGACAGTCGCCTGCGATCTCTATCGCCTGCTCCAGCCTGTCGTGCAGCGCCCAGGTGCCCTGCCCCTCATACCAGTTGTGAGTGTTCAACTGCCTGTTGCTTGCAGTCCATCCGCATTGTTTACAGCCATTCTGGAAGCTTTGCGCTACCCGCTGACCACAGTGAATTTGGTACAGGCACGGGAGCGTGTGTGTAGCCAGTTAACAGGCCATGGAGTAGAGATGCTCATTATCGACACCTCCGAACACCTGGAACTGCAAACCTTTGCCGATGTCTGCGATTTACACGAACGGCTCAACATCGCTGTGGTGCTGGTAGGCACAGAGACTCTGGAGATAGTGATGCGTCGTCTTGAACGCCCGTGGAGGCATTTTGCCGCTTGTCACTACCTGGGTCGATTGAGTAGCGAAGAACTGTTGACAACATCAATTATTTGGGAGCGCCAAGTACTGAGGTTGCCTGGAGCCTCTGGTCTGCATCGCCCAGCCATCCAAAGGGTATTAGGGGCTGCAACCGGAGGGTATGTCGGTTTGCTAGATCCGATTTTGCGAGAGTCTGCGGTACGTGCTTTGCGTCGTGGGATGGATCATATCGACCTCTGCGTCTTGGAAGAGGTTGCCTTAGAGTATCAGGGAAGATAAAGCCAGCCTATCCGTCTAGAAGAAGCATCAAAAGGATTCAGCCATATCACTTCTCCTTGTGTATACATAAGATACCGCATCTATGTACGGCATGTATTCAGCTAAAGGAAGAATTATTCCTACATAGTAATCCCTGAAGCCATTACTACCTAAGCACCCTAAGCCTTGATAAGCATATCCTCTGCATACCTGTTCTTCGACTCCGATCTGCGCCCATCTATAGGATACTCCGATTGATCCCCATATTCCCTATACACTATCTTATTGCTCTCCGCTGATCTCCACCCATAATCCATACACACTTCTAATCCCTAAGAACCCTAAAACCTATACACACCAATGCTTCTATTCTTTTAATCCTATGCATGAACAACGTGAATGCACAGGACATACATAGGTGATGCTCATGTATAAGACAAACATATGTATGTAAAAGAAAAACCATACACTGGAT
>JACMLN010000155.1 GCA_014379585.1 Gloeobacterales cyanobacterium ES-bin-313 | reverse complement strand
TGGGAGTAAATCTCTTTGTACCAAGAACGTTCTTGGTACAAAGAGATTTACTCCCAGGTGCTTCAGGACATGGTCAGGCGAGTAGGTCTTGCCTTTGACCGTTACTTGAAAGGCGATAGTCAAGGCAAACGCAGTGGGAAGCCAAGATTCAAAGGAAAAGGCCGCTATCACTCCTTCACTTACACGCAAGCCGAGAATGATTGGATTGTGGGCAACCGAGTAAATCTGCCTAAGCTCGGCACTATCAAACTGATTCAACACCGCCCATTGCCTGAAGGGTTTGATGTTAAAACTGCCATTATCAGCAAGAAAGCAGATGGCTGGTATATCACTTTCAGTCTGCTTGATGAGTCTGTTCCAACTATTAATCCTGATATTGATATTGAGAAGTCTGTCGGTATTGACCTTGGCTTAAAAGACTTTCTAGTCACTAGTGATGGTCTACATGTTCCCATCCCCCAATACTATCGTAAAGCCCAAAAGCGCTTGGCAAAAGAACAGCGCAAGCTCGCGCACAAGAAAAATAAAGCGAGTAAACGTAGAGCGAAACAAGTTCGTAAAGTTGCAAAGCTTCACGCCAAAATTGCTAGACAAAGAAAAGAGTTTCATCACAAGATAGCAGTTTTACTGTTGCGAAAATACGAGGTTATTGCTCATGAGAACTTAAACATTAAAGGTTTGGCGAGAACTCGTCTTGCCAAATCAGTGCATGATGCTGGATGGGGAACATTCATTACAATCTTGGCAAACAAGGCTGAAAGAGCTGGGTGCTTAACGATTGGCGTGAATCCATCTGGTACTACGCAAATCTGCTCCGACTGCGATGCTCACGTTCCCAAAACTCTAATCGACAGATGGCATTCTTGCCCCTATTGCGGATTGGAGTTGGATAGGGATGAGAACTCAGGTCGGAACATGTTGAAAAGGGCGGAGGGCGCCCCGCAGGAAGCACCCCTGGGGTGTCATCCCGTTCTTAAAGCTCGTAGAGTCCGAAGCGATGGCTGGACTATGAAGCGAGAAGCCCGCACTCAATCCGCAGGATGAGTGTCGGGAGATGTCACAGGAGGTGATTATCCAGCGCCTGAAAACTGCGCAAGAAGGGACTCGCTTGAAACACTGGGAGATAGATAACGCTCTGCGATGCGCCTATGCTATTGCTGAAACTCAGCGTTTGCTTCCAGGTAAAACTGAGGAGCAAATTAAGGTCACAATAGAGCCATACTTTGTGCATTTAGAATTTCTTGACTTGACTAGGTAGGAACTCAATACCAGATCAATGGCGCTATCCAGAATAAAATTAGAAAATGGCTTGACTTTCAATACCGTATCTTTAGGGTTGCCGTCGAAACCTGTATCGACTCCCCTTTTTCTGCCACCTTTACTGACTGGCTATCAACCACGCTGAGGCTAGGCTGGGGATCTTGTCCCGCCGCCTGACGGGCTTTGGCGACCAAGCGGGCATTAATGACGTTTATAGAGTTGAGGTATGTAACTTCGGCACTTCTAACAGTGTTTTAAGCGTATTTACAAACAGCGTTTAAGATAGGCACAGTACTTCCAGTAAATATGCCGACGGGGGTTTACGTAATGAAACGAGTATTGTTGATTGACGACGAGCCAAGCTTCCTCTTGCTAGCAGGGGATTTGCTAGAAGGGCAAGGGTATTTTGTGGATCGCGCCCGCAACGGTCGAGAGGCACTTACTGTTCTCGAAACATCTGTCCCAGATTTAATCGTCTGCGATATCATGATGCCGATTCTCGACGGCTATCGGGTTGTCCAAGAAGTGCGAACCAACCCCCAGTTTTCTTGGTTGCCTATAGTCTTGCTTTCGGCTTTGGGCGAAGTCAACGATCGGATCAAAGGGCTAAAAGGTGGGGCTGACGCTTACCTAGTCAAGCCATTCGAACCCGAAGAACTCGTCGCCACGGTAGAAGCACTCCTGAGTCGAACTGAGCGGGGCATCAGCAATGGCGGCAGCAGCGGTAATGGTGGCGAGTTGGAAAAAACGATGATCGTCAACTTTAATGTTGCCTTGACACCAACGGAACACATAGTTCTCAAGCATGTTGCTCGTGGTCAATCCAACAAAAAAACTGCGAAGGAATTGATGGTGAGCCAACGCACCATTGAGGCCCACGTTTCGAACATGTTGCTCAAGACGAATCTGTCTAACCGGACTGAATTGACCCGCTGGGCACTGGAAAATCGCTTGTCATAGTGGTTTATTCTTCAGTATCCAACTTGGGGTCGTATGGATACTTACCTTGTTGCTGAGCAACAAGGTAAGTTTTGCATTAGTGTTGTTTAAATACATACTATTTTGAGAAATTACTCTACTATCTAGATATCTTGCATTCTTCTCCTTTTCACATCTGCTTGTCCTTGTTTCAGTGAACGATATTCTGAAACTGCAAGTCCAAGGATCATAAAACTCCATTTAGTCGAGGTTGGAATTGGATATGGAACCCGAAATATACAAGGGTTGGACAATCATTGTCCGAGAGTCAAAGGGTGGATTTGCAGCACTTCTTGTTGATACAAAGGGCAGAAAATTTGAAGGAGCAGTGATTTGCATGCCAACATCTGAGTCTGCTGAACAATTCGCTCATAAGATGATTAATTGGAGCATTCGGCTTGAGGAGAAGTTTCATTTGTCAACGAGCATATTGACTGTAGAATCCGAAACTTATAAGGGTTGGACGATCAATATTCAGCAGACGAATGGTAGCTTTGTTGCACTACTTATCGATGCGAACGGAAATAAATTTGATGAAGCAGTAATTTGTACACCTAGCGCGAAATCTGCTGATCGATACGCCCATAAAGTGATCAACTGGTCTGTTAAGCTCCAAGAGCAACGCGAGATCTCGGAGAATTCCTTACGCAATCTTATACCAGAAGGTTTGACATTTCTAAGATGCACCCAACCTTGAGCGCTCCTACTCATCTAGATCAGCCCCAAACTCGCATTTTGGTTGTCGAGGATGAGGAACTCATATACGAGTACTTGGTTCAGGTCCTCGAAAGTTCCGGTTACACTGTCGTCGGTACTACCGATACAGGCGAGGAAGCCATTGAGCGCACCCTTGCTCTAAAGCCTGACATAGTGATTATGGACATCCGGTTGAAGGGTTCTATGAGTGGCATCCAAGCAGCAGTGGCCATCCGCGAAAACCTTGATGTGCCCATTGTATTCTCAACTGCCTTCTCAGGGCAGCAATTACTCGATGAAGCGAAGACCGCTATGCCTTACGGCTACCTGCTCAAACCCTATAAGGAGCGCGAAGTGCACGCAGTCTTGCAGATTGCTCTGTACAGACACCGCTTTGACTGTGCGACCCGCAAAAACCAGCAGTGGCTCTACGCCATCTTGCAGTCAGTCGGTGATGGGGTAGTGGTTTGTGATGCCCAGGCGCGGGTGCTTTTCCTCAATCATGCAGCCGAGCAACTGACAGGTCATCACCAAGCAGACGCGTCGGGAATAAGTATCAGTAAGATATTGCCTTTGATCCAGGAATTGAGTGGCCAGCCCATCCCGCACCCTTTACTTGAGGCGATGCACATTGGGCGCAGCGTTAACATTCCGGCTGCGACGCAATTGGTGCGAGCGGATGGGAGCCGTTTGCCGGTAGCGGATAGTTGTGCTCCCATCAAAAACGACCTTGGTCATATCGTTGGAGGAGTGAGCGTTTTTCGCGACGATACTGCACGACGAGAAAGTGAGAAGGCACTTCTCGCTGCCGAACATACGCGCCGGTTAGAGGTGCAGATGGTAGAGATGAAGAAGCTCGACCAACTCAAGGAGGAATTTATCAACACAATCAATCACGAGTTGCGAACACCGATCGCCAACATGAAACTGGCTATCCATATGTTGGAGAAGGTGGGTGTAAGCGAGAATGGAAAACACTACTTGCAGATCCTCAAGAGTGAGTGCCTACGGGAGCATGAACTGGTGGATGATCTGCTAGAGATGCAGCAAGCAGAGGCAGGCGATATCCCCCTCAACCCCGAATCGCTGGATGTCGAGACTTGGCTCTCTAGGCTACTGGATGGCTTTTGCGAACGGATTGCCGAGCGTTCGCAGAAGCTGGCAGTTCATGTTTCGCCATCGAGTCTACAAGTGATTGCGGATCGCCGATATTTGGAGCGGGTGTTGAGTGAACTGATCAACAACGCTTGTAAGTACACCCCCGAAGATGGCAACATTCT
>JACMLN010000154.1 GCA_014379585.1 Gloeobacterales cyanobacterium ES-bin-313 | reverse complement strand
CTCAATGGCCGCTACGCGGAGCTATTTACACTGCAAGCTGAAGCCTATCAGCCTCAGGTTTAACCTGGGGGCGCGTACAATGGCAGATGCACTGCGAGTCAATAGTTATGGTCGCCCAACCCCAGTCGGATATTCTTCGCCAGAGTGATCCTGAGAAGTTGCATCGTCTTCGCCACAGCGTCAGCCACATCCTGGCCATGGCAGTTCAGAAGCTCTATCCAGAGACAAAGGTCACCATCGGCCCAGCCATCGAAAATGGTTTTTATTACGACTTTGACCGCACCGAAGGTTTCACCCCCGACGACTTGAAGCGCATCGAAAAAGAAATGCGCCGCATCGTTCAACAAAAATTGCCCATGGAGCGGGTCGAGGTTCCCCGCGAGGAAATGCGGGAACGCCTCGTCGCATTGGGCGAACCCTACAAACTCGAAATCTTTGAAGGTTTCGACCCGATGGTGCCCGTGACACTTTACAAAACTGGGGAGTGGTGGGATCTGTGCGCTGGTCCCCACGTCGAATCCACCAGCGAGATCAATCCTCAAGCCTTTAAGCTGCGCTCCGTTTCCGGTTCTTACTGGCGCGGGGATCAAAGCAAACAGCAGTTGCAACGCATCTACGGAACCGCCTGGGAAACACCAGCGCAACTCGAAGAATTTTTGCGCCGCGAAGAAGAAGCCAAAAAGCGGGATCACCGCAAGTTGGGCAAAGAACTGGGATTATTTACGTTCTCAGATCTCGTCGGCCCTGGTCTCCCCCTTTGGACACCCAAAGGCACGATCCTGCGCTACACCCTGGAAGAATTCCTCCGCAAAGAACAGGTGAAGCGCGGCTACCAGCAAGTCGTCACTCCCCACATCGCCCGCGTCGATCTGTTCAAGACCAGTGGTCACTGGTTCAAGTACAAAGAAGACATGTTCCCCCTCATGAATACCAGTGAAGATGGCACTGGCGAGGAAGGCTTCGTGATGAAGCCGATGAATTGCCCTTTTCACATTCAGATCTACAAGTCCGAGTTGCATTCCTATCGGGAATTGCCAATTCGTTATGCAGAGTTTGGCACGGTTTATCGCTACGAACAGTCCGGTGAACTCGGCGGTCTGACCCGTGTTCGCGGCTTTACCCAAGACGATTCCCACTTGTTCGTCACCCCTGATCAGTTAGAGGACGAATTCAAAAAAGTCGTCGATCTGATTCAATTCGTCTTCAAAGCTTTGCAACTCGATGAAGGCTTCTCCGCCCGCCTCTCCTTCCGGGATCCAACTTCTGACAAGTACATGGGTTCCGACGAAATTTGGGAGAAAGCCGAATCCGCCATCCGTAAAGCAGCTCTCGATATGGGTATTCCTCACTTTGAAGCTTTAGGGGAAGCAGCATTCTACGGGCCTAAGCTGGACTTCTTGTTCCGGGATGCCCTCGGTCGAGAATGGCAACTCGGTACGGTACAGGTCGATTACAACTTGCCCGAACGCTTTGAACTCGAATACGTTTCTGAAGACGGCTCTCGCAAGCGCCCAGTCATGATTCACCGTGCTCCTTTCGGCTCCCTCGAACGGCTGATCGGCATCTTGATCGAACATTACGCTGGGGACTTCCCTCTCTGGCTCGCCCCCGTCCAGGTGCGCATCTTACCCATCAAGGACAGCGTCTTCGGGTACTGCGAAGCCCTGAAGGATCGCCTTATCGGTCTTGGCATGCGCGTCGAAGTCGATACCAGCGCCGAAAGCCTCAAAAAGAAGATTCGCAACGCTGAACTCGGCAAGATTCCAGTCATGGTGATCGTTGGCGAAAAAGAAGCTGCCGAAAATACTGCCAATCTGCGGGTGCGTGGCAAAGAAAACCAAGAAGAACTGACAGTCGATGCCTTGATTGCCTACTTGAGCGAGCGCATCGAAAAGCGGATCTAGCCATGGAAGAGCTACGTTCGATTGAAAATATTGAGCTGGACAATCCTGGGTTTTGGATCAAGTGCCGCTACGACCGAGAAGGTGTAGAGTACTCCGTTTTGTGTCGGGATGCCTCTGGAGTCAGTCGTCACCTTCACTGTCGGGACAAAAATCGTCTGCAATCTTTGATCGACCAACTAAGAAAATTGTCTGGGGAGAGCCAATGAAACCTACGACTCGATTTCAATAGAAGCAACCCATATCTCCTTGCTATTTCGGTATAACCAGGGTATAACCAAGGTGTTATAGCAACAGTGAAGATGGCCATGAAAACAGCGATTTCACTTCCCGACCCAGTTTTTGAAGAGGCAGAAGCCCTAGCAAGACAGCTTGGCTTATCGCGCAGTGAACTTTACACAAAAGCATTGAAAGCATATCTGCGAAAATATAATCGTGAGCAGACTTTGAATCAATTGAACCAAGTTTATTCAGAAGAGTACTCCGATTTAGATCCAGTATTAGCAAAGATGCAATTTATGTCCTTGCCCAACGAGGATTGGTAGTGTATCGCGGAGAAATTTGGTGGGCAGACTTGCCTAATCCAATCGGTTCTGAACCTGGATATCGTCGCCCTGTTTTGATCGTTCAAGATGACGTTTTCACACAAAGTCGGATTAGTACTGTGATCGTTGTAAGCATCACGTCCAATACGCAATTAGCAAAAGCACCAGGTAATGTCTTGTTAGCCCGTGAATCTACGGGCTTGCCTAAAGATTCTGTCGCTAACGTATCTCAGATTTTTACTATTGATAAAACGTTTTTAGTGGAGCGTGTTGGAACGCTGCCAGAACATCTACAAGACGAAGTGGATGAAGGACTTCGTGCCATTTTGTACCTTTAGGAACCAGGCGAACAGCACGTAGGTAAATAGACAACAAGATATTAAGAATCAAACAGTAAGCGCCCAGTGCGGTGTATCCCTGGCTAGAGTAGAACCTGTGTCTTATTCTTGGGAGCACGACATGGTGCAGGCCAAGCGTCCTACAAAATTGATTGCCAGTATCGATCCAACTACTGGAGAATTGCTACAGACTTTTGCTCCTCTGGATCCTCAAGCGCTTGAAGCAAAACTTGCGCTGGCAGAGCAGACTTTTTGCGCCTACCGAACCACTAGTTTTGCGCAGCGCAGCACATGGCTCAAAGCAGCAGCAGGCATTCTTAGAGAAAATCAAGAGCGCTTTGCCCTGCTCATGACTACCGAAATGGGCAAAACTTTGGTTTCTGCCCGTGCTGAAGTCGAAAAGTGCGCGGCGGGTTGCCTTCACTACGCAGAACACGGCGAAAGCTACTTAGCTGACCAAATCGTTGGAACGGATGCGAGTCGCAGTTTTGTCCGCTATCAGCCCTTAGGGCCAATTTTGGCAGTGATGCCCTGGAATTTTCCGTTTTGGCAGGTATTTCGCTTCGCAGCGCCTGCCCTGATGGCCGGAAATGTTTGCTTGCTCAAACACGCTTCCAATGTTCCCCAGTGCGCTCTCGCCATCGAAGCCATTTTCAAAGAAGCTGGATTTCCAGACGGTGCCTTCCAGACACTCCTGATTGTGGGAACCGATACAGGTAAAGTTGTTGCTGACCCACGGGTAAAAGCAGTCACCCTCACAGGGAGCGAACCCGCAGGTCGCAGTGTCGCTGCCATCGCTGGCCAACACCTCAAAAAAACAGTGCTGGAGCTAGGAGGTAGCGATCCCTTCATTGTTCTACCCAGTGCCGATATTGAAGTTGCCGCAGCCACAGCCGTCAAAGCACGCATGCTCAACAGTGGTCAGACCTGTATTGCCGCCAAACGCTATATCGTCGTGGAGAGCATAGCAGACCAGTTCGAAGCATTGCTGATTCAAGGCTACAAAGCACTGCACGTCGGCGATCCCCGCGATCCCCAGACCGATGTCGGCCCCCTCGCCACCCCGGAAATTCGATGTGGCCTCGATGACCAGGTGCGTGAAACGATTCGTCTTGGGGCGAAAGTCCTCGTCGGTGGCCAACCCCTAGAGGGTAATTTTTATGCCCCGACCCTACTCACCGATATTCCCCCAACGAGCCCCGCTTACGCAGACGAGTTGTTTGGCCCCGTTGGTTCACTGTTTAGAGTGCAGGATATCGACGCTGCAATTCGACTCGCCAATGACACCCCTTTTGGTCTAGGAGCTAGTGCTTGGAGCGAAGATGCTGAGGAGATCGAACAGTTGATCAATGAGATCGAAGCTGGGGCTGTGTTTATCAATGGCCTCGTCAAATCAGATCCCCACCTCCCCTTCGGCGGTATCAAAAATTCCGGTTATGGCCGAGAATTGAGCAGAGAAGGAATGCTCGAATTTGTCAATCTTAAATCTGTGTGGCAGCGATGAATACAGCCGAACTTTTGGTCAAGTGTCTTGAGAACGAAGGTGTGGAGTACATCTTTGGCTTGCCTGGTGAAGAAAATATGCAGGTGCTCGAAGCCCTTCAGCACTCCTCAATCAAGTTCATCACCACCCGCCACGAGCAAGGTGCCGCATTCATGGCCGATGTCTATGGCCGACTGACCGGAAAAGCAGGGGTCTGCCTTTCCACACTTGGCCCAGGAGCAACCAATCTGATGACTGGGGTCGCCGATGCCAATCTCGACTGTGCGCCCTTAGTGGCGATCACTGGGCAGGTCGGGACTGACCGGATGCACATCGATTCCCACCAGTACCTCGATTTGGTCGCCATGTTCTCACCAGTCACCAAATGGAGCACCCAAATTGTCCGCTCCACTAATACTCCTGAGATCGTCCGTAAAGCTTTCAAACTTGCCCAGTCAGAGAAACCTGGAGCGGTTCATATCGACTTGCCCGAAAATATTGCCGCCATGGTCGCACCCGCTGAACCGCTCCATATCAGCGATACCAACGAAGTTTTTGCCTCCTACAACAGCCTCAACAAGGCAGCTGAGTTAATTTCTAAAGCCAAAGATCCGCTGATTCTCGTCGGCAATGGCGTGCTGCGCGCCAAAGCTAGTGAAGCCTTCATCGAATTTGCCACGCAGCTAAATATTCCCGTCGCCAATACATTTATGGCCAAAGGCGCAATACCCTACACCCATCCGCTGTCGCTCTGGGCTGTCGGGTTACAACAGCGGGATCATATTAGTTGTGGTTTCGACCGCGCCGACTTGGTGATCGCTGTTGGCTACGACCACATCGAATACTCCCCCAAGAAATGGAATCCAGACGGTAAAGTACCAATTATCCATATTGGAAGTCGCGCCGCAGAAGTAGACAGTAGCTACATTCCCCAGGCAGAAGTCGTTGGCAATATTGCCGATAGCCTCCAAGAGATCCTCCGCCGTTCAGATCGCACAGGCAAAGCCGAACCCTATGCAGTGCAACTGCGCGATGACATTCGTGCAGAGTACGAGCAGTACGCCAACGACGACGGATTCCCGGTCAAGCCCCAAAAAATTATTTATGATCTGCGCCAAGCTCTCGGACCCAAAGATATTTTGATCTCCGATGTCGGTGCCCACAAACTCTGGGTAGCCCGCCATTACCACTGCGATCACCCGAATACCTGTATTATCTCCAACGGTTTTGCCGCCATGGGGATCGCGATTCCTGGTGCCGTGGCCGCAAAGCTCATCCACCCAAATCGTAAAGTGATCGCTGTCACTGGGGATGGTGGTTTCATGATGAATATGCAAGAGCTGGAAACAGCTTCCCGTATCGGTACACCTTTTGTGACCTTGATCTTCAACGACGGTGGCTACGGCCTGATCGAGTGGAAGCAAAAGGTTCACTTCAACCGTTCGGCCTACGTTCACTTCACCAATCCAAACTTTGCCAAGCTGGCTGAAAGCATGGGTCTTAAGGGGTACCGGGTCGAATCTGCCAGTGAACTCATGCCCATTCTCAAAGAAGCCCTCGCCCAAGATGTCCCTGCTGTGATCGACTGCCCAGTCGATTATCAAGAGAATTTTCGATTGACCCAGCGGGTAATAAACTTCCATTGCGCGATCTAAAGTGCTTTATGATTTGCAAACAAACTATTGTTTATCCTCACCACTTAATTGGGTAGATGAAGAGCAATGGAGCAAAAAGTTCTTGAGAAATACTAAAGCTCGGTTTCCTCCGTATATTTACTGGAGAATCCTTAGATAGTTTCTTGTTATATAGGAATAGTGTTTGGATAGGCGAAGAATCTATGGCGAATCAGACTGTCAAAAGCGCTGCTGAACTATTACACCTATATGCCGCTGGGCATCGAGAATTCAGACAGGCAGTTCTCATTGGTGCTAATCTGCGAGGCGCTGTGCTTTCGGGGGCAATCTTAGAAGAAGCGAACCTGAGTGGTGCAAATCTCTACGG
>JACMLN010000021.1 GCA_014379585.1 Gloeobacterales cyanobacterium ES-bin-313 | reverse complement strand
GCCTCTTCTTGGGTGAGCACCTTGGCAATTCTGGCTTTATCCCAACGCCAATAGTACCAACTGGACGCACTCGTCGTATCTGGCCGTGCCTTTGCCAATCTCGCTTCGCAATTTGCGCGATCAAAAGCAGGAGGTTGGGGACGTGGCCAGGGCTTTTCGGGTGAGCCACTGACCCAAAGATAGTCAAGTGGGTCAAGGTCTATTCGTCTTTCAACCTGAAGAGAGTCAAGATCAATCTCTGCCGTTTGCCGTTGAATCGTTTCTGTCGATTGGTTTGACAATGACGAGGAAATTTCTGTTTCTGTGTTCTGCTCTGAGGAAGGTGAAGAAGCTTCGGGTTTGGCCACAGCCTCTTTTTTTGGAGTGGCGAAACCTTGTGGTGTTTGTAGTGCAGCATCGGAAGACTCGACGTAGCCTTTTTTCACTTTTTCCGCGACAAGTTTGTCGTAGGAAAGCTTCGCTGCTTCTGCACTAGGAAAGTCTTTGGTCTGGGTCTGGCCAGCTGTTCCTGTTCGTCCATAGCGCACTGTGTGGCTCTTGTCGTCCAGACTGACCGCCCAAAACTTTTTGGATTTCTCGTCTTCAAACTGAAAAATACGTTCGCTCATCACTTCTGCCTGTCTCAGAATGTTTCAGCAAGCTACCCAATCCGAGGATATCCGCAGATTTCCCTAGGGCACTGCTCGAACAACTTATCACCTTTGAGGTCAAAAGTCCCTATTTTTGATTTATGCCGCAAGTCGTTTCTCCTTCGCAAAGCCTGAAACCCTGAGGGTAAAGATTTTTAGTAAGGTTTACCAATAGCTCTTCACCGCTTGATGCTTACTACTTTCAGGAAGTGATAACAAAGACATCAAATTAGCTGAACAGTTACAATGAACAGAACAACTTTTGTGACGGGAGCAGTAGCGGCGTGATTAAGATCCTCTCTGTCCTTGCAGCCATCGGTGTACT
The DNA here is from genome assembly GCA_014379585.1 of Gloeobacterales cyanobacterium ES-bin-313. GTDB lineage: Bacteria > Cyanobacteriota > Cyanobacteriia > Gloeobacterales > Gloeobacteraceae > JACMLN01. The sequence goes on along the minus strand of JACMLN010000021.1, from coordinate 40,729 downwards.
GGGTGCGCTCATTGTCGTCCACGAACTTGGCCACTTCTTGGCTGCCCGACTTCAGGGAATCCGCGTAAGCCGTTTCTCCATCGGCTTTGGACCGACCCTCCTGCGCTACCAAGGGCCAAAGACTGAATTCGTCCTCGCAGCCTTGCCCTTAGGCGGGTACGTTGGCTTTCCTGACGACGATCCAGAGAGTAAGATTCCCGCTGACGATCCTGACTTGCTCAAAAACCGTCCAATTTTAGACCGTGCCATCGTCATTAGTGCTGGCGTGATCGCCAACTTGGTCTTCGCCTACGCGATTATCCTCGGCATGTCGATCTTTGCTGGCGTACCCCAAGTCAACGAACGTCCTGGTATCGCCATTCCCCAAGTTTTCCCCAACACCGCTGCAAGTCGTGCTGGCCTCAAGCCCAACGATGTAATCTTGACAGTCAGCAACGAAAAGTTGATGGGTAGTGAGGCCGACTTAAACCGCCTCAAAAAAGTGATCGAGGCAAATGCTGGTAAGCCTTTAGACATAACGGTTCAGCGCGACAAAACCAACCAGAAATTTAGCCTCACCCCCGATGCCAAGGGCAAGATTGGCGTTGTTCTCACACCGAACCGCACCTACTTCCGCCGTCCTGCCAAAGATGTTGGCGAGCTCTTTCAAGCCAGCAACGATGGTTTCGGTAAGATGGTCAACATGACCTTCGAGAGTTTCCGCTTGCTCACCAGTGGCAAAGCCAGCCTCAGCGAAGTCTCTGGCCCTGTCGGCATCGTAGCGATGACTGCGAACTTAGCTGAGACCGATGCCTCTAGCCTATTCACAGTTGCGGTCTTGATCTCCATCAACCTCGCCTTCATCAACATCTTGCCCCTACCTGCCCTCGACGGTGGCCACTTGGCATTCTTGTTGATCGAAGCAGTGCGTGGTGGCAAACCCCTCCCCAACAACATTCAGCAAAAAGTGATGCAGACGGGACTCGTCGTTCTTCTTGGTCTTGCTCTGCTCTTGATTTTCAAAGATTCCTTCACCTTGATCCGCAATGGCGGCTCCATGGTGCCTTAGCAGGCAATTTAAAAACCGTTGATTCTTCGTTGAGAAATCAACGCCACTAACATCGACATCGACATGTAGAGGCGTAGCATGCTGCGCCCCTACACGACGAAACGTCAGACAGAACAAAAAAACCTCTGCCATATCGTGGCACTCATACTCTTCCAATTTGATTGGATGGATGTCAATCAAACTCTCAAACTCGGCGTCTCACGTACCTGACCCGCCGCAACCTGGGCAGCGTTGCGCCATGAATGGGTACGGTTATCAGGCGAAAAGTTGCCAAGGGGGTGTGGGGGACAGGCAGTCTGTCCCCCACGGGGTGGGAGTCCAGAGGGAGGGGCTCGCCCCTTCCCTTTGGTGCCGTTCGCCATATCTATCGCAACCCACCAAAAAGTCCAAAACTGAGTTTCACTCCTGCAACCACCCAAACAAATCACCTAAAGACAGTTCCAACAGTGCAAAAGGGATCGGCAATTTCGCTGTTGGTTCATCGAAAACCTGAATCTCCCGCTTCGGCGAGTAAACAAATACCGTTTTTTCGGCAGGATCGATCAACCAGCCCATCTGCGTACCGTATCTAAGGCAGTGCAAAATATTCTTCGTGACTTTGGTTTGGCTTTGTGCGGGAGAAAGAATTTTAATCGTCCAGTTAGGTGCCCTCTTAAACGTGTTCGCAATGGTGCCATCTTCATCGCGAACAATGCGCTCCCACTCAAACACAGCAATATCCGGTACCGTCGAACGCCCACCGAAGGTACAGCGCAATTCACAAAACGCTCTAGCGACTTGCTGGGTCTTCAAATGCCTATTAATAAACCCAGAAAGCTCTGTTTGAATTGCACTGTGTTTTCCTTGGGGCATGGGCTTTTGAATGATTTGACCATCGAGATATTCACTGGCTGGCTTTGTTTCCGGCAGTTGCAAAAAGGCTTCTAAAGTCCATGATTTGGCGGAGGCTTGCACCATAAGAATCGCTTCCTCAGGAAAAGCAGTGAATTTCTGTAGTGCTATTTTACCCGCCCAGCTAAAGATGTTGGCGAACTCTTTCAAGCCAGCAACGATGGTTTCGGCAAGATGGTCAACATGACCTTCGAAAGTTTTCGTCCACTCACCAGTGGCAAAGCCAGCCTCAGCGAAGTCTCTGACCCTGTCGGCATCGTATATTCCTTCACCTTGATCTGCTGGCACCTCCATGGTGCCTTAGTGTTCTTATCGAAGATCATGGTTCTGTGGTTTACTTTACCCGGAACTAGCGATGTTGAAAGCTATCCAACTTCGGCCTACCACAGAGTCAGATCTAGACTTTGTCTTGTCGGCTGAACGTATTCAAGAAAACTTCGTTTTCATTGTGCCTGGGACGCGCGAGCAGCACTGTACCGCTCTGACCAATCCAAATATGGCTCATTGCATCATTGAAACCCTGGACGATCCACGCTCGGTTGGTTTTCTGATCGTTTGTGGACTGGAAGATCCGTCCCGATGCTTAGAATTTCGTAAAATTGTCATCACTGAGAAAGGCAAAGGCTTTGGTCGAGAAGCCCTCGAATTGCTCAAAGACATGGCATTCATCACACTCGATATGCATCGACTCTGGTTAGATGTCAAAGAACAAAATCAAAGAGCAAGGCATCTTTACAGTTCAGTCGGTTTTGTTGAAGAAGGACTTCTGCGCGAATGTTTATGGAATGGAAAAACATTTGAGTCGTTAATCCTCATGTCAATGTTAAGCCGCGAGTACTACGACAGCAGAAAGTAAACTTTTCTGGTAAGCCTACAAAATTGGTGAGGAACTCTATGGCACTTGGAATCGCACAGATCAGTCCATCGAGGGCGACACGCTCTTCCCTCCCGGATAGGTTTTAGCCCATCTAGGAGAGAATAGCTTTGCGCTTTCTTTAGAACCGATAGGTTAACCAAGTACCGAAGAAATCGACCGTCTTAGCTCCAGCACTGCGCAACACGTCGCTCACAGCAAACTGTGTGTACACAGCCGTAAGTGCGATGTGCCGTTCCAGTTGCCAGTCCAATTTGAGTTGCAACAGGGTTCCCAATCGGCTGTCCTGGGTAGAAATGGCCGAGATAAGGGGTTGACCGTTGGGCAGGTAGACGCCGTCCCGACTACTTTCGCGCCACAGCCAGTCATATTCAGCGATAACGCTCAGATTATCGATCGGACGCACGGTAATCGTGGGATGGACTTCGATCACGTTGCTTAGATTGGTGAGCAGAGCCTCGCTGCCGAACAGAGGTGCCGCTGGGTAGAGCGGGTTAAAAGTCTGCAGAAGGTTGTCACTTGGATTTTTATCCCCTGTCGCGAAGTTGGCCTTTAAGCCTAATCTCGGCTGCCAGGGAAGCTCCCGCAAGGTGTAGCCAAAGTTCCCGGAGATAGCGGAGGCTTCGATCTTCCGCTCGTCGAAGGTACCAACTTGCGTGGAGAGATCTACGTCGTAATCCCAGGCACCTGGCCGACCAGAAAGCCGCGCACCGAAAGTGTGCCGATTCTCGTGACCCCGACCACTGCTGAACAATGCCCCAAGACGATCAAACCCTAGGTAGTAGAGATCAACGCGCCCATCACCTAAGAACGGTGCAGGGAAATTACTATAGACTCCATAGAGCAGGTCGTTGGCGTTTGGACGATCGTCTAAGGCATAAATTCCAAGCAAAATCGGCCGCACGAGGAATGCATCTACCCTTGTCTGGCCAATGTTGAGGATCGTGCGCAGGCCGTCAAAACTAAGACGTGTGTTGGTTGGGTCACGAACGAAGATAAAACGACCAGCCCCTAAGCTAATTTCTTGACGACCAGTCCGAAAGATCAGTGAATCACCAGGATTATTCAAGTCAATCTTCACATCGAAGAAAGCCTGAGAAATATCGAACGGATTTTGGTCAATCCCAGTCACTCGAAGTTGCCGACTTGTAACGAGGGTGTTGTTGAACTGCAGGAATACGCGAAAATTGTCGCCAAGGTGAAGATCCCCATGCAGCATGAAGCGATGATAGAGATAGTTATCGTTAGCAACTCCGCGCAAACCAAAAAAGGGATTGTTAAAAGATTCATAGCGCTCCCGAACGTCTGCACCAATAGAAAGGTAATTCGAACCGCTTTCATTTAGAGGGATATATTTGAGCGGATCCCAGAGGTCTTTTGCGCGCGTATTGGTGTTGGTACGTAGATAGCGGTAGTCTTCGTCGTAACGTAGCGGCCTGTAAGCAGGTAGCGGTGTTGGCTTCGCTGGCGCGGCTGGCGCTTGAGTGGTTTGAACTTGAACTGATGCTGGTGCTGGTGTTGTTGCTGGCACTGCTGGCGTTGGTGCTTGTGCTAGTTCCCCTGCTTGCACTTGAGGCGCTTGTAGTGCTTGTACTTGAGGTGTTTGAGTTTGCGCTAGTTCCCCTACTTGTACTTGAGGGATTTGCGATTCTTCTGCTGCCTGAGCGGAAACTGTGCTCACCATAAAGCTAAGAAGAGCAACTGCAAACGATGGGAATATACGACCTTCAGCAAGACGAATCGATGTATGAGTTGGCCTTGGACGCTGGCGCATTGCTTGGGTCGTGCAACCGCTTTCCCCATCTCTTTGCACAGCATTTTGAGGCAAAGATCCTGCCTTTGTTGTTCCTGCTTTCAGCAGCGATTGTTTGCCACTCGAAAGCGTTTCTTGTTCGGCACAGCTTGGTTTCTCTGTCATTTCCATGTCCTGAATCGAGTAGCACGCAGCTTAATCAGAATTATGGAACAATTTTCGATGACCTGAGAATGTATACGAAAGTACAAAATAACGAATTTCTTGCAAATTGTTATTGATTTGATAATCAAAGAGTATTGTTTAGAAGCATCTGCAACCCATAGCTCACCCCTGTAAACGGCGCAGTTTGCAATTTGCTCTCTTTTTTGAGCTAGGAGGTTCGACAAGCCCTGCCAAAATCTCTAGAACCGACTCTTGTTCTCGCCAATAGTTTCAGGTTTTACTCTCAGTCCAATCACGACCAAAGCAATGGCTGCCAACTGCCAAATCGCTCCAACCCAAAATGGAACCAGTCTGCCTAGATAGTCGTAACTCCAACCAGCCCAAAGGGGGCCAACGACTTGACCAAGACTGGCCAAAGCTTGGGCTCCGCCAAGCACGCGGCCTTGATTTTCAGGACTTGTACGGTTAGAAAGAACACCACGTAGGCTCGGTGCTGTAAGCCCAATGCCAACAGCCAGAATGCCTTGGGTTAAGTAGAGCCAGGGGCCACTTGGAATCACACAGACCAACCCATAGGCAAGGGCAATGAGCGCAAGACCGCTGATGGCCAACCGGGTCTCGCCGAAGGCAGGCACAAGTTTACGGATCAAGCCCCCCTGAACGATGGTTGAAATAATTCCAATAAAGGCGAACAACCAAGCGGCAAGATCTGGCCCCCAGCCAAATCGATCCCGAATTGCCAGAGTAAAAATACCTGTGAACCCAGCAAAAGCGAAGTTATAGAGGAAGAAGCCAATTAAAATTCCCTGCAGAGATTTCTGATCGAGCAAATTGGCCAAAGAGCGTAAAGGATTGAAATCCACTGCCGAAATCGGACGGCGACGTTCTGGGGGCAGGGACTCATTGAGGGTGAAGTAGCCGAGCACCAAGTTGACCAAGGAAATCCCCCCCGCAAAAAATACGGGCAAGTTGAGGTCAATGCGGGCGAGTACGCCACCGATGGTTGGTCCCAAGATGAAGCCTAGGCCGAAGGCTGCTCCGATCAGTCCAAAGTTTTTGGTGCGCTCTTCCGGGGTTGAAATATCAGCAATATATGCCTGGGCCGTGGAAATCACCCCACCGGTAATCCCGTCGATGATCCGTGCCAGGAAAAGCACCCACAGACTTTTGGCCCAGCCAAAGACGAAGTAACCCAAAGCGGTACCAAGGACGCAGATCAACAGCACCGGACGGCGACCGTAGCGATCAGAGAGCGAACCAAGCACCGGCGCTGCCAAAAACTGGGCAATCGAAAAACTGGCGGTTAACCAACCAATGGTTAACGCGTCGGAACGAAAACGTTCCACCAAAAAAGGGAGGACTGGGATCAATAAGCTCCCACCCATGAGATCGATGAAGACGGTCAAAAAAATAAAAATTAAGGGCGAAGGTCGGCGTAGAGCTACCATTCCACAAAATATGAAGCGAACTTTACAATGCTATCGCCCATTTAGGGCATTCGGCTCGGAAGCGACCCAGGTATAATCAGCAGTGCTACAGCTCACGGCGAACTCTTGTCTACAGAACGTGCTGAACCGATCCTTGATGCTCCTGCTGAACGTCCTGCTTGGAGTGTTTGGCGTTGGCTGGGTTGGCTGCTCCTCGCCTCAATTTTGCTAGTGGGTGCGCTTGCTGCCGGAAGCCTGGTCGGTTTGGCGATCAGTTTTCGCAATCTGCCGGATGTGCGCGCCCTCAGGAACTTTACCCCCAATGAACCGACCAAGATCACGGATATCAATGGTGACACCCTGGCGGTGATTCGCGGTGAAGCCAACCGCAAAGTTGTGGCTCTACGAGATGTTTCCCCTTATGTGCGCGAAGCAATCCTCGGCATTGAAGATGACCGTTTCTATCAACACCCTGGCATTCGTTTCGATACGTTAGTGCGCGCTGCCATCACCAATTTTCAAGAAGGGCGCACGGTTCAGGGTGGGTCAACGATTACCCAGCAACTCATTAAAAATCTTTTCTTAACGCCAGAACGTTCTTTTGACCGCAAAGTGGCTGAGGCCGTTCTTTCTCTCCGGCTCGAACAAGTTTTTACAAAAGATGCCATTTTTGAGATGTATCTCAACCAAGTCTACTGGGGACAGAGCGCCTACGGGATCGAAACGGCTGCCCAGACCTACTTTGGTAAGCCTTCAAAAAAATTAGACCTAGCAGAAAGTGCAATGTTGGCTGGGATGCTCCGCGCTCCTGGCTACTCGCCAATGCGCAATCCCCAAAAAACAACTGCGCGGCAACGCGTTGTCCTAGATCGCCTGCGCGAACTTGGTTGGATCAGTGAAGCTGAATTGAAAAAAGCACGCAACGAAAAACTGAAATTCCGAGGCAAAGATACCACCCTTGTTGTCAACAAAGCACCTTACTTCAGTACCTATGTGGTTAAAGAGCTGATCCGCAAATATGGCCGAGAGTCTGTGCTGAAAGGTGGCCTACGTATTCAGACGACCCTCGATTTGAAAATGCAAAATATTGCGGAGCAAACCGTCGCCAGTGCAATGAACGAACTGCGGGGACGCAATGCCAGTCAGATGGCGCTTGTCGCCATGGATCCCCGCACAGGCTACATCAAGGCGATGGTCGGTGGGGTGGATTTCAAAAAAAGCCAGTTCAACAGAGCATCCCAGGCTCGCCGCCAGCCAGGATCTACCTTTAAACCCTTTGTCTACTACACAGCGTTTGCTTCTGGAAAATATACTCCAGAGACAACAATCGAAGATGAACCTGTCACTATCCATGGCTACAGCCCCAAGAACTACGACTTAGGCTATTCAGGAACGATCACCCTCCGGCAAGCCCTTGTGCAGTCGCGGAATATTCCAGTGGTCAAGCTGGCCTACAAGTTGGGCATGGATCAGGTGATCTTGTCTGCTCGCCGCGCTGGAATTACCAGCACCTTAGATCCGGTGCTGGCAACAGCGATCGGGGCAGGCGCTGTCTCACCCTTAGAACTTGCACGGGGCTACAGTGCCTTTGCCAACGGTGGTTTTCGGGTGGCACCGACTGCTATTTTACAAGTCACTGACCAGCAGGGAAACATTCTTGAACAGAATTTGCCCCAGCGCGAACGCACCCTCAAAGTCGATTCAGTGCGGATGCTCAATGGCTTATTGAAAGCGGTTGTCAGTGGTGGCACAGGTACCCGTGCCCAACTCAACGATGGCAGACCTGTAGCTGGCAAAACAGGGACGACTTCGGACTTTCGCGATGCCTGGTTTGCAGGGTTCGTTCCGCAGTTAGTCACCGTGATTTGGGTGGGCAACGACGATTTTCGGAAGCCTCTCGCACGCTCGACTGCAGGGGGAACCTACGTCGCTCCAGTCTGGAAAAGCTTTATGGATCGTGCCCTTGTCGGTCAGCCGATTCTGCCTTTCCCAGGGGACAATGCACCACCGATCAAAGCATCTGCATCCTCCGCTTCAGGCACCGATGGCACAGCAACAACGGGCGAAGCGGTGCAACCCCGCCGCCGTCGTCGGCGTTCTGTGGCGAAAGAAGACGCGCAGACCAACGATGTCATCCTCAAGCCTGCCGCCGAACCTCAGATCGAGACCCCTGTACCCGCAGCCGAAGAACCCTCCGCACCGTCTGAACCTGCTCCAAGTTCAGAGCCAGCGCCGCCTTAACTAGGTGGCTGATTCGACCCGCTGTAACACTTCTTGATAGGCTGCATCTACTGAGCCGAGATCGAAGCGGAAGCGGTCTTTGTCTAGAATCCGCCCATCTTCAAGATTCCAGAGTCGGCAGTTGTCAGGGCTAAGTTCGTCCCCCAATTGGATCTGATCGGCACCGTCAAAACCAAATTCGAGCTTGAAGTCCACCAAACTGATGCCACAGCGCAGATAAAAATCCTTCAAAAGCTGGTTGATCTGAAGCGCGAGTCGGCGTAGTTCGGCAAGTTGTTCGGCGGTCACTAACTTCAGAACACTCAGAACATGGTCGTCGTTGAGCAGAGGATCTCCGAGACTGTCATCTTTGTAATAAAACTCGATCAACGGTTCGTCAAGGAGCGTTCCACTGGCTAGCCCCGTGCGCTTGACGAGGCTGCCTGCGACGATATTGCGGACGACTACTTCGAGCAGAATCATGCGCAACTTGCGCAGGCGCAGTTCGTTGGGAGCAATCTGATCAATATAGTGGGTGGCAATGCAGGTGTGTTCGAGCAGAGCAAAAAGACGGGCTGAAATCGTGGCGTTGACCACACCTTTCTCAGCAATCGTGCCTTTTTTTTGGGCATTGAAGGCCGTCGCATCGTTCTTAAAGTGGGCAACGATGATCGCGGGGTCAGCCGTACTGTAAATGATTTTGGCTTTGCCTTCGTACAGTTTCTCACGCATTGTCGTTCCCCCTTCCAGTCACAGATTATCACTACGAACAGGCTTCTAGATCGTTGCCATCGATCAAATAAGCGCCCTGCTTAAACCGGATCGCCCAGTAGTTGGCGGGGCGGCGATCAATCACAATGCCTTCTTGGCCGAATTCTAAAAAATCGGAAGAGCGCAACATTGGCATCGCCTCCGCTGTTTTCACGAAGGGAGGAACGCGCACCAATCGAATTTTTTTGCCGACTTCAGGTTCTACCATGAACGATTACCATCTACTGCCCTCAGTCTATCGCGCCGACCTGTGGAAAACCCTGTGGAAAAGTGCCCAGAGTTTAGAATGAGGGTGTGATCAAGCAATCTGCACTGGGATTCATCCGTTTTTATCAGCGGTTTATTTCGCCGTTGACTCTACCAACCTGCCGATTTACACCGACGTGCTCGCAATATGCTTTCCAGGCGATCGAGCGTTACGGAGTTGGGCGAGGGGCTTGGCTGGGCACAAAGCGCATTTGCCGCTGCCACCCTTTTCATCCCGGTGGTTATGACCCGGTGCCTGAAAGTTTGGAGCAGGTAAGATAGGAAGAACCGTGAGCAAACACCGATGACTATTTCTCAGGAAGAACCCCCAAAGCAGGGAATCGACACAGAACTTGAGGAGGAAGCGGACGAGTTTCCCAATGAAGTGGAAATGACACTCACTGAGCATCTTGAAGAGCTGCGCTCTCGGCTTCTCTATTCCCTAGTCGCCCTCACTGCAGCAGTGGCCACCTGTTTTGCCTTTGTCGGCCCGATCGTTACGATTCTCCAAAAGCCCGCCGGAGAAACAGTCAAGTTCATCCAGACTGTGCCAGGGGAGTTCTTCTTTGTTTCTTTTAAAGTGGCAGGGTATGCAGGATTTCTGATCGCTGCACCTGTGATTTTGTATCACGTTGTTCGATTTGTTTTGCCGGGACTGACTCGCAAAGAACGTAAATTTGTTCTACCAATTGTTGTCGGCTCTAGTGTTCTGTTTGTTCTCGGTATCGTCTTTGCTTATTTTATTCTTGTCCCTGCGGCTCTGAATTTCTTTATTAGTTATGGGGCAAATATCGTTGCCCAGACTTGGACTATCGAGCGCTACTTCGATTTGGTCTTTGTGATGTTGCTCAGTACGGGCTTGGTTTTTCAACTGCCCGTGTTGCAGGTGATGCTTGGTGTGTCAGGAATTGTCAGTTCCGCCAAGATGTTTTCGGTCTGGCGCTACGTCACCCTTGGGGCGGTGGTTTTGGGGGCGGTGATCACTCCTTCTACCGACCCGATTACCCAAACTTTTCTCGCGGCGGCTGTGACGGTTTTGTTCTTCGGTGGTGCCTTCACCGTGCGATTTCTTGGCAAATAGTTGACAGGTTCATTGCAAGTGCGCCAAGATGGAAATCGCCGATTGACCCCGTAGCTCAATTGGTTAGAGCGCCGCCCTGTCACGGCGGAGGTTGACGGTTCGAGCCCGTTCGGGGTCGCTTCACAGCCGTGTCCAAAATGGGCACGGCTTTGTGCTAGATATGGCTTGTACCGCGCAAGTCACCGAATACTATGAACATCGATGTGCGTTTTTCTTTTGTCTGTCCCAAGCAGTTTTCGGAGCTTGAAGGGGAGGGTGAACTGAAGCGCCACTGTTCTGCTTGCGGCCTTGATGTGATTAACCTTGATGTCTTGAACGATGAAGCACGGCTCGCTGTTTTTGAAACAGCCGCCAAGTCACCGATACAAGTCTGCGTTTCTGCCACTGTTCCCCTAGAGAATGGCCGGGACTGCACAACTTCGGTTCCTGCACCGCCGCCCTTGCCGCCGTTTCTGGGTCGTACGATTGGAAGGGCTGTCATGCCGACACAAGCGGATCTAGAGGCAGAGCGGCAGCGGATTGAAGCCGAAAAAATCGCAGAGTCAATTCCAGATTCTCCGTTTGCGCGTCTGATCGCTAAATTAAAATTTTGGTAGCGCGATGGCTGAAATCCCCCGCTTTCAAGACCTCGTGATTGGCCGGATGGTCGGTCAGTATCGCATCGTTGCGAAGATCGGTGAGGGGGGAATGGGTTCAGTGTACAAAGCAGTACACGCAGAAATCCCTGATTTGGTCTCGGCAGTGAAAGTACTCTCTGAGCGTGCGGTTGCGGATAGTGACCTAAGACAACGATTTCGCGATGAAGCAGTAATTAGCGCTCGACTTGGGGATCGTAGCCCTTATATTGTGCAGATCCGCGACTACGGCATTCTGGCAGATCTGAATCTGCCGTACTTTGTGATGGAATTTTTGCAGGGACGAACTTTAGAAGATGTGCTTTTTGTTGAAACCCCTTTGGACAAAGCTCTGATGATCGCGTATCAAATCTGCGAAGGGTTGCGGGTTGCCCATGCCCAATCGGTGATCCATCGCGATTTAAAACCAACAAATATTTTTCTGGTGCCCGATCCTCCCTTTGGCGAACGGGTCAAGATTCTCGATTTCGGGATCGCCAAACTGGTGAGTGAGGTAGTCGAAGCAGGTGCTCAAAGGCAACCAACCCAGGGGTATCTGGGCACCCCCCACTATTCCTCTCCTGAACAGTTACGTGGCCAAGAAGTGACTCCACGCTCCGATATTTATAGTTTGGGCATGATCTTGTATGAATTGATGGTAGGGGCGATGCCCTTCTCCATGGAAGATCAAAGCTTTTACGCTTGGTGTCAGGCTCACCTTGAACGCCCACCCCTTCCCATGGGTTTGAAAGTGCCTGAAAAGGTTGAGCAGATCATTCAACGCTGCCTTGCCAAAGAGCCCCAGATGCGTCCTGAAAGTGTCCTGGAAGTGTCTCAAGCGCTTCAGCAAGTGAGCAGTGCGATCATTCCACGGGGAGAGACCATGATGGCCTCCTCGGAGATTGTGCTTACCCCCCAAGAAGAAGAGAACTTGCAGAAGCGTCTTAGCGCTCTCGTTGGCCCGATTGCACTAACGCTGATCAAAAGAGCAAGATCCCGCGCACGCGATGTAAACCACCTGATGGAATTGCTTTGCGAGGATCTTCCTCTTGGGCAACGCGAAGCTTTTGCGCAAAAAGCTCTCAGCCAACCGACAATTCAGGCTTCAAATCCTAGTTCATTACCAGAAGAATTTATCCAGCGCTGTGAACGGGAATTAGCCCAAAGTCTTGGTCCCATCGCTCGACTCTTGGTGCAGGGAGCACTCAAAAATACTACGCATTCCCAAGCCAGTCTGGTTGAGAGCCTAGCCACGCAGATCATCGACCCTACCAAAGCAGAAACTTTTCGTAAACGGCTGAGCTAGTCTCGCTGAGAGAGCATCTTGAGAGCGATGTCCAGGCTCGACTTCATACGATTAAAAGCGGTAGCGAGGGTGCCGATTTCATCCGCAGCATCTTCAACAAAATTGGCTTCAGTACTGCCGGTACTGACTGCATCAGCCGTCTGCGCCATGCGACTAAGGCGTTGGGTGACATTGCGCTTAAGCAGTAAGTTGATCACCACCAGCAACAACAGAAAGATAACTGCCAATATTCCAAACACGATCCACCAGGCACTATTGGCGCTGGTGTAAACTTCATCGACAGGAATCGTAATGATTTGGCTGCCAAGAACCTTGTTCAATTCCCAGTTAAATCCATTCTCTGCACCGTAAGCGATAATCATATTTTTGGGTGCTGCTTCTGGCGTGCTGTGGCACTGCAAACAACTCGCTTTCTTGATGATAAAGGGACGGGCAACATAGAAAGTTTTTCCACCGGGCTGGCTGCGAAACCCAGTGATCTCTTTGGTATTCGGCTCAGCAATAAAGCGCTTAATGAGATCTGTTTCAAAGTCATCTGCTTTGTCGCGAAGGTTGGTGGGATTCAAAAAAGCTTCTTTGTAAAAATAGCTCTTGTATTCGTCGTTCTTGCGCAGATTTTCAAAAACTCTATTCAGAGAATAAGTGGGAATTTGCTCAGGAATAAAAACAGGAGATACCTTCGCGATGGGTGCTATCAGCGGATTGAGGTTGCTGTTGGAGTAGGCGCGTACCGAATTCATCGTCTCCATCAGTATTGCAGCCTTAGCGGATACTTCTGTCTGGGCACGTTGCTGGAGCACTTGATAGAGAACAGTTCCACTGGCGACGAGTCCCCCAGCAAAGACAATCACGAGAATAAGTGTAAACTTTGCTCCAAGTTTGAGGTTCTTAAGCATGGCAGTCCATTTTTTTTCTATTTAATCGAGGTGATTCCCAATAGTCTACCAAACTGGATGGCTTGACCTTAATTTGGTGCGAAATCCAGTGATACACTGTGCAGGAAGTCCTCACGACGATTCCAATGCTTTCGAGAAAAGAATTTATTCAAGCACTTTTTTTGACAAGTTTTCTATCTGCTTGCGCCGAGAATTCTTCTGCGCCACGCGGCGAAAGGTTGACGATTGGCGTTGTCAGCTATACCAACGGGAATCAAACTTTAAAACAGTATGCAAGTTTCCAAAAATATCTTGCAGAGCAAGCGCAAACCTTCGTTGAAGTGGATCCAGCCTTTAATGAAAATCGCGCCCTAGAACGGATTCGCAGTCGCGCTTGGTCTCTCGTATTCGCGGATCCTGGCCTCGCTGCTATTGCGATTCAAGAAGCTCAGTATCAGCCGCTTTTTTCCCTTGAAGGACTTGCTAACCTACGCTCAATGATTGTGGTGCGTAAAGATAGCCCCCTCAAAAGCCTTCGAGATCTTACTGGTAAATCTGTTGTGCTGGGCCTGCCTGGATCGGCCACGGGCTACTATATCCCGCTTTTCAATCTCTATGGTCTAACCCTGGCGGAACTCTCCTTTGCCGCCACACCTAAAATCGGGCTTGAGCAAGTGATTTCAGGAAGGGCTGCAGCTGCAGCCCTCTCCCAGCAAGAGTTAGAAAGCTCGGAGGTGGGCAGCGATCTGCGTATTCTGTTTGCAGATAGCCACTTTATTCCGCCCGGTGTGTTGCTTCTTGGCCCTGATGTTGAGCGCAACCGTGAGCAGCAAATAAGGCAAATTCTGAAAGAAATACCTGAAACAATCACCCGCACAGTCGGATATCTCCCCAACAGTCTTCCACCGGACTATTCCTATATGTTTGCTGTCGTAAAACGGGTGCGCCTGATTTTTCCAGACGTTCCCGATCCCATCCGCCTCAAGCCAGCGCGCCTGTACAGTCAGGAAAATAAGCAAACAAAATCCCCGTTGCCAGGGGCTATGGCCTAGCGGTTGCAACGGGGAAGGACTACCCGATTTCAGGTAAAAGTTTTCTACCTTGAGCCAGGGCTAAATTAAACCAATGGTGCGGCGAAAGCTGGGCAAGAAACATTGGTTCCGCCAAGACCGCAGTAGCCATTCGGGTTTTTGGCCAGGTACTGCTGGTGATAATCTTCAGCGTAGTAGAACTCCGGTGCTGCCAGGATTTCTGTGGTGATCTGCTTGAAACCAGCAGCAGTCAGCGCCTTTTGGTAAGCGTCGCGAGAGACTTCAGCCATCTTCTGTTGCGCTTCGCTGGTGACGTAAATACCGGAGCGATATTGGGTGCCAGAATCGTTGCCTTGGCGCATTCCTTGGGTCGGATTGTGGCTCTCCCAAAAAACAGTTAGCACTTGCTCGAAACTGATCACTTTTGGATCGAAGACGACCAGAACCACTTCGTTATGGCCTGTTTGCCCAGAGCAGACTTCTTGGTAGGTGGGGTTAGGGGTCAAACCAGCGGCATAACCGACGGCTGTCGTATAGACACCTGGCTGCTGCCAGAACTTGCGCTCGGCTCCCCAAAAACAACCGAGACCGACGATCACCTGTTCCATGCCCCCAGGAAAAGGAGGCTTGAGGGGAGTGCCATTGACAAAGTGCTTTTCAGGAACGCGTATCTGCTCAGACCGTCCAGAAAGTGCTTCTTGGGCAGTCGGTAGGGTATACTTTTTGCCAAATCCAAGTCCGAAGAGTGCCATAGGGTTACACGGTAAAACTAGATCTTAACATGTCGCAACCATAGCGATTTTGGCTGATTGCTTGACACTCGAAGCGATACTACATAAACTAGGATCTGCACAATTTACGTCAGATCATGAAAGTCCGTGCGTCCGTCAAGAAAATCTGTGAAAAATGCCGGGTCATCCGTCGCAAAGGTCGGGTCATGGTGATCTGCGAGAACCCGAAGCATAAGCAACGGCAAGGTTAACTGTAAGGAATTTATTCATCCATGGCGCGTATTGCAGGTGTAGACATTCCACGGGAGAAGCGGGTAGAGGTCGCTCTAACCTATATCTATGGCATCGGTCCGGCCCGAGCCACTCAGATTTTGCTCTCCACGGGTATCAATCCGGACATCCGGGTTCGCGAACTGACTGACGTGCAGGTAAGTAGCCTGCGCGAAGAGATCGAGGCGAAGTACCAAGTTGAGGGCGATCTCAGACGCTTCGACACGATCAACATCAAGCGTTTGATGGACATTAACTCCCTGCGCGGTCGTCGCCATCGGCGCGGTCTGCCCGTGCGCGGTCAACGCACTCGCACCAACGCCCGGACTCGGCGCGGTGGTCGTAAGACAGTGGCAGGTAAGAAGAAGGCAGCAGCGAAGAAGTAAGGATTTTTTAGAATGGCGAAACCTACCCGCAGTGGTCAGAAAAAGAAAGTACGTCGCAATGTCCCGAGCGGCGTAGCTCACATCCAGTCCACTTTCAACAACACGATCGTCACGATCACCGATACTGCCGGGGATGTTATTTCCTGGGCCTCTGCGGGTTCGAGCGGATTCAAAGGAGCCAAGAAGGGTACTCCCTTTGCAGCTCAACAAGCGGCTGAGTCAGCAGGCCGCCGCGCCACTGATTCTGGAATGCGCCAGTGTGAAGTAATGGTCAGTGGCCCTGGCGCTGGTCGCGAAACTGCGATCCGCGCCCTTCAAACCGTCGGTCTTGAGATCACCTTGATTCGCGACGTGACTCCCATCCCGCACAATGGCTGCCGTCCTCCCAAGCGCCGCCGCGTCTAAGTATTTTAGGAATCGACTCTCCATGGCTCGCTATACTGGTCCCGTTTGCAAACTCTGCCGCGCTGTTGGCATGAAACTCTACTTGAAGGGCATTCGCTGCTCTTCTTCAAAGTGCGCCATCGAAAAGCGCAACTTCCGTCCTGGTGTCCATGGCCAATCTCGCCAGAAGTTGAGCGAGTACGCCATTCGTCTCAAAGAAAAGCAAAAAGCGCGCTGGACCTACGGTCTGCTCGAAAAGCAGTTCCGCCGCAGCTTTTCCGATGCTTCTCGCTCAAGCGGCAACACAGGGGCAAAGTTCCTGGAATTGCTCGAACGTCGCTTAGACAATGTCGTTTATCGTCTCGGTTTTGCGACTTCCCGTGCCCAAGCCCGTCAATGGGTCAATCACGGCCACTTCGCCGTGAATGGCAAGCGGGTTTCGATTCCAAGCTTTCGAGTTCGTCCTGGGGATGTGATCTCAGCAGTAGAAAGCTCTCGCCAGTTTCTCAAGGAATCCTTAGAGATGACCAGTATGCCCCCAGCGCCGAAATGGCTTGAGGGCAATCGCGAGACGATCACAGGCACCGTCAAGGGGCTTCCTGAGCGCGAAGATATCGATACACCAGTTCAAGAACTGTTGATCGTAGAGTTCTACTCCCGTTAGCGAGGCGCACGATGGTACAGTACACAATCGAGTGCGTGGAGACACGAACCGAGGCCGACAACGGCCAATATGGCAAATTTGTTCTTGAGCCGCTAGATCGTGGTCAGGGCACGACCTTGGGAACCGCTCTACGTCGGGTTTTGCTTTCTAATTTGACAGGTGCTGCGGTTACAGCAGTGCGGATCACTGGCGTAAACCACGAATTTGCCACGATCAAGGGCATCCGCGAGGATGTTTTAGATATCTTGCTGAACATGAAGGAACTGGTTTTGCGTTCCTACAGCGATGAAGTTCAAATTGGTCGCCTCTCAGTGCAAGGCCCGAAGCGGGTTACCGCCTCGGATCTGGAATTACCTGGTGAGGTTGAGGTGATTCACCCACGCCACTACATCGCGACTCTTGCAGAAGATGGCGAACTGGAAATGGAGTTTCAAATCGAGCGTGGCAAAGGCTATCGTGCTCTCGATCGCGGCAGCGAAGACGGAGCGGCAATCGATTATCTTTCCATTGATGCAATCTTCATGCCTGTGCGCAAGGTCAATTCGACGGTTCACAACTCCCGCAACGCCAGCAATATCGAGCAAGATCATCTCACCCTCGAAATTTGGACGTGTGGTTCCTTGAGTCCCCAAGAAGCGCTCTCCCAAGCCGCCAAAATCTTGGTAGACCAACTGCGCCCGCTCCAAGAGATCACCTTTGAAGCGCCGATTGAACCAACCCAACGCCCCAAAGACACAGCAAGCCAGATTCCTATCGAAGAATTGCAACTGTCTGTCCGCGCGTACAACTGTCTCAAGCGTGCCCAAATCAATACTGTTGCTGACTTACTGGAATACACCGAAGAAGATCTCCTTGAGATCAAAAACTTCGGCCAGAAGTCCGCAGAAGAAGTGATCGAAGCACTCCAAGATAAATTGGGCTTGAGCCTGCCCAAAGATAAACCCTCAAGGAATTAGCTATGAGACACCGTTGTCGTGTTCCCAAACTTGGTCGAGCAGCCGACCAGCGCAAAGCCCTAATCCGGGCTTTGACCACTGCCCTGTTGCGCCACGGCGAGATCACCACGACCCTCACCCGCGCCAAAGTGATTCGTTCTGAAGCCGAGAAGATGATTACCTTGGCCAAGGACGGTACACTTTCGGCCCGTCGCATGGCAGGGGCTGTGCTCTACGATCAAGAGCTGGTGCAATCGCTGTTCGCAGCGGTGCCTGAACGCTACGGCTCCCGCGCTGGTGGCTACACGCGCATCTTGCGCACGGTGAACCGTCGCGGCGACAATGCGCCGATGGCTGTTATCCGTCTCGTCTAAGAACTGCCATTTATGGACCAGGCTGTAGAACCTCAGCGGGTCGCCCTCAAGATCCAGTATCTCGGTACTGGATTTTTTGGTTGGCAATGGCAACCCAAGCAGCGCACTGTGCAACTGGTCATGGAGGAAGCGCTTACCAAGATTGCGCGCCATCCTGTGCGCTGCTACGGTGCGGGTCGCACGGACACGGGTGTTCATGCCAGTGGGCAAGTCATTCACTTCAAGACGACAAAGCTCCTACCCGCCGAAATCTGGGTGCGTGCTCTCAATGGAGTCTTGCCTGATGATGTCGTTGTTCGAGCTGCTGCTTACGTCGATGATTACTGGCATGCCCGATTTACGGCGATCTGGCGGGAATATCGCTACATGATCCACAACAGCAAAACACCCGAACTTTTTGTGCGCGGGCATAGCTGGTTCTATCCGTATTGCCGCCTCGACGTGGAAGCCATGGATCTTGCCCTTTCTAGTCTTGAAGGCCGCGATCATGACCTGCGCGCCTTTCGACGGACTGGATCCCTGCGCGCCCATTCCCTCGTCCATGTCCACTTCGCACACTGCACCGCCCAGGAAGACAGGATTTTTATCCAGGTGCGCGCCAACAGTTTTTTGTATGGGATGATGCGCCTCTTAGTCGGATCCCTCGCTGAAGTGGGCAGTGGGCGCTGGAGTCCTGAGGCTTTTGCCGAACTTTGGAAATCTGGAAACCGCGATGCAGTCAAGTACGCAGCCCCACCCCAGGGATTGAGTTTAATCGCAGTTGGGTACCCACAAGATCCCTTCTTAGAAAAGGAAAAGGGATGGCATACTAGTGCTGGCAATCGCGAGGAGCGCAATATATGAAATGTCCACGTTGCACAATCTATGACCTAAAGACAGTCAAAATTGAGGATCTCGAAGTCGATCAGTGCGAAGAATGTCTGGGGATCTGGTGCGATATCGGTGAAATGAAAGCCCTCGTCGAACAAACAAACTTAGGCGACCTCAAAATTACTGGCAAACCCGGTGGCTTGCGCACCATTGTGCCCCTCAGTTGTCCTCGCGACGGCAAAACTCTGGTGATGATCAAAGATCTCAAGGCTGCTGATATTGAAATTGATATTTGTCCTACCTGTGCAGGGCGTTGGCTCGACGGTGGGGAGTTGGATCGCCTCCGCCAAAAAGGCTTGTTGGCCAACGTAAAGAACTTTTTTGTCACCTACTTGATCTCTTAGTCTGTTGTCTTTCGCAAAAAGTGCGGCACCCTAAAGAGAGATGTTGTTTGTAAAACGATGAACGCGATTCGCGTCTGGGCTGTTGCTTCGAATGTTTTCCGGGAGACGATCCGCGACCGGATCTTGCTGCTGATCGTCTTTTTTGCTGTCCTACTTCTGCTTGGGGCAAGGCTTTTGCCGGACTTGAGCGCTGGAGCAGAGTACAAACTGATCCTCGATCTGGGCTTAGGGGTCATCCATCTATTTGGCCTCGTCGTCGCCGTCTTTTTAGGAACGAGTCTGCTCAGTAAGGAGATCGACAAGCGAACGATCTTTATCTTGGTGGCGAAACCCCTAGGTCGCGCCGAATTCATCGTTGGCAAGCACTTGGGGCTCTCGGCGGTCATTGGTGTCTTACTCATGTTGATGAGTCTTTGCTTTTTCGGCGTGATTGCCCTTGAGCATGTCCCTATCGATAACATCGTCGGCCCCCTACTATTGTCCGTGCTTTTCGCCTACCTCGAACTCCTGCTAATCGTCGCTGCGGCTCTTTTCTTCGGAACGTTCGCAAGCTCCGTCATGGCTTCGATCTTCACTTTTTCGCTCTACTTAGTCGGTCACTTTACTCAGGACTTGCTCAAATTGGGAGCAATTTCCAAGAGTGCGTCCGTCGAACAGTTCACTCGCGCCATGTACATTGTTTTGCCAGATCTTGAAAGATTGAATCTGCGCAATGATGCGGTGTTCGGCCAAGTGCCAGTCAGTGCAGACCTATTCAACAACGGGATTTATGGTCTTCTCTACACAGGGATCTTGCTGGGTTTAGCGATTACTATCTTTTCCCGCCGCGAGTTTTAGCCCTGCATCAGCAAGATACAGCGATAGGGGTCGATTTTACTCTTGCTCCACTGGTAGCTCGTGCCTGATGCAAGGAGTGTCATAGTCCCATTTTCCAAGTTGAACACCCTCCCGTGAAGATGCAGAAATTTCCCTCGATGGTGTGCTGAAGGGTTGGCGCATTCAGCTCTCGTCCATTTGGGTATGAACAATGCCACTCTAAGGTAAGACCCGCTCAAAATATCTATCTAGAGATAGTACAGGCGTTATGCTATTTAGCCTATGTTTCGTTCAGCACCATGAATACATCGTCCTAAAACATGAGGTGAATCGGTACCAGTGGAAATTGCGGATTTAATTCATTAAACCTAAAACAATACATCTTCTTCCTGGTGCAAGATCGTTGAAGCAATGCCTAGAATAAGTTATTAGGAAAGTGGAGGCGTTTTAGCTTCTGAGCCATTGAAAGGGGATGGCGAAGGATCTGCCAGGAGTGGCCGGACACAAACTGACTAGAGTCTATGCATGCGTATTTTTCAAAATGAAGAAGTAAAGACGGTAACTCAAGACATGACGGTGAATACGAAGCTGAACTTCCAAACTTTATTCGAGTCACTGCCAGGGCTGTACGTCGTCTACTCGCTCGATTTGGCTATTGTTGGAGGCAGCGATGCTTATTTCCAAGCAATCCGATCAAAGCGAGAAGAAATTGTAGGCCGCAATCTATTAGAAATCTTTCCAGCCTATTTTGGTGATTCTAGTGGGAATGAATTGCAGTCTTTACTTGCGTCTCTAGAGTCCGTGCTAGAGCACCATCAGCCCGAAAAGATGGAGGCGCAAAAGTATCGCATTCCTCGCCTTGCGACGGATGGAGATGGCTTCGAGGAGCGTTATTGGACGTCGATCAGCTTTCCTTTGTGCGATGAGAACAAAGAGATAACGCACATCATTCAGCAAGTTGAGGATGTGACAGAGAGTTTACAGATTCACCGGAATGTTGATCCACAACGGCAAATTCCCAATGTGCATGGAGAGGTCAATGGGAGACAGGGACAACAAGAGCAGAAGGAAATGCAGCGGGAGCAAGCACTTCAATTGGAAGCAGAAGCCGCTAAACAGCAAGTTGAAACGATATTATCGAGCATTAGTGAGGCTTTTTACGTCATTGACCGCCACTGGTGCTTCACCTACGCAAATGATCGTCTGTACGAAATTATTGGCATGGAGCGTGAACAGATTCTCGGCCACAACATTTGGGAACTTTTTCCAGATAGTGTAGATACCGATATTTATCATCAATTTCATCAGGCCATGGTTGAGCAAGTGCCTATTCAGGCTGAATATTTTTATTTACCTTGGAATCGTTGGTATAGCCATCGCATTTATCCCTCAAACAGTGGGCTAACAGTCTTTGGATCCGATATTACTGAAGCAAAGCACACTGAAACCGCTCGTAAACACGCTGAGGATTCTTATTTAGAGAGTGAAAAGCGCCTGCAAATGGCATTGGCAGGTGCGAGGCAAGGCATCTGGGATTGGGATTTGAAGAACGAAATTCTTACGTGGGATGATCGTTGCAAGGAGATGTTTGGGCTGCCGCATGACTTTGCCGTGACTTATGAGTGGCATGTAGAAGCTTTGCATCCAGATGATCGCCAGCAAGTTTATGAGGCAGGGAGGCTTGCTCTTCGCGATCATCTTGAATTTCATCAGGAGTATCGCACCATCCACCCCGACAGTACAGTGCGGTGGATCCTGGCTTGTGGTCGCGGTTTTTATGATGCAGCAGGTGAACCCTGCCGCATGGCCGGCACTGTCATGGATATTACTGATCGCAAGCAAGCCGAGGCCGCCCTGCGAGAAAGTGAAGAACGCTTTCGGCAGTTAGCAGATTCAGCACCAATGCTCGTGTGGATGTCAGGCATCGATAAGCTCTGTTACTACTTCAATCGGCCTTGGCTGCGCTTCACTGGACGGACGATGGAGCAAGAATTGGGCAATGGCTGGGTAGAAGGGGTACATCCTGATGACTTGCAACGCTGTTTTGACACATACACGACTGCTTTTGATCAGCGTATTTCTTTTGAGATGGATTATCGTCTTAGGCGCTTTGATGGCGAATACGGTTGGGTTTTGGATGCGGGTACACCCAGACTTACACCAGAAGGAGAATTCTTGGGTTATATCGGCTCTTGTATTGACATTACTGAGCGAATCCAAGCTGTAGATGCCCTGCGCCAATCGGAGGAACGCTATCGCACACTATTTGAATCGATCGATGAAGGCTTTTGCATTATCGAAGTACTTTTTGATGAGAACAACACACCGTACGATTATCGGTTTTTGGAAGTCAATCCTGTCTTTGAAGAACAAACGGGGCTTCGTCAAGCTATCGGTAAAACAGCGCGTCAGTTAGTGCCCGATCTTGAAGAACACTGGGTAAAGACTTACGGTCAAGTTGCTCTGACAGGTGAATCGGTTCGTTTTGAGAATCGTGCAGAGGCAATGCATCGTTGGTTTGATGTCGATGCCTGTCGGACTGGAAGACCAGAGGAGCGAAAAGTTGCTGTTGTCTTTAAAGATATTACTGATCGCAAGCGCTCTGAGCAAGCTCTGCAGGCGAGTGAAGAGCAGAGTCGCAATATTTTAGAGAGTATTAGCGAAGCATTCTTTGCTCTAGATCATGAATGGCAGTTTACCTACGTGAACAAGCAGGCAGAAAGCTTACTGAATCGCACACCAGGCGATTTACTTGGCAAGATCATCTGGGAAGAATATGCTGGCCTCTTCGGAAGCGAATTCGAGAAAGCGTACTATCGGACTGCCAATGAGCAGATTGAATCGGTGATCGTTTCGTTCTATCCTGACCACGATCGTTGGTACGAAGTCCACACATACCCTGCTGCATCTGGTATCACTATTTACTTTAGAGATGTGACGGAGCTTAAGCAAATCGAAACTGTGCGTGAACAGCTTCTACACCGTGAACAAAGAGCGAGGGAAACTGCTGAAACCGCCAATCGCATTAAAGATGAGTTTCTTGCCATTCTCTCCCACGAGCTAAGAGCGCCACTCAATCCCATTTTGGGCTGGACACAGTTGTTGCAAATCCGGAAGCTTGATGAAACGAAAACAGCAGAAGCCTACGCCATCATCGAGCGCAGTGCCAGATTACAAGCTCAACTGATTGATGATCTCCTCGATATTTCTAAAATCCTCCGTGGCAAACTCGGTATGGATGTGGCGACTGTCAATCTGGTGTTTGTCATCCAGGCAGCGCTAGATACTGTGAGGTCAGCAGCCACTGCTAAATCGATCCTGATTCACACTGATTTGTCGGCGATTTGTCAAGTTTCTGGGGATGCAGCGCGACTCCAGCAAGTTGTTTGGAACTTGCTGTCTAACGCAGTCAAATTTACGCCTAGCCATGGGCAAATCAACATTCGATTAGAACAGGTAGAGAATCAGGCACAAATTACGGTTCGTGATACTGGTAAAGGCATGGATCCTAGTTTTCTGCCCTACATTTTTGAGTCGTTTCGCCAAGAAGATGCTTCAACGACGCGCAAGTATGGTGGTTTAGGTTTAGGGCTTGCCATCGTTCGCACACTGGTTGAGGCTCATGGGGGCACGATCTTTGCTTTCAGCAAAGGCGAGGGGCAAGGAGCGACTTTTACAGTCCAATTGCCTTTACTAAACGCTGAAATACCGGGGGAACAACCAGAACATTTAAGCAAACAGGGAATGCAACTGCCTGGAGTTCGCGTGCTTGTGGTCGATGATGATCTAGATAGCCGCGAATTGCTCACAACGGTATTGGAGCTACACGGTTCAGAAGTCATCCATGTTGCATCTGCTGCTGAGGCTTTAGCTTGTTTACAGACCTTTCAAGTCGATGTTTTGGTAAGTGACATCGGTATGCCAGAGATGGACGGATATGCTTTCTTGCAGGCGCTGCGTTCTCTCTCGCCCGAAAAAGGCGGGCAGATTCCAGCGATTGCCTTGAGTGCTTATGCAAGAACAGAGGACATTCAGAAGGCTTTGAACTGTGGCTATCAGCAACATATCAACAAGCCTGTAAATCTCGATCAACTCATCCAAACCATAGAAGCACTGATCTAGAAGGAGACTCCTATTTGCCTGGATTGCTTTGCCCAAACGGTGGGGGGCTGATTATTGGTTGCTGAATCGAGATCAGCTGTGGCGTGCCAATTTGAATCCCGTTGCTACCGAGAGCAATTTTCAGGCGACGACGAAATTCTCGTCCAACATTCCATTGCTTGAGGGGTAGGGTGCGAATCCAGATTTGGATGGTCATCCCGGCGTGTGAGATGTTCTCTAAACCCACCAATTCTTCGGGGTTCAAGATCTGCGGTTGCCATTCGGGGTCTTGTGATAAAGCTTCGATCGTCTCGTGAATAATTTTGATCGCTGCATCGATATCCGTTTCGTAGGCAACTTCAATCAGAACAGTGGCCCGAGACCAATGTTTGCCCATATTTTCGACTTGCTGAATCTGGCTATTGGGGATCGTGATCAAGTTTCCAGCATTGCTGCGTAGTTGGGTGATCCGTAAGTTCAGGTTTTCAACCGTTCCTGAGGCTGAATTGATGGAAATGAAATCTCCGACAGCGTATTGGTCTTCCAACAAAATCAAAAGGCCATTGGTCAAATCTTTGACGAGACTTTGGGCTGCAAAGGATGCCGCCAGAGCTAATACAGCTCCCAGGGTCAAGATCGAAACAGGGGCAATTTGGAGGGTTTGGAGGATGAAGATGACACCGACAATGTAGATCAAAACGGTCTTCAGCCCTTGCACAGCACCAACAATCGTCAGGATGCGCTGGGATTTGCGCTGCAAAGTTTCAAGTGAGATCACTTCACTAGAGGCTGAGGCTTTGATGAATTTATCGATGGCAACAGTGGACAACGAATCGGCCAAACCTGTCAATAACAAAGCCGACAAAACCAAAATAGGCGTCGAGATCAAACGCACAGCGAACAGTCGGGTTTGCGGGAACTGATACAAGGTCGCAGCTACGCCAGCTGTCCAAATTAAAAGAAAAGCCCAGAACAAAAACCAACGTAGAAAATAGACAAGTTGTAGTCGGCTTTTTAAACTGAATATTGGTTGTAAATATTCAGGGAGTTTTGCCTGGTATAGATGAGGTGTCTCAGTACTCGGTAGAGCCGCTTCCTGATCTTTTTGGAGTTCTTCAAGAGACTGCTTGCGCTTACCCAAAAGCCACCAAATGTAAACCACTACAAGCGACGAAAAGAGCGTGGCGATAAGATAAAGGGCGGCGTCTCTTATTTGTTGCTTGAAGGCTTCCGGTTGACGACTCTCTAAAGCCTCGTGTAACTCCGCTTCAAGCAAAGTCTGCCAACGCTTGGCCAAAAGTTCTTTGGAGGTGCCGTAGTACTGTGCATCGGAGTCGGTGACCGTCAAGATCACTCTAGGTTCCACCAAGTGGGCATCTTTGGCAAGCAGAACAGGTTGGCCATTAATGACTTCGACTTTGATCTGCAATGTCTTTGGATCGATGAACGTTGAATAGCTTCTTGATTCGTCGGAAACTGTATTGGCAATCAGTTGATCGAGGTTGCTTTTAATCTGGGCTGCCCGCAGTTCAACAGGAATTTGACTCCCTGGATCGCTTCGGTTGAGAACCAAAGGTGAAGCAATCTTGAAGAGCCTCTTACCGTTAAAATCTATGTAGAGTAATTCGTTAAAACCGAAGCGTTCTACACCTTGGGGAACTTGTACTTCAGTAGAGGTGAGACCCGGTATTTGTCCAAAAGCAACAGAGGCTTGCAGAATCAGTCCAAAGACTAAGAGTAGTCCGATGACACCGACTCTTGCCAAGTGCTGCCGAGACTGCCGCCAATTCCAATTCTGTAAGCAGCTCCAAAAAAACGCTGTTTGTGCATCACTTTCTGTAAACATAGGCTGTTGATAATCAGGATAGGTACTCCTCCACCGTAGACGATTCGCTACACCAGCCAGAAATGCAACCGATGCAGCCATACAGCAAAGGCTAACCGTTGCAAGTCCCGGTTCCACTGCAAAGCGCATTGGGTTTCTGATACCTCAGCCACTCATTTGGATGACGAATCGGTATTAAAGAGAAAAAGTCAGCGTCCTTTGTAAAGCATTGTTCAATGGGATCAGGGCTTTGTAGAGTATCCATGGACCTGAAAGATCAGCTGATCCGCGCTGCCGAAGACGAACTCACTCAGTACAGTACGGATCTGCGCAAAATTGAAAAGTTGCGCCCTAAGGTTTCATTGCGGATGACTCCAGGGGATCGTCAACGGCTGCGCGAAGAACTGACCGCCGAACTGGCTGCAAATGCCCCCTGGAGTGGGATCGTCGAAAAAAACCGTCAAGCTGCCGCCCTGCCGTTCTGGGGGATCTTCGGTCTCGGTTTGTTGCTCGGTGCCCTCGGTACGACTTGGGCTTTCGGTGTGGGGATTCTAGGAGCTTATGCTGGTTTCTTGCTTCAGCGTTGGGGCTGGCAGTTACAAGCCCGCCGACTCCTGCTTCAAACCCTCGACGATGTGGATCGCCGTGCTGCTGCTTAGGGTTTCACAGGTCGTTTCGGTACCGCTGGTACTCCAGGGCGAATTGGATCTGCGTCTTCCACGGCATCGTCAGAAATACTGCCCGTTGTCCCAACCGACGACGACCCCGGTGGCTGACAGGATGTACTGATCGTTAATGGTTTTCCATCAGGGCCGACTGGACAGGTGGGGAGGGGAGGGGCAAGTTGGGGCGCAACGGTGCTCGTCGTTGATCCCGTCGAAGGTGTAGAAGCAGTTGGACTGATGACAGGTGGGAGTGGTTTAAAAACAATATCCAACTGTCCAGCTTTTGTGATCGGTCGGATGCGAAAGGGTCTTTCAATATTTTCGAGGCGCAACCGCAGGCCGATCGGGTTCTCCTCAAGGCGTACATCTGCTAAAGGTTGGAAAGAAAAGTAATTGGATAAGTTTCCCAGCTTACCGTGGGGCAAAAAGAGCACCAAGGAATTGCTGGTCTGTTCGAGTACTTGATAGGGCAGGGCACCTTGGGCGCGAATCCGGAGCACTTGCTCTTTTTCTTCTTGGATGGTTTCGATGGTGGTCAAGGATGCGGCCCAAACGGAACCCGTCAGCAGAGTGCATAGTAACAAAATGCCAACGAGTGGGCGCTTCATAGAAAGGGAACATTGAGCATCTTGTTGCCTTTGACCAGGACGGTGCGCTCGGTGGTGACTGATTTCACAGACCAACCAGCGACTTGGTCGCCGATGGTGACTTCGTGAATCGTCGGCGCTGGGGTCAGACCACTCACTTGGATAATGGCCACGCGGTCATTCCCGGACACAGCAACACTGATCCCACTGAAAATTGGCTGGGGTGGTGGCAAGGGTTTGGCAGGTTTAGGAGCCACTGCCGTTTGGGCGACTGGCAGTGAGGGGGGTGGCGGTGGCGGTGGCGGCGGCGGCAATGCATCTTTAAACGGATTAGATCTGCCTTTACTCGTGTTTTCACGCACAGCATTTAAATCGGCAGTGGGGATCAAGGCACCGCTATTCTCAGGGATAGTGCTTGTTGTTGGTAGAGGCAAAGTTTCAGCCGTTGTGGTCGTGATTGAGCTGGTGGTCGAAACTGTTGTTCCAGGTTGTTGATTGATTAAAAAGAAAGCCAGGGCACCCAAACAAGCGGTTCCAGCCAAGATGCCGGCTGGTAATTTCCAATCAATTGGCTCTGGTTCTGTATTGACATAGCTGAGAGTAGGAGGCTGGGCATTGACATTGCGCGGTTTGCGGCGGGCGTTGACGACCATCGTCTGCACCACAGCTTCTTCCTGTGGGGAGAGCGGCGTATCGAGAGTGGGAGCACTTTGTTCTGTGGCTTCATCTTTCAGCCATGGAAAAGCAACCTCAGCAGACTCCTCGTCTTCTGGTACTTCTTCCGACTCGTCTTTCTCCCAGGGATACTTGACCATAAAAAACCTTAGCTTTCCGGCTCCAAACTAACAGACTTCTAAGCGAGAATATATCCTCCCAAGAATACCCGAGTTCGCCTTTGGTTCCCTGCCGTGCTTGAGATCGAAGCGGAATCCACGAGACACTCTTTTGTACTGCGCCTTACAAAATGGATCCGTGGCCTTTATCCATGGTGGTCTAATGCAAAGACTTTTTGGAGCATGGTCGAAAACTTTCGAAGAGGTGTGATACCCTCGTCCCGACCCCTCAAGGCGTCAACCGGAGCTATGCATTCTTTCCTGGAAATCTCGACTTCTCTGGGATTTCAGGATGTAACCATAGCTACACTTCTGACAACCTATCTCAGTGAAAGGTCACCCAAGTTATGAAGTCTAAGCGTTTGTACACTTCTGCCCGCCTATGGCTTGCACCCCTCGCTGCAAGTCTATGCCTAGGTACGGCGATCACTCCTGCCCTCGCCGCTCCCGTCGCTGTTCCCCAAAATCTCGGTGGAGGTCTAAGACCTCTGGTCGATCTTTACTTCAATAAACCCGCCGCCCTGCAGCCTGCTCTGGATGCATCGAAGGTCATCCAACGTGACGGTGCGAACCGCATTGCTGTCAACATTCACCTCGATGGCACCGTGGGTATGCCCCAGTTAAAAGAGAAGTTGCAAGGGTTGGGTCTGACGACAATTACCGAAGCCCCGACTTGGCGCAAGG
The DNA here is from genome assembly GCA_014379585.1 of Gloeobacterales cyanobacterium ES-bin-313. Lineage (GTDB taxonomy): Bacteria > Cyanobacteriota > Cyanobacteriia > Gloeobacterales > Gloeobacteraceae > JACMLN01. The sequence goes on along the minus strand of JACMLN010000021.1, from coordinate 11,958 downwards.
GTCTGATCACCGCCTGGATGCCCATGGCTCAGGCAAATACCATCGCCCGTCTCCCCGGTGTTCGTTCGGTGATTCTCGCTCCCAAACCCCGCACCAACGTTGGGCTCACCACATCCCAGGGTGCTGTAGTCCTCAAGACCGATCAAGTGAATGCCCTTGGCTTTACTGGTGCCGGGATCACGGTTGGTCTTCTCTCCGATAGCTACAACGTCAGCACGAGACCGACGACCACTGCCATTCAGGATGTCCAGAATGGCGATCTACCCAGACTGAGAAATAGCAATCGCCTCAGTCCCGGTGTCAAATTTTTGATCGAAGGGACAAGGGGTAGCTCCGACGAAGGCAGAGGCATGGCGCAGATCGTCTATGACATCGCGCCGGGTGCTGATCTCTGTTTTGCAACCGCAGGTGTGAGCGAAGCGGCCTTTGCCAGCAATATCCGCTCCCTGCGCACCAACTCCGCCTGTCTAGCCGACGTGATCGTCGATGACATCATCTTCCTTGCCGAGCCGATGTTCTCCGATGGTGTTGTTGCCCAAGCCGTCGATGATGTCGTCACCAGTTCCTCCCTGGCTGGCAAAAAAGTTGCTTATTTCTCCTCCGCAGGAAACCGGGGCAAGGGCTATACCTCAGATTTCCGCCTAATTTCTAACAGCGTCGCCCGTACCCAAATCGACCCGATCGATCCGACGATTAACCTGGCTACCATCCCGGCTTCCATTGACACAACCGGCGGTTTCCAAGACTTCGATCCCGGCTCAGGAACGGATATCTCTCAGACCGTGACCTGCTCAGGGGGCGCTTGCACAGTGGTCTTCCAGTGGGACGATCCTTTCGATGTGGGCGGGATCACGACAGACTTCAACTTCCTTGTCTTCGATGCCTCGGGAAACTACGTCTCCACCCTCAGCCTGACTGACAACAATTTCGCCACCGATGAACCCCTCGAATTTTCCTCGACGGATCTGGTTGCCGATACCACCTACCGAATCGTGATCGCCCGCACTGGCACTGGTAGTCAACTGGCCAGCCGCCTCAAGTACGTCTTCTTCGGCGGTTCGCTGCTGGGTGAGTACAACACCGAAACTGGCAGTTTCGCGGCTACCTACGGCCACAACTCAGCGGCCAACGGCAATGGCGTCGCTGCCTACGTTTACGACGATGTTCCCCCGATTGCTGGCTTCACCCCAAGTATCGAGGGCTTCTCCTCCCCCGGCCCAGTCACCATTGTTTTCGACACAGCAGGCAATCGCCTCAGTACTGCCCAGATTCGCAACAAACCGGATCTGGCGGCTACGGATGGCGTGAACACCACCTTCTTCCCACCCGGCCCCCTCTCCAGCACCGACTACGAAGGCGACGGTTTCCCCAACTTCTTCGGAACCAGTGCTGCTGCTCCCCACGCCGCAGGCATCGCGGCTCTGTTGCTCCAGAAAGCTGGTGGGCCGCTCTCCTTGACCCCCTTGGCCATCCGCACCACGCTCCAGAACACCGCCCCACCACGGGACATCGATCCGGTCTTCAGTCAGGCAGTCGTTGCCAACTTGAGTGTTAGCGTCAGCGGCGACATCCCCACGGATCCAAATGCCTTCAAGATCCAGTTGGGCGGTGCAGGTCAGACCCTCACTGCCCTGACCATCGACGCGACTCCCGCTGGCCTGGTTTTCGATGCGAATGCCACATCTGGTTTCCCGCTGACTGTGGGTAGCACAACCGGCCCGACGCTCACTTCGCCCGCGCCAACGACTCCTGTGCAGGTCTTGAACTTGACCTTCTCAGGTTTCACCTCAGGAAATACGCTCACCTTCGGCATCGACCGGGATATTGCTTCGATCAATGGTTTTGGGAACTCAGCGGATCTGCTTGCCCAGAGCATTGTGACAGCGACGTTCTCGGACAATTCGACGGTGACGGCCACCTTCGCCAATCTGATCGGCCTCGGTTACACGGTGTACGACGGATTTGGACTTGTGGATGCCCTAGCAGCGACGAACGCTGTACCGTAAGCTCTGCCTGGGTCGAGGTCGGCGGGATACTCTATCTCGCTGGCCTCGCTTTTGGGGCGTTGATCAAAAGTCTTTGCGTTGAATTTCGATGCCTTGGTAGTAGTACTTCAGAATTTGTTGATAGTTCCAACCACCGGCTGCTAAAGCGCGCGCTCCGTACTGGCTCATGCCCAAACCGTGGCCGAAGCCCCGCCCATTAAAAACCAGAGCCGCTAATGAGGCATTTGGTTTTGTGGAGGTGAGTACAGGGGCAATTTCGAAGAATTCACTTTTGAGGTGCAATTTCGAACGAATATCGGAGGCTTTGAGGGTCTGGGTGCCCTTCTTGCCGACAGCGACGAGGGTGAGGGGGCGGCCTGTTTCTGTCTGTTGTTGGGGACGCAGTTGGAGGAGATTGCCGATGTTGAGGGCGAGGCTGCGCATCACGTTGGCGATCGGGAGCGTGAGTCGCCAGCGGTAGTAGGGCGAGTCTTGATCGAAGTCTTCCACCCCAGAGAGATAGGGAATATCTTCGCCATTCAGGGCTTTGACATTTTCGGTGTGGCCGCCGCTCGTGTCGTGGTACATGGCGTTGATCAACTGGCCGTTGTAGGTCATGACCAAGCCTGACGTTGCATCTACAGCTTTGCGGATTGAATCGGCTTCTTCTTGGGCACCTTTGTAGACCTGCCAACGGGTCGTATCGCCGAGGTCGAAGGGCTGATCGTGGTGCAGTGTCCAGTTGTAGAGGGCGTAGGTGCGGGCGGCGACTGCTTGGGCTTTGAGGGCTTCAAGTGACCATTTGGAGGGCATTTCTGCACCGACCACCCCGTAGAGATAACTCTCCATATCGACGAGGTTGAGAGCGAGGAGCTTGCCGTTGCTGACTGAAACATCGATGGTTCCCCGAAACCAGCGATCCCCAATAAAAACGAGTCCAGTCGGTGTATCGGGAATGACGTGGAGATGTTGCACTTTTACGCCAGCGGATTCCACTTGGGTTCCGGTTAATTTAACGGGAAGTGGTTGAAGCGGTTGGAGTTTGCCAAGTACTTGATTGTTCTCATTCGTCACCGTTGCCACAATCGAACTGCCGACAATGAGTGCAGAACCATCTTTGACAATGGCAAGGCGCAGATTGACTGCTTGGGCAGGCATTGCTACCAATGCACTCAGTAATCCGACCCATATTCCTGTACGCACAATCCGTTGCTCCCAAGGAAGGACATTAGAAATTAATAGCGCAAAATTGCTTCAGGTGGAAGTCTCGTCGAAAACAAGTTGCCTATTCCAGCAAAAAATCACTTAGCGGGCGACGACCCTGTAGACGTGGGTGCGATATTTGAGATCGACTTCACCATTTTGATTGATCCACTGTTCGAAAAGTTCCTGGAGTTGATCCTGCAAGATTTTTAGATCGTTTTCTTCGAGAGAAATATAGGAACTGCTGCGCACTCGACCAAGCAGTGCCTCAAAACTAAGTGCCTGGGCATAGGGGAATTCTGCGTGGTGTAGCTGTTCAAAGTAAAGGCTATTTTCTAAAACGTCTTGGGGACGCGCACTCTCGATATGGCGATTGGCTGGATGATCCCCAGAAGCCGCTTTCATCAGTTGGCTGTAGGCTTGGGTGAAAGGGTCGGATCGCTCGCGATCGTTCCAGACGAGGACGAGTCTGCCTTGGGGTTTCAAGATGCGGTGAAACTCGACGAGGCTCACTTCGGGTTCAAACCAGTGAAATGCCTGGAAACAGCCCACAAGGTCGATACTGGCAGTTTCTAGTCCTGTCTGCTCGGCAGTGGCAGCTTGGTAGTGAACGTTTGGATGAGGAAGAGCGGCTTCTGCCATGGCGGTATTTGGCTCGATGGCAATCACTCTCAGTCCGCGATCTGCCAAAAGGCGGGCACTGATCCCAGTTCCGGCACCGATGTCCGCTGCCACTGCGCCACCGACAAAGCCCTGGACAATGGCATCGATGGCGGCTGTGGGATAGCTGGGACGATAGCGGGCGTAGTCGTGCGAGCGATCCGAAAAGCGCGTCAGCGGGGACTGGCTGTACATGACTTATGCCTCAGCGTGTGCCATCCACTGTAACAACATGGCAACATTGCTCTGTTCAGCGCGCGCAGTCAGTCCAAGGTGCGTTGAGAAGCGTTCCAGGCTGGTTTGGGCAGTACTGAGCAATGTGGGATCTGGAACCATGATTTCAAGTTCGAGGTATTCGCCGCTCTGCTCCCCAATCCCCTCAATGCGGTCTACGCTGACCATAAAGGGTACCTGCTCGAAGAATCCCCCCCAGCACTGGTGCTGTTTATGCAGCGTCGGAGCGGAACTGGAGCGGGCGAGTAGAGCCTCGTAGGCGAAGGCACTGATCGGTTCCTCGATGGCGTGGCGCGTGCCTTCCGGGCCTTGATCTTTGTGGCAGAGCAAGTAGCGCACCTGATGGCCGACGACTTCTCTGCGTAGGCGTAAATAGGTGTTGGCGCTCAGAACTTCCAGATAGTGATCGGTTTGGAGGATAGGTTCACCGACCCGAAAGTGCAGGGCTTTGAGTTTGGTTTCGATCTCCGGCCAGTTGGCCAATCGATATTTGTGTTCTAGTTCGAGGGCACCCAGGGGTTTGCGGTTGTAGGCGAAGAGGGCAGTGTCTTCTTGGGTTCCTGGCCACCCTGCCCAAGCACCAACGGCACTGCGGGATTTTTGGTTGGTGAGTTTTTCGCGCAGGCGACGAAAGCGCCTCAGAGCATTGCGCCGCTCTTGACGAATCCTGGCATTCAGCCGTGGAAAGGGTTTGCCCGTCTGTTGAAGCACCCCAGTCAGTACATCGCAGTCGTGAATGATCCCCAGGTCTTCCTGTAGACGCTTCAACTCCTGGTAAAAAGAGCGCATCCCTTTACCGTAGCAGTCTAAGAAAAATTCCAAAAAGTAGCGTACGCGCTTCACGGCGATACGCAGGGCATGGAGCGTCTCTGAATCGGGTTCACCCCAACCAGGATGTGCCCAGAGGGTTTCAAATTGTTCTTTGAGGAGAGCGGGCAACAAACCGTAAAGGGATTCTTCTCCGGAGCGCCGAAAGCGCGGTGATTCGATATAGGCTTCGCTGGCGGATCTAAATTGTCGATAGTCTTCGCTGTCCAAGTAGGCAGTCATGATGGCGCGCTGCTGATCTCTGGTTTCGGACAGGTGGGCAATGTAATTCGTCAGAGCCACTTCTTCTTTTTCTGGAAGACTTTTGGTGGCATAGCCCTGCAACATTTCGATCTGCACATCCAAATCGCGCACAGTGCCAAGAATTTGGGCCAGGTCGCCAATTGCTTTGCGTCGAGCGTGTTTGGGCAGCTTCATCGCTGGTTCAAAGAGGCGCAGTGCCGAGCGCAACCGCCGCGTGCCGACCCGCATTTGGTGCAATTCTTCGGAGTCTTCTCCCAAGCGAGTTCCCGCCTCATGCTTGAGAATCCGCCGAATTTCCTGGGCAAAAACGTGGAGAGCGGCCTCCCCCCAAGTACTGCTTGCCCGGATTTTTTCTTTTTTGTCCATATCTAATCGTTAAGTCGCTAGCCTAGGTAGCCTCTGAATAGCTACAATACGACACAAAGACAGGTCTTCACTGGAGCGAACGATATGGGACTCTTTGATCGCATCACCAATGTCCTGAAATCCAACATCAATGCTGCGGTCACCAAGGCCGAAGATCCAGAAAAAATGTTGAATCAGACCGTTAACGACATGCAAGAGGACTTGGTGTCTCTGCGTCAGGCCGTTGCCCAAGCAATTGCCAGTCAGAAGCGCTTTGAGCAACAGTACCAGCAAGCACAATCCCAAGCCGATGAATGGCAGCGTCGTGCCGCCCTCGCCGTTTCCAAAAATAACGACGAGTTGGCTCGCGAAGCCCTTTCCCGCAAAAAGTCTTTTTCGGAAACTGCTGTTGGTCTCAAGTCCTCTTTAGAACAACAGAATAAAACTGTTAGTACTTTAAAGACTAATCTCACAGCCCTCGAAGGCAAAATTTCCGAAGCAAAGGCGAAAAAAGATCTGCTCGTTGCCCGCGCCCGCTCTGCAAAGGCCACCGAACAGATCAACACAACCCTTGGCAAGATCAACACGACTGGCTCTTTCTCGACCTTTGAGCGTATGGAAGAAAAGGTCAACGAGCTCGAAGCCCGCTCCCAGGCCGTCGCTGAACTGAGCACCGATAATCTCGAAGATCAGTTCAAGTCTTTGGAAGCTGGTGGTGGTGTCGAGGACGAACTCCTCGCTCTCAAAGCGCAGATGGGCACCCTGCCTCCTGCGGCCCAAAAAGCACTGCCTGAGTCGCAAACCCCTTCTTAGTCTGATTCGAAACTTGAAAGCAGAGGGTGGATCGCTGGATCTGCCCTCTGCTTTTGGCTTTTGGGGACTATTTGATTTTGGCGAATCCTTGACCTGCGCTAGGCAGGCATTCAATCCTTGGCTCGAAAATAAGCAGGAGAAATCATGAGATATCGACGACTGGGACGTTCAGGCTTGCAAGTCAGTGAACTCTCTTTAGGATCTTGGGTCACTTATGGCAATCAAGTAGACGAAAGTGTTGCCATCGAGACCCTGGCTGCGGCTTGGGATGCGGGAGTCAATTTTTTTGACAACGCAGAAGTCTACGCGGGTGGAAAGTCAGAAACCCTGATGGGGAATGCCCTCAAGCGTCTGGGTTGGGATCGAGACGCCTATATCATTTCCACCAAGTTTTACTGGGGAATCAATAAGGGACCCAACCGGAAAAACACACTCAATCGCAAGTATTTGCTCCATGCCATTGACGGTTCCCTCAAGCGCTTACAACTGGACTATGTTGACTTGGTCTTTTGCCATCGCCCCGATCCAAATACGCCGATTGAAGAAACAGTTTGGGCGATGCACGACATGATTCAGAACGGTAAAGCTCTTTACTGGGGAACCTCAGAATGGTCAGCGGCAGAAATCGTCAGCGCATGGCAGATTGCCGAGCGCCATCATCTCCATAAACCTGTCATGGAACAAGCCCAGTACAACCTCTTCCATCGTCAGCGGGTGGAGCAGGAATATGCCCGACTCTACGAAGATTTGGGATTGGGTCTGACTACTTGGAGTCCCCTCGCCTCCGGCGTACTAACTGGTAAGTATGCCAATGGCATTCCTGAAGGAAGTCGCTCGACATTACCTGGCTATGGCTGGCTGCAGGAGACCGTCACAAATCCTGACTGGATTGCTGCTACTGAGCGCCTCCGGCCATTGAGTGATGAACTTGGCTGTACTCTCTCTCAGTTGGCGATTGCTTGGTGTGCCAGTAATCCCCATGTCAGTACGGTGATCACTGGAGCGAGTCGCACAGCGCAAGTCATCGAGAATATGAAGGCGGTTGATCTCATTCCACAACTTGACTCTGAGTTGCTGCAACTTATTGACGAAGCTGTGGGTGCATTTGGAACTGCCACCACCTAGGAACCTGCCGATTGCTCCCCTTCATAAAATGGAATTCTCAAACTCAAATTGAAATACTATTGAGCACGAGCGAGGGCTTCAAGTAAGGATAAGGAATCAGTCTTCGGGCATTGCGCTCATCGATGCGATTTTCGATCACTGTTAACTCTTGGCGAAAGCGTTCTGCAACTTCCCTTGCTTGTGGATCTTGAAAAATATCGTCGTAATAACCTAGCCGATCGTAACGATAAGCAGAAAGAATATAAATCGATGAGAGTTGTTCTGACGCGCGTTTGGGTGGTGGCAGGATTTGCATCAGTTCGGCTTGTGAGATTGTCTTCTTCTCTGCATCCTGGCCGACGTTGCTGTAGGCAGCGAGGGGCATATTTGGCACGAACGCCATGAATTCGTACTGGGCGTAGTTGACTGCTGAATGGAGTGGACCACAAATAAAAATGACCGTACACACAAGCTCGATTAAAGCTGGCAAGTCGGCTAAACTTGTGAATGTCGATGGCATTCCCTTCATTTTCCCACCCCCTGGGGAGGTAAGCTTTGTTGCCCAATCTTGCAACTCGAAATCAAGGCTCAAATCATTGTCGATCTGATAGTAGATGCTGAGATATTCTTTGACATACTTGTGGATTGCTTCCCAAAGAAGTTGGCCATCATCTCTAAAGGGATAGTGGGGCAATTTGTTAACATCATCTACTCCTCGGTTTTGGATATCTGTCGGAAAAGCGAATTCTTGGATATTCCAACTTTCGTAGCCATCGACGACCAGTTGTAGAGATTCGGGGAGAGTCCCAGCCAAAAGATGATCCACTGGCCCTTCGCGGTTGATTAGGCGCTGCCGACCTAATTGGTTGTTAAAAAGCATGAACCGCAGATGCTGCCTCAGCAAGATCCCGAGGGGGTGATTCTCAGCAAGATGTTGCCCTGTTGCAATTGCGAAAGGTTCCATGACGAAATGAGTTCGACACAGATGAGTAATCATTTCGTGATGGTTTCCATCGGCAATCTGAACACAAAGCTTTGCGTACAACCAAGTATTGGCATCGCAGTTAAACGGTGTATATAGTCGGTCAATTTCAGGATCGTGGATAGCGATCGGAACGAGTTGGCCACGATCACTAAATCCGGAGCTGATCCAAGCAAAGAGCGCAACAGGTTTTGGCAGAAACTTCCTGCCCTTATCATAATTTCCACCTTTGACGGCTTTAAGAACGCGGTAATCGCAGACAAAAAGTACCTCATCTTTCAACATTTGATCGAGGTTGTGATTGCTAGGTAACTTCCCCTCTGTTTGCAACTTTTTGAATAAGTCAGGTGTATTCGGAAAGTAGTCCTCCAGCTTTTCAACTTTTTTGAGAACGACAGGATTCACTCCACAGAGGCGTTGCTCTGCAAAAGCGGCATCAGTTTGAAAAGTTTGGATGATCCCCGGTCGATGGAGTATCGGGAAAAAGCGTTCATAATCTTTGACCTCATCGAAGGGATCCCAAAAGGACGTGAAGGGCACAGCCAGCATATTGATGCTCAAATCGGCTGTTTCTGCCAGCCTTTCAGTGATGTATTTCACCGAAAAATTTTCATAAAATGGCAAGCCTTGATCTGTGGTGAGGAGTAAAGGCATACCTGGCAAATAATTGTGGTCGAAATGATAGTGATCACTATTGCGATCTAACCAGTCTTGGCGCATGGACTGATTGGCTTCGAGTTCTTTCTGTGGCAGGCAAGGCAAAGGCATGATTCTGGACACTCCATTGACTGTAAGGCGGTACTTATTCTTATCTACTCATACCGAAAAATATGCGCGCTTCCAACTGGTGTGCTGCAAACTGAGAAAAATTGTAGACAAAATGCAAGACTAAATGATGTCCTTTCTTGATCATGCAATCGGGTACTCAGAACTGAGGACAGTTCAAAGACTGTCCATTGGGAAACCTGATACTTTCCCTGGAAACCGCAGAATAGAGATCACTGCGAACTGCGAGGCATCTGTGACCACTCCGACGACTCAACCGCTCACCCTCTCTCAAAAACTGGCCTACGGTGCCGGGGACATGGGGCCAGCGATCACCTCGAACCTATTGGTCTTTTTCTGGTTTCCTTTTTTAACCAATGTGGTCGGTCTTAGCGCTGGTGTCGCAGGCAGTATCCTCGCCATTAGCAAAATCTACGATGCCCTTACTGACCCGATTATTGGTGTACTCAGCGACCGAACCAAAAGTCGTTGGGGTCGCCGCCGTCCTTGGCTACTCTTCGGTGCAATTCCCTTTGGATTGATCTTTTTGGCCCAGTGGGTCATTCCTTTCCCTGGCAACCTGACAGCGATGTTTTGGTACTACTTGGCGCTATCCATTTGCTTTAGTACGGCCTTTTCATCGGTCAACTTGCCTTACACTGCCCTCACCCCAGAACTCACCCAGGATTACAACGAACGCACCAGCCTCTCCAATTTCCGGTTTGCCTTTTCCATCGGTGGCAGCCTCGTTTCGGGAGTATGCCATCCCCTGATCGTCCAGCAGTTTCCAACCAATCCGGCGCTCGGCTACTTTGCCTCTGCTGCGCTCTGGACTGTGCTTTCTGTCTTGCCCCTATTCTGGTGCTTCCTGGGCACCCGTGAAGCCTATCAGTCCGACGAAAAAAGCCTACCAATTCTTCAACAGATCGGCACTGCCCTCAGCAATCGCCCTTACCTGTTTGTGATTGGCATTTATTTGTGTTCTTGGCTGGCTGTTCAGATGACTGCCACGCTCATTCCTAACTACATTACGTTTTGGATGCGCTTGCCTGGTGAATGGGTTTCCTACACGATTTTGGCCGTCCAGGGAACAGCATTTTTGATGCTTTTTGTTTGGACACCAGTCAGCGACAAGATCGGCAAAAAAGCAGTTTACCTGATTGGCATGGTGATCTGGATCGTTGCGCAGGTGGGTCTTTTCACCCTCCAACCCGGTCAGACAACTTTGATGCTTGTCCTCGCTGTATTAGCTGGAATGGGCGTTTCCGTCGCCTATCTCATTCCTTGGTCGATGCTTCCAGATGTCATCGAACTGGATGAATTGGAAACTGGACAGAGGCGCGAAGGTATTTTCTATGCAGCCATGGTACTTTTTCAAAAAGTTGGAATTGCCCTGGGCCTTTTCATCGTTGGCCAAGCTTTGGATCGCACAGGCTTCCTAAGCACGACCACGGGTGCTGCCATCGCCCAACCCGAATCCGCTCAACTTGCTCTAAGGATTCTTATTGGCCCCGTACCAACAATAATTATCATCATCAGCATGGCACTTACCTGGTTCTACCCAATCACCAAAGCGACACATGCAGTCGTCTTAGCCCAACTTGCCGAACGCAAACGCACTCAAGAAGCTTCGTGAACGCTAGACAAGCTTGACTTGCAAGCAAACTGCTAAGTATGGTGGTCTCTGATCTGACGATCTAGATAGCTCCTATGACCACAGACAGTTCTCTCAAGAAAGGAGTATGGTACGATTTCGCTGAGGCCGCACCGTACCACAGTGGAGTCTATCTCATCAAGCATGGTATCTACATCGGTACAGCTTTGTGGGACGAGGGTGAATGGTCTACACTAGATAACTTTCAAGAACTCCTTGGACGCAGGCAAGTTGATCATTGGGCACTACTACCGAACAATTGGTGCGAACATATTGCCCTTGTTAAAGAAGCTGATCACCTCAACACATCGGCCACTTGAAAATTCAGCTTTCAACAAGCAGCTCCATTGCCGAAGGCAGAACCAGGGGTTCCTGTGAAGTACTCGAAAGCCAAAACCCTGGAAACCCTTGCGTAGTTGGTTGTCATTCCGCTATTGCCACCTGCGATTTGGGTGATCTATCAGGTCGGTCGGAGGTTGCTTCAGTAAGCGGTTCAAAGTGAGAACGTCGGGGTTCAAGGGGTGATACATAAGCTGCTATATTGCCCGAAGTGCTTTGCTAAGGATTGAAGTGTGGGAAAGGCAACTGATGGATCCCGCCGATTTTGTAAACTGGTTGGTCAGTAAGTACACCTATCTTCGTTGGTATGATTGTAAAAGATTGGAGGTAGCAAGATGGAACGATCTGAATTGAGTGAGCGTGCAGAAGCCATCTATGCAGAGCGGCTACGGCATTTGGTTGAGACTGAAGAGAATATTGGAAAAATGCTCATCATTGAAGTTGAGTCTGGAGACTACGAAATTGACAAGCTAGGAATCGAATCTGCGCACAAGTTGCAGGCGCTTCATCCTGGGGCACCACTCTATGGCATTAGAATTGGGTAAAAAACAGCAGCTTCTTTCAGTGGAGCTTTAGAGCGCTCCGAATGGTAATCGCTGGAACTGTGCGTGGAGGACGAATTTCTTTGCCAGTCACATTTTTCGTTGATGGACAGCCAGGAATTACCATCCCATTGGCCACTCAGACCTCTCCCAATCCCCCTCCAATTCCGCTCCACCACGCGTAGCGGCTCAATGCAATTCTTAGTATCAAGCGTAAAAGTTCGCTGAGGGGTGCAGGGGTGCGGGGGACGGGCGCGTCCG
>JACMLN010000020.1 GCA_014379585.1 Gloeobacterales cyanobacterium ES-bin-313 | reverse complement strand
TGTCCAACATACCCCCAAAACTGCTTAACAACTTTACGAATTAGCTCTGAGAATTCTATTTTGAGGAGGGGCAACTGTGCTTATGCAATTCTACATGGACTAACAAGTCCAAAAAGAGCAGTACAGAACTCTTGTCCAAGGCACGTATTAGGAGTTCTGTACCAGATTCAGGTAGCTTTCCTCTACAGCAAACTTTAGAGCTTGCAGGCTCATTATATTGATCCTCCTTCAGGTACATTAATGTGCTGTGAAATCAAACCATGATGGAGCATGAAACGCATCATTAAGGAGTCTCTATGGGATGGCTACAACGACTATTCGGCTTGGAAAAGCAACCAGAGGTAGTTGCGCAGACGCCAGCATCGACCGATATCCCGCCTGAGAGAGTCGGCTTGCATGGCGAATTTGACCAAAGTGGTCTAGCGAAGCGCGTCGCTGCTTCTTTCGACGAAGATCCGAGTATTGATGACATTAACACCCTTTACGTAGCGCAAACTGGCACAACTGTTGTTCTCAAGGGCAAAGTTCCCAACCAAGCCATTTTGACTAAAATTGCCAGTGTTGCTAAAGGCGTACATGGTGCAACCGCAGTCGATACGAGTCAAGTTTCAGTAGGCTAGGAAAGTCAGAGGGTGCAGTGAACTACACCCTCTATGTAAAAACTGATCTTGCACTGATTTAATAGACATTCTTTTTGTACAGCATTCTGTTTGGACGGTCTAACCCAAGCCCACGAGATGCGCAGCGAGGTTAAGCAACAGAGGCTGAAACGCCTTCCTAAAGCGACTTTACACTTTGTTATCTATGCCAAGTCCTGGATTAGCCTTCCAACGGTCGTTGATATGAACATAGATGGCTGTAGTTTGGGGATTCTTATGACCAAGGAGATCTTGGACTTGGCGCAGGGTTGAACCAGCGCGAAGCCCAAGGGTACCAGCCGTATGGCGCAGACTGTGGGCAGTGAGTGTCCGACCTGGAGCATGTTTGAGATTGGCAAGAGTAAGGTAGTGATCCACCCGTTTTCTGATGCCACGACGTGACAAGCGTTGTCCTGAAGTTGCTCGGTCCATTGAGATAAACAGGGGTTCTGATGGGTCAAGCTCTTGCCCTGAAAGATTTCGTCTGAGTTCCAGGTATTGCTCCAAACGTACTGCTAGACGAGCAGTCAGAGGCACGACTCGTCTGGATCGCTTAGCTTGCACCTGGATGCCGACATCATTTCCACGGCGGACGATATCACCAATATTGACTCGGTGGAGTTCGACAGTTCGCGGACCTTCAATTGCCATCAAAGCAATCATGAAGCGGTCGCGGGTGGCGATCAACGTCCCATCATCGGGAATCGTGTCTAACAGAAGATCGAGTTCATCTTTTTCTAGGTAAGTGATCCTTTCCGCTGGATCGATACTTTCAAGTGGTGCTTTGACGGCAGTCGCTGGATTGACACTCACCCCTGGAACTTGCTTCTCGACAGCAGCTTGGTAAAATCGCCGGACAACTCCAAGCTTCAGGGCGATAGTGCTACTCTTATCTCCTCGATCCACCAAGTAGCGCCGATAGGTTTTGATATCAGAAGTCGTGGCTTGAGAGGGTTGAATGCCAACGCTCATGCACCATTCAACAAACCTAGCTACCTGGAGTCGATAAGTAGCAAGGGTATCGGCGGAAGCCTGTCCACCAGCGACATCGATGGAAAGAAAGTTGGCAAACGCTTGATTCAGTTCTTCCTGGGAGGAGACCTGGACGATCTCAACCTCTACTTCCACTGGATTATTCAGGTTCTGTAGTATCACCTCAGTTTCATTCATTGTTCAATGTCCGCCTCGATGTTGATTTGGAGTGTTTTGCGAGAGATAGTGAGGGTGAGAATATTGGGACGGCAGCAGACTTGGCAATCTTCGGTGTAGACCTGCCGATAGCCAGAGCTTGAATCGACGAAAGTGAGGTTTTCTTCGCCGCAGTAGGCGCACTGAAAGGTTGCAGTATCTTCCATATTCTCAACCGGGACAGATGTTCATGCCTAGTATACAGCGTATCGACAAGGTACCGATAATTAGCATTATGGGAACCATAACCTAGTTTTCGACTCCAATTGCTTGCCAAAAGGGCTATTTTCGCAACCAACGCCCCTTTTTATCAGGTTTAAACCCATTTACAGCGCTTGGAAACCTGTAAACTTGATACGCATTAAAATACGCATAAGCTAACTGTGGTATCGTGATGAATGAGCCTTGAAACCCGCTACGAAAGGCTTCTAGAGGATCCGCTTTGGTCGTTTCATCCCCAGGCCCCTGTAAAGAGTGCTGCTTGCTCTCTGCCATAGAAGCGAAAGCCAAGTTCGACTGCTGGGATCCGAAGAAGTGCCCACGTCGTAGATGGGATGCCAAAAACAAAGCCTCCCGCAACGAGCGCCATGTCCGCAATTACCGGAAGCGAAGCGTCAAAGCCCACATTGAGAAAATCGGTGGAGAGGCGCTGCTCTGTGCTGCGAAATTTGCCAATGTTGCTTCGATCTTGGAACGCGATGCTGCTTTGCTCTTCGATCCAACTGAAGCTTTCTATGCTGAAGTAGAGAGGGCTATCGCTGTGCTGCGGGAAGCCTCAGAAAGATTGACCATCGGTAAAGCCCAAACGGCAAAATCAGCTGCTCTTCGCGCCAGATTAGTTGCAGCACACCAAAAAGCTGAAGCAGGTACTCAACCGATCTCCAGGGTGATCGGCACAGCCGCGATTGCTTATCTCTACACCGTCGATGGCACCCGCAGTTCCCCACCCCATGCAATGACTATCGAATTATGGAATCAGCAAAAATGCTTGGATACGCGGCATCAGCATCTCTTCGACCTCAAACCGACCGAGATCCGTTCTTGGATAGAAGGAGTTCTCAGTGATTGGCGCATCGTCCGACTGGCAGAACCAGAACCCAGAATCAGATCTAGCCTGGAGTGCCCCCTTCGACCATGTCCACTGCACCAAGAATGATAGTGGGCCGGATTTTGTCGCTGACCCACTCGAATATCTGGAGTATTTGCCCCCAGAGGATTTTCAAATTGACAAAGTCCTCGCCAGAATTGACTGGGTGCTCTGGACTCAATCAGATTTGCCCAGAGCAGGCCGAGCCTTCTATGAGTCAGCGCGTCTTCTAAAACTCAAATGGCAATTTCTTGAATCTCCACCCAGTTCGGTTGCAGACATCTTTGCAATTTTCCGAAGCTTGGCGCGACAAACCACAGACTACGAACCCTTGAGGCGGTTGGGAGAGAGGGAAGATTGGCAGGCTTTGCCCAGGCTGGATTGGGATGTGGAAGAGAATGGCGAAGATGCAGTTGTTGAAGGGGGATCATTCTGCAAAGAACAGTCAGCCTGAAAAGCCAGTAACGCTCAGAGATATCCAAGCCCAGGCTCACGAAGAAACTGTTGAGCGGGATGCCAAGCTTTTGGAAGCCTTTGTCGAAAGCAATGGGGCTTGTGAGCTTTCTGCAGCAGGGCGTGAACTTTTTAATGGCAATCTATCGCGTACTTTGATCGCTGCTATTTTCGCAGATGCGAAAATTCAAATGCACCAAGAACAGAGCCATAGAACTGTTCTTCTTGAGAGTAAAGGGACTAGATAGCCGTCCCCATAGCCTAGGCGAACGGCGAACAGGGTTCTCCGCTATTGCTGTAAAAGACCGAGCCATAGCAACTCTTTCGCTTTGCTGAGGGCAAAATAGAGTAGCATCGAATAAGCACTTAATTTGGTGCGCTATAGCCAGAGGCAGTTATGAACATTAGTCGAGACATCCTTTCGCTTACAGAGTTCAAGCGGAACACGGGAGAACTAGTCAAGCAGATGAAAGAAACTGGGAATCCCTTAGTGCTGACTATCAATGGTCGAGCTGAACTCGTTGTGCTTGACGCTGAGAATTATCAGGCATTGCTCGATCAAGTTGAACATTCGGAAACAGTAAAAGCAGTTCAGGAGTCTATGGCAGCCTTTGAGCGAGGAGAAGGACGGCCTGCCCGCGCGGCACTGGAGGAACTGCGGGCAAAACATGACATACCCCGTTGAGATCACTCCGTTTGCCATTGCTGACGCTGAACTAGCATACCTTTGGCTTCGAGAGCGTTCTCCTGAGGCTGCTGCTGCATGGTACAACGGCTTGTTTGATGCTATTGATTCACTTGAAAAAATGCCTTACCGCTGTCCACTTTCGCCAGAGAGCGAAGATCTCAACATTGAACTTCGCCAACTTCTCTACGGAAAACGTGGCCAGCAATATCGGATTCTCTACACCATAGAGATCGATGAAAGGAGTGGGGAAGAAGTTGTCCGGGTGCAGCGAATTCGCCACCAGGCGCAAGATGCCTTAACAAAGATCCTGGAATCTAGTGAAGATCAATCAGAATTGTCATAAAAGCTAATTGATGTCGAAAAGGGGATGCCAGGGTCTTACTTTGCTAGAATGGACGTATGTCCACTATTGTTGTTTGGTTCCGACGCGACCTGCGCCTCAGCGATCATCCAGCCCTGGCCGCCGCTGTCGCTGAGGATGCTCAGATCATCCCTCTGTTTATCTTTGCACCTTATTTACTTCGCCATCCTGAAGCGGGCAGTGGACGCATTCAGTTCATGCTTGGCTGCTTAGAAAGTCTAAGAAACAACCTCAGAGTACTCGGTTCGCACCTCATCTGCCGAATGGGGGAACAGTCCTCAATTGTTCCAGCTTTTGCCCGCGAAGTGGGAGCGACTGCCGTTTATTGGAACTGCGACAGCGAGCGAGCTTGGCGCACCGATACAGATAATCAAGTTGCCGAAGCGCTTAGCGAAATGGGCATTATGGCACGCACTTTTGAAGCTGAAGCACTGATGAAAGCCGGAGGGCGCGAGACTTATGCCCTCGAAAATTTCACCCCTCACTGGCACCGCATTCTCAACCAACCAGTCATGCCTAGGCCATCGGCATTGCCTGAAGTAGACCACCGCATTCAGGATGTGCCGCTACGCACTCTGGCAGACCTTGGTTTGCTACCCACAGATCAAGAAATACCAACGGCTGGGGAGCGCGAAGCCCACAGGTTGCTTTGCGAATTTCTGGCAACCAAGGCTCCGCACTACATGAAAAGTTTGAGTGTGGCTGAGGCAGCCTCCCGCTACACAAGCCGTCTTGGCTCCCACCTCAAGTTCGGCACGATCTCGATGCGTACTATCTACCAGCGTCTGCAAATCCGCAAAACAGAAGTCGGTGGCTGGGAGAAGCGCAATCTGGAGGGCTTTCAGTCGAGGCTCTTTTGGCGGGATCACTTTTCCCAGAAGTTGCGCAATCTCCCTCGCTGCGAAACGGAGTCCTACCTCCAAGTCTTCGATACCGTTCGGTGGAGCAATCGCGATGACCACTACGAGGCGTGGTGCAATGGCCAAACTGGTTATCCATTAGTCGATGCTTCGATGCGCTGTCTCAACCGAACTGGCTGGCTACCTTTTCGATTGCGTGCGCTATGCGCGACTTTTCACTGCATCGACTTATTTCTGCCATGGCAGATGGGAGCAAGGCACTTTATGAGCAAGCTCATCGACGCGGATGTGGCCATCGATCACTGGCAATGGCAGAGTCACGCTGGCGTAAGCAACACGGGTCGCACTTGGTTCCGGGTGTACAACCCAATCGATGGCATGGCCAAGATCGATCCTGACGGAACCTTTATCCGTCGATGGGTTAGTGAACTCGCTGAGGTCAGAACAGAGCATTTAGCTGCTCCCTGGAAACATGGCATTGATTACTTTCCACCGCTTGTTGACCATGGCGAGGCGCGCTGTCAAGCACTCTTAGTCCTTGAGCCGATCAAGTCCCGCTACGAATCAGCAAAGCTGTCTAAGTTCGAGAAGCAAGCCGATGGCAAGTAGATGACGAATCTCCCGCGAGAGGCTTTGATCTTCTTGGGTTGCGAAGGGTGATTCTCTCGCAAAAATTGCCGTCGAATTTCCATATCATTATGGGAATGCTTAGAAAAATTCTCTAGCT
>JACMLN010000153.1 GCA_014379585.1 Gloeobacterales cyanobacterium ES-bin-313 | reverse complement strand
GTTATCAGGCAATCTTGAAGTGATCCTTTTCCGCATTCCTGAATAAGTAATTACGCATCCACATCTCTACTTCATGTAGTCTATCTACTCTCACCTCCTTTTTCAATGATTGCTCTATCTGTAAATAGCGGCTTACATCATCTCTAGAATATAGTCCCTAGCTACATCGTTCCATGTCCATCGCTGCAGTCTCTGCTGAACTTCTTGTGGGCGAAGTCGAACAACAGAGTTCTCAGTTATCATAGCAGCCATGGATGAGGCCAAGGCTTCCACATCATCAACAGGAAAGAAATGGACTAGATCATGGCAATGATATAGTTCTACTTGATCTCTCAAAGGGGCAATTTCAGAACAGATCACTGGTGTTCCCCAACTCAATGCTTCAACCAAGGGCAACCCAAATCCCTCATAGCGCGTGGGAATAACCACACAGCGACAGGTTTGGTATAAACTATCCACAACCAGTCGATCAACACGACCAAGTGCTTTTACACACGAGGCAAGAGTTTCAAAATTACGATGATAAAATTGGCGACATCGCTCTACCTCTGGTGCTAGAGAAGGTGAATCGCTAATCAAGTCGTGAGTATTACTACCGGTAAGAACTAACTCGAATTCCAAGCCTTTTTGCGCTAATTTAAAAACTGCTTGAAAGAGCGTGTAATGATTTTTGTGATTGAGTGCAGAAGCTGGATAATAAAATACTGGTGGAGAAATGTTAGAGCTGTCATCTATAGCCTGAATATTCTGCACAAAGCTCTCATGAGCCAATGGTACGACTTTGACTTTCGATGAAAATTGCGGACTAAAAACAGCTACTTCATCATATACGCTCCTTGATATTGCAAATAGTACGGATGCTTGTTTCAGCCACTGCTGCAATTTTTCATCTAGCCGATTCGCACTCTCACGAAAGTTTTCCGGGAAGATATGCCAATTAAGATCCAGTATAATTCCCGCAGTATTAACACTCAATCCTGGAAAACTTTGGTCAGGTATCCAGGTATAAAGACAGTGAGTTATATGATATTTTTTAATTAAAAATTCGAGCCGTTGTTTGTGTAGAATTGCTAACAGCCAATCATTTAGGCTTTTCCCGAATTGGCTATTATATTTTTTGTTTGTTCGTACCAACCGATTGGTTATTGCTTGTATGTAGCGGTTGATAGATTTGTCCTGAAAAACAAAAGATTCGTAGATTAGACGATCTGTAGGCGGTAGATAAGACTTGAAATAATTGATTCGGTATTCAGGAAGCACCCAGACAATGCGTTCGGCCAGCTTTTCTAAAGAATTGATCAGCGCAAGATTCAGAGTTTCGATACCACCTGGAAAGGAAAAAGGATCTGGGATGAGAAGTTTCATCTGGATAATGCGTTATATGAAAGAGATAACTTGCCCTCACAAATAATGAGCATATTAAAGATATATAGTTTAGCCATTCAACATATTCTCCTAAATGATGCTACTTTTGGTAAAGTGCTAAAGAAGAGTAACCTCAAGCGGTAGGCGACAACCACCGAAGCCCCGATCCCCAACAGTGTCAGTTGCTCCAGAACCGATCTCCCAAGTAGCAGCGTTAGGAATAAAGTCAATTAGGATTGATTGGGACATTAGTGCAGTAGCAAGGCTGTAAATACTTGGATGTAGAGGGTTATGGCCTAGAGAAAAGCATACTTCATGAATGCCAGCGTGCATATCCATTTGAAAGTTATTGTGGTCAGAATCAAGTGTCATCACTCGGTTTCCCTCCTGGGTATCAAAACCAATGCCAATTGTCAGGCTATCAATCGGTCGCATACACTCAATAGTGAAGATCAGTTCGAGGCGATCACCGTAATTTAGGGATGAACCGGGGGCAACCCTCAGCCGCAGCAGGCGAGCGTGCTTGCCTAATGTATCTAACCGTTTTCGCTCAGACAAATCAATGTCTATCTCTGATAAATCTGGCACCTTAGCGTAGCGTTCTAGGGCTGCCTCAACATTCGCGTAAGATTCAGCCTTTCCTTTTTCCATGTAGACTGCCGAGCTACACAGGCGGCGGATTGCCTGCATATTGTGACTTACGAAGATCACTGTTCTTCCTTCTTGACCCACTTCTTGCATTTTTCCTAGGCACTTTTTCTGGAATTGCACATCGCCAACAGCGAGAACTTCATCAACGATTAATACTTCCGGCTCTAGATGGGCAGCAACAGCAAAAGCAAGGCGAACATACATACCAGAGGAATAGCGTTTTACTGGAGTATCCATAAATTGTTCTACTTCGGCAAAAGCAACAATTTCGTCAAATTTGCGCTTAATCTCTGTTCTCCCCATGCCCAGAATGGAACCATTCAAAAAAACATTTTCTCTACCTGTTAATTCGGGATGGAATCCTGTGCCCACTTCTAGCAAACTCGCTACTCGGCCTAAGATGCTGATGCGGCCAGAGGTTGGTTCAGTGATTCGGCTGAGGAGTTTCAGTAACGTTGACTTGCCTGCACCGTTGCGACCAATAATGCCAACTTTGTCCCCTTGCTTAACTTCAAAGGAAATATCTTTGAGTGCCCAGAACTCCTCTGTCGTCTGGTCAACAACTCGTCGGCTCGGCTTGAAGAATCCCGCACTCAAAGATTTCACAGCGTCGGTCATGGTGTCCCGCAGGCTCATTTGCCCCTTCTGAGACTGCCGCCCAAGCAAATACTTTTTGCTCAGGTTCTCGACACGGATAACGGGATCAGTCATGGTTTATCGTGAGGTTAAGTGGAGAAAAAAGCAGGTCTTGCCGCATTCTAAGGTTACCCATGGCGAGAGGAAATCCACGAAAACTCGCGTCTTTCATCCGGTTAGCGGCGGAAGAGGCCGAGGAGACCCCCTTTTTTACGCGGATTTTGGCCGTTGCCGTTGGCCGAATCCTCTGCATTTTGACTGTAGTAAGAAGTGTAGTACTGGTAGTAGTACCCTTCGTTGCCATCGTTAAGCAGGTTAACGACGATCCCTGCAACTTTACACTGACTGGATTTGAGAATTTCCAGAACGCGAGCGAGAACAGAACGGGTTGTCCGCTCAATCCCGACGACGAGAACAACTTGATCCACCAACGAAACCAAGCTTTGGGCGTCGGGAAGACCAACGATGGGCGGTGTATCGATGAGGACATAGTCGTAGGCTTCTCGCCATTCTTGAATAAGTTCGGCCATCCGCTCGGAGTTGAGAAGTGCCACTGGGTTAGGTGGCATCGGGCCTGTGGTCAGCAAGGTCAAATTTGGATTACCACCAGACTGGACAAGTTGCCTCCAAGGGGTGTCTGTGGCAATCGCCGTGCTCAGCCCTCGGGTATTCGGTAGTTCGTTAAATCGGTGTATGCTTGGCTTGCGCATATCTCCATCGACGATCAGCACCTTGCGACCAAACTCAGCGAGGACGAGACCCAAGTTATAGGTGATCAGACTCTTCCCTTCAGCTGGAATCGATGAAGTTAAGAGTAGAGTCTTAACGCTGTTATTGGAACCCAAATAGCGCAGGCTCAAAGCCAAAGAGCGTAGAGCCTCTTTGAAGGGAGAGCGGGTGTACTGGCGAGTGACCAGACGGTCTCCGACCATCACCCCTTCTTTGCTGGGGGCAAGCATCGCTTCCATCAAGTTCTCTGTCTTGGGAACAGCACCCAAAAGTGGCAAGCCGGTGAGCTCTTTGGCTTCTTCAACCCCTTTAACCCGCTCATCGAGCAAGTCAGGAACAAAAGCAGCACCGATCCCCAAAAGTAGACCAGCGAGCAGTCCGTACAGTAGGTTTTGTTGAACCTTGGGAGAGGTTGGCTTTGTAGGCAAGAACGGGGGTTCAAGCACCTTCCAAGGTGAAATTTCTTGGGCTTCAGAAATACGAAGTTCTTCAACCTTGGCGATAAAACTATCGTAGGACTTCGAACTAAGCTGTAGGCGACGTTGCAGCTCGGTGAACTGTTGCTGTAACTGCGGGATTTCATTGAATCGCTTTGCTGTCACTGCTTGTGCTTTACGCAAGCTCCCTAACTGGGCTTTTTCAGCAGCCAAAGTTGCTTTCAAGGCGAGCATTTGCGTCGTCAGGGATTGCTGCACTGCTTGACGTACGGGTGCATTGACCTTGGTACTTCCAGAAGCACTCGAGGTTGTACCAAGCACAGTTACATTTCCACCCTTTCCTAAGCCTAACTTTGCGACTTTGGCGGGACCAAGAACGCTAATCGCTTGATCTTGAAGCAAGCGCAATGCTTGATTGCGCTTGTCCTTCAAACGACCCACAGTCGGGTAAGAGTCTTTAAAACCTTGGCTAATCTTGGAAGCGTACTCTTCTTCTAGCTCTTTATATTGAGTGACTAGCTTGAGGTAAGTTGGATCCTGACTCAAGATCGTGGTTGCTAGTGCAATATCCGGTTCTTCACCCACTTGGGCCGCCAACTCGTTATACTGACTTTGATTTTGTGTGATAGTGATTTCTAGATCTTGGATCCGTTGCTGAAGCCCTTGTTGAGAGGAAGCAACATTCTCGGCAAAGGCATCAGGATTTGGAACATCGTAGCGCTTGCGAAACTCGCGGACAGCCACTGAAGCATCATCCAGTTCTTTTTTGGCAGAAGGCAGCTTCGCTTCAATAAACTTAATCGCATTTGTAGACTGAGAACGGGTGCTCTCAAGACTGTAGGTGACGTAAATATCGCCCAAGACAGTCAAGATTGCTTTGGCGCGGGCTGGAATCACATCTCGATAAGCAACGCGTAGAACCCCTGCTTCACCAAGTTGATTAATAGAGAGGTTGTCCGTGACACCTTCAACAGGGAGACCGTTGTAGGGTGGTGGGAGTTGCTTGAGCGCTTTACTAACAAGGGAGCGACTTTTGAGAATCTGAATTTCAGTTTCTAATTTCGCAACCGTGGCAGAACTGCCTGTGTAACCCCCATTCTCTTGGACGATCGGCACTTCTTTTCGGTTGTCTACCAGGATCAATGTTTCCGATTCGTAGATCGGTGTCTGATACCAAGTGTAGGCCGCGACGACCCCAAATACCGAAACGGCTATGCCGATGGCGAGGAATCTCCGCTTGCGTAAGATCCGCCAGAGACTCAGGACGTTCACAGAATCACTGGTTTGTTGCGGAGCCGCAGGAGTGTTTACCATAGTTACCTGAAAATATTGAGAAGGTTGAACAGGAGGAAAGTCGGACTGAGTTCTCTGAGGGTGCTAAGGATACCACCACCAAAAGAACGTGGCACTGTGATCAAGTCACCTTTTTTGAGGGGGGGGTTTTTTTGAGGATCCCTGCCTTGTTCTAGAACAGCAGCAATTTCGTAGCGCGATACAGTGCCATCTCGGTTGAGCCGCAACAACTGCACTGCTTTTGGATCCGCTTCGTTGGTCAATCCACCCGCTGCAACCAAAGCATCGGAAAAAAGCGCATTCGGGGCAACAATAACCCGCCCTGGTTGACGAACTTCACCGAGCACTTTGACCTCTACCGTCGATGGAGAAAGAGTGCTATTTGCGACGACTGTCGCATCGTAGTTTGCCTTGCCTGCTTGTGCACGGGGAATTTGCAGCGCATCGCCATCGAGCATGGGGATGTCCTGCGCTGTATCGCCATTTTGCAGCAGTGCCCAAAGATTCACTTTTGAGCGTGAATTGCGTCCTCCCGGCAATTTGCGGATCAGGGTAATCTCTTCGACATCTGCGTCAGAAGTTACTCCACCCGCCAAGTTAAGTGCTTGAGAGACTGTAAGGCGACCACCGCCAGTATTACCACTTGTTCCTTCGCCTGTACCTTGCTTGGTGGCTCCAACAGCTGTTGCGCTCTGAGTCGATGACAGAGTGTAAGGGCCTGGCCGATTCACTTCCCCGAGAATCGAGATCGTCATCGGGCGAGGGTTTGTGACAGCAACTGTTATTTGAAGCTTATCGTTGTAGGGCTTGTACATGTCTACCAGTTCAGAAGCCGCTTCCTCTTGGGAAAGCCCATTTAGCCTCACTGAACCAATAATTGGCAGACTAGCTGTACCATCAGCAAGGATAACGCGGCTGGTTGTCAGCTCGGGAACCCCAAAAACGTTGACCTCAATTTGATCGCCTGGACCTAAACGATAAGAGCTTGTCGCAGTCGAAAGATTGAACTGTTGGGCGGCTGGCTTGAGAGGAGCATTAACAGTTTGTGCAAAAACTCCACTTTGAGCAGCAAGCAGGGCACCAATGGTTATAGGTAGGAGGAAGGATTTCATAGATCGATTGGGCTGTTGCATAACTTATGGTACCAGTCAAACAGATGGATCAGAATTTGCAGGGAGCTTTTTGGTCTTGCTGACTTAACATTCCCTAATAACGACCATTTAGATACTGATCGCTCTTGAAGAATTATGCGCTCCTGAAACTTCAAGCGATCCGGGCAACCTCACGAACCCCAAGGTGTGGATAGAGCGGGAAGCGTTGGCAAAGAGCCTCAACCCGAGCAAGACAGAGGGCTTCAACGGCTGCGTCTCCTGGGTTTTGGAGTCTGTCCGCAATGATCTCACCGATTTCAGCAAACTCTCCTACTCCTAATCCGCGCGTCGTCATTGCGGGGGAGCCAAGGCGCAAGCCGCTGGTGACAAAGGGAGTTTGTGGGTCGAAGGGGATCGTATTTTTGTTGGCTGTGATGTTTATATCGCTGACGAGGAGATCCGCTTGTTTGCCCGTCAAATTGACGGAGCGCAGGTCAACCACCATCAGATGGTTATCCGTTCCGCCAGAGACGAGGGCTAAACCACGATCCATAAGCTTTGCAGCCAGCGCTTTGGCATTGACCACCACTTGCTCTGCGTAGGTCTTGAATTCAGGTCGCAGGGCTTCACCAAAGGCCACAGCTTTAGCGGCGATCACATGTTCGAGGGGACCACCTTGGGTACCAGGGAAAACAGCCTTGTCAAACTTTTTGCCTAGCTCACTGTCTCTCGTCAAGATCAGGCCACCACGAGGGCCACGCAGGGTCTTGTGGGTGGTGGTAGTCACAACATCGCAGATCGG
>JACMLN010000152.1 GCA_014379585.1 Gloeobacterales cyanobacterium ES-bin-313 | reverse complement strand
GCAAGTCGGCTTACTGTAGACAGCCCGATGCAAAAAATTGTCTGGGGTTGCGTAGCGCATGTCCAAGCGAATGGTCGGAGTGAGTTTGGTCACTTCCACCAGCGGATCGAGATCTTTGGCAAAGACAGGCGTAGCAAGGATCAAAATGAGACTGAGGGGGAGCAGTTTTTGCACCGTACGATTCCGATAGAGTAGCCCTTATCCTAGGTCAAGCCATGCTCTTTGGCGTAGAGGGCAGCTTGGGTGCGATCCCGTAGATTGAGGCAAGTCAAAATATTGGTGACGTGATTTTTAACGGTTCCTTCCGAAATATACAGCTTTTCGCCGATCTCGCGATTGCTAGCACCCTTTTCCAAAAGCCGGAGGACATCGAGTTCGCGGGGAGTCAAACCTTGAAAAGGGGCGGAAGAGGGAGAAGACGCGATTGGGCGTTTCGCCCCCGAAAAAACCCTTGCAGCGATACTAGGCCCTAAGTGCCCATGACCTTTGGCGACCACTTTGATGGCCAGGGTCAGATCTTCCGAAGGTGTGTCTTTGAGCAAGTAGCCTGTTGCTCCCGCTTGTAGGGCATCGTGAATATACTCGTCATCATCAAAAGTAGTGAGCACAAGTACCCGGACTTCGGGCTGGGTTTTCAGAATCTGGCGGGTGGCCGTGACTCCATCCATCACTGGCATACGCACATCCATCAAGATCACATCGGGATGCAAAGCACTCGCCATCTCCACCGCTTCTTGGCCGTTGGTGGCCATACCCAGCACGACAAGGCATTCTTCAATTTCGAGCAACGCTTTCAGTCCTTCGCGCACGAGACGCTGGTCATCGACGATCAAAACTTTGACAGTTTCAGTGGCCATTGGCTGGTACCCAAACATAGAGCTGACACCCAGATCCAGGAGCAGCGTGGATCTCTAGTTTCCCAGAAACCGCTTCGATGCGCTCGCGGATACTCCAAAGACCAAAGCCATCGCGTTTCTCTTTGGGATCGAAGCCACGGCCATTGTCCTTCAGCACCAGTTCACATCCCCCCGATTTGCTCTGCAATCCGAGTTCCACTTGACTCGCTTGACTGTAGCGGGCGATATTGGTCAGTCCTTCTTGAACCACCCGAAAGAGAGCATCGGTGTAGGGTGGCTCTAACTGGAAATCTGCTTGGACATTAAAAGCAACCGGAATGCCTGTATTGCTCTCAAAGTCACTACTAAGATGCTGGAGCGCTTCGGAAAAGGATTGACTTTCGAGCATCTGGGGTCGCAGAGCGCGTACAGAACGGCGCACTTCCTGAAGTGCCTCACTCCCTAAACGTTTGGCCTCAGCGAGCGCTTGAGCACTGCGTTCTGGGTTGCGGTTTGCCAGTTTTAAAGATGCTTCGATCTGAATATTGAGAGCAGTCAAACAGTGCCCTAGTGAATCGTGGATCTCGCGGGCGATGCGGTTGCGCTCTTGGGCAGTGGCCAAGGCCTCTGCTTGTCTGGCTCCCTCGACGAGGCGTTGATTGGCAAGCGAAAGTTCATGGGCGAGGGCTTCTGCTTGCAATCGACTACTTTGCTCGGCTGCTAAGGCATCGACGATCACCGATGCCCCCCATATGCCAATGCCGATTAAGATCGTTCCATTAAATGCAATCACCCAAGGATCGGGGGGAGCGATCCTATCCAGCAGTCCCAAATTTTCGCCGATCATGACATTGCCGACAAAAGCGAGCAAAATGACTGCTCCAATCCGCCTTGCACTGAGCCGACCAAGCAAAAAACGACTTTTGAGAGCAATCCCAAGATAAAAAGGCAACGCTACTAGGGGACGAAAGACAAGCACAGCCAAAAACGTGACGGCAATCGAACCGATGAGGTAGGAAAGCTTGAAGCCATTGTTCGCTTGAAGTGGCGGTTTAAGCAGCAGAGCGATACTCGTTAAAATAAGTACTGTCATCAGAACTGTACTTGGAGACCAAGGCTGGCGTGGCGAGATCACCTGAGCCACACAAACAAACCCAAATACCACCTGTTCAAACTTGAGGAAGTTTTCTGGATACACCAGTGGACTAGGTGATTTTTCTTGAAGCCAGTTTTGTAGAGTAGCTAACTGCATAGAATTCAGCAGATCACGTTACCAATAGCCTACGCACTTTCTCCGAAAATCTCATCGGGCAAAAGTCATGGGTCTTTTGTCTAGGACGATGCTGAAACTGCCAATCACAAGTACTTCAGAGTCTGACAGAGGAGATTCTTATGCTTTTGGAACCGGTTTTCCTTGGAGACGGGCAAAGATCATCCGGCCTGCTGAAGTTTGAAGGGCACTGGTGACAGTCACTCCTGTTTGTTCCCCGATATGCGTACTGCCTTCTTCGACGACAACCATGGTTCCATCTTCCAGGTACGCCACCCCTTGTTGGGCTTCTTTGCCTTCCCTGAGAATCTTGACTTGCAAGGTATCTCCTGGTTGAAATCGTGGCTTCAAGACTCCTGCCAAATCGTTCATGTTCAGAACAACAATCCCCTGAAGACTAGCGACTTTGTTGAGGTTAAAGTCGTTGGTCATCAAGAATCCCTCTAGATCCTGGGCGAGGCGCACAAGCTTGGCATCGACAGTGTTGAGCTTCGGGTAATCCAAATCGTGGAAGATCAACCGATCTGCGTAGGTGGTCTGCAGGTGACTGAGCAAGTCGAGTCCGCGACGGCCTTTGGCACGGCGTTCGGTGTCTGCGCTATCTGAGATCAGCTGCAACTCGTCCAAGACAAAGCGCGGCACGATCAAAAAGCCTTCTAAGAACCGAGTACTCAAAAGCTCTTCGAGGCGACCATCAATGATGCAACTCGTATCGACGATCTTAGGTACAGAAATGTTTTGAAACTGACCGGACTCGTTGAGACTTTTGGAAGAGCCAAGATTGAGACGGCGAATCAAGGTGCGCCCGTGGATGTCTGCTAGCGTGATTCCTAAGTAGGCGAAGAGCAAACTCGCCAGAATTGAGGCCAAAAATTTGACAAACACTAAGGATTCTGGAAACGGAAACAAAAAGATCGTCCCCAGCAAAATGTTGGCCAGGATCAACCCGCCGATGAGTCCAACGGAGCGACTCAACAAACTATCGGTAGGCATGTCACGGATCTGACGTTCGAGGCGGCGAAAGGCAGAACGGACGATGGCGCCAGCGCCAGCGCCAACAACGACACCGAAGCCCATGGTCACCAAACGCACACCGCCGAGGTCTACATTGGCTGTCCAGGATTGAGGCAGGAATACTGTGCTGTTAAAGCCGATGCCTGCCCCTGCTAAAATGAAAAGAATAATGACGGTAATATCGAGCATTCGGCAATCATCCGCTCAGCAAGGAAACGAATGGATAAAGCATCCTTAGCGATTATACCCGCTGATATTCCCCCAACCAAAAGTGCAACACTTCCTCAAATTTCTACCGAACAGCCATCGATTCTGCCAACAGCGGCTTACCTGCATATCCCCTTCTGCCAGACCCACTGCCGATACTGCGACTTTGCAGTCACTATCGGCACCGAAGATTTGATCGAAAAATATGTTCAGTATCTTCTGCAAGAAATTGCCTTCACACCGACTGAGCTACAAGGACTTGAAACAGTCTACTTTGGCGGTGGAACCCCTTCTCTACTTAGCTCCAATCAACTAGAGCGGCTGATCGATGCTCTTTCCAAGCGCTTTGGAATCAGCGCCAACGCCGAAATTTCCCTTGAGGCAAATCCTGGAACCTTCGACCGCGCTAAACTCCAAGCTTATCAACGTGCTGGAATCAACCGTCTGAGTTTAGGTGTTCAAGCTTTTCAAGATCATCTTCTGCGTTTGTGTGGGCGATCCCACGGTGTTGCAGAAGTCTACGCATCGGTCAAGATCATCCAAGAACTAGGTTTCGACAACTTCAACCTTGACTTGATCTTTGGTCTGCCTGAGCAGAGTCTGGCGGATTGGGAAGCTTCTTTGCAAGCTGTCCTTGCCATTGCGCCGACTCACGTTTCCCTCTATGACTTGATTATTGAAGAAAATACCCCCTTTGGGCGGCTCTACCAAACGGACAGGCCACCTCTGCCAACAGATGAAGAAACTGTAGAGATGTATCTAAAAACAATTGAAGTACTTGGCAATGCAGGTTATGAACATTACGAGATTGCCAATTTTGCCCGCCCCGGATATCAATGCAAACACAACCGCGTCTACTGGAAAAACCAGCCCTACTACGGTCTCGGTGTCGGTGCGACGGGCTACGTCTACAAACAACGCGTCGAACGTCCACGCAATCTTTACGAGTACTTCACTTGGGTGGAGACAGGGCAATTTACAGTAACAGAAAGCGTTACAAGTCAAGAAGAACTGACTGATACGCTCCTGTTAGGTCTGCGCTTAACTGAGGGCATTATGTTAGAGAGCCTTGACAAACGCTTCGGTAAATCTCTCGTTGCGCAGATGCTCCATGTCCTACAACCCTCTATCGATAGTGGTTACATGCAGGTGATCCATGAGAAGATGCAATTGATTGTCCCCCAAGGCTTTCTCTTCTCCAACGAAGTTTTCGCACTACTTACGTGATTACCGTAGGACAAATGAGCGATCTGCGTGAAATTCCGTACGTAACAACTATGAGTATGTTTGCGGGGATACACTTTTCTGCGTGTATGCATCGCTACGCTATTAACAGTGATTGCGGCTTCGTTTCTCTCTCCCCAATTTTGCCCAAGGAGTTCTCTTAATGAAAGCTTTCGTTCTCGCAGCTGGTAAAGGCACCCGACTTCGCCCTTTTACCGACGATATCCCTAAACCCCTTGTCCCTGTTCTTAACAAGCCAGTCATGGCGCGTGTACTTGAACTATGTAACGCCCATGGTGTTGATCAAGTCGTCGCTAATTTACACTACAAAGGCGAAAAAGTCAGCCGCTTGTTTGGCGATGGTGGTGCCTACGGTGTGAACCTACGCTACTCTTGGGAAGAACAGCTCCTCGGAACGGCTGGTGGCGTGCGCAAGCAAGCCGACTTTTTGAACGATGGCACTTTTTTGGTGATCTCCGGCGATGTTGTCACCGATTTGAATTTGACCGAGTTGCTCGCTTTTCACAGACGCAGTGGAGCGATTGCAACGATGGCCGCCAAAGAAGTAGGCGATCCCAGCCGCTTTGGCATTGTTGTCAGTGATGCCAACGGCAAAATTCAGTCATTCCAAGAGAAGCCTGCACCTGGAACCCAAAAATCCAATTTGGCAAACACAGGCATCTATATTTTTGAACCCGAAGTGTTTAACTGGATCCCACGCGACAAGTTCTACGACTTTGGCAACGATCTGTTCCCCTTGCTCGTTGAAAAAGGCGCTCCTGTCTACGCCATGCCGACGAGTGCCTATTGGTCCGATGTGGGAACCCTCGGCCAATACCTCTATACCCACTGGGATTTACTTACCCACCCGCATTTGCAACAGCGCATCGGCAAGAGTACGGTTATCGAGCCTGGAGCCATCGTCTCAAGCCACGCGATGATCGGTGAAAATTGCCACATCGAGAAAGGTGCAGTCGTCTTGGGCTATAGCTGTATCGGTGATGGAACCTTCGTGCGTAGCGGTGCAACTGTGTTCGATAGCATCATCTGGAATGCCGAGCAAATGACCAATACTGTCGCTGATGAACTAGTTCGAGTTATTCTAGGTGACGATAAGCACGTCCGCCTAGGCATCCCGAGTCTGTGAACCAACGCGATTTTCAAAAACAACTGAAAGCTCTCTCTGATGAACATCAGGGGCAATTCGGCTATCCATTTCTGTCCCTAAAGCAGATCGTGGATAGCCTTGAGCTTTCTGAGAAGGAATTCACCAAACTCTTGCAACAGGAAATGGTTCAGGGGCGGGTGGTGATGAATCCGATTGACGAGCGCACCCTCGAAAACTTGCCTGCTACTCTACTTCCCCTGAAGCTTACAGGCCCAGAAGGTGAAGAACGTATTTACGTAAGCCTTGCTCTTAAACCCTAAGCAGACCCTTCAGTTCTGAGCTGGAAATGCTAAGATAATGCAATGCATTGAACATTTCTGTGCATTGATTATTCGCTTTGGCGCTTGTTTGCGCAGAGCGGCTTTCCTATTTTTCTCGGAGTGCTAGGGACTTATGACAATTATCCCGACAAATTTGCGAAACGAAATGCAGCGGTCGTACTTGGAGTACGCCATGAGCGTGATCGTTGGTCGGGCATTGCCCGATGCTCGCGACGGTCTTAAGCCAGTCCACCGCCGTATTCTCTTTGCGATGCACGAGTTGGGTCTGTCTCCAGATCGCCCCTACCGCAAGTGCGCCCGCGTCGTCGGCGATGTTTTGGGCAAGTACCACCCCCACGGCGACAGTGCAATCTACGACGCGCTTGTTCGTCTTGCCCAGGATTTTTCGACCCGCAACTTGTTGATCGACGGCCATGGCAACTTTGGCTCTGTAGACAACGACCCACCAGCGGCAATGCGTTACACCGAATGCCGTCTTGCCGCGATCTCGCGGGATACGTTGCTAGCGGACATTGAATCGGAGACCGTCGATTTTTCTGACAGCTTCGATGGCTCCCAACAAGAACCCGTGGTACTCCCTTCGCGGCTTCCCCAGTTGTTGCTCAACGGCAGTGTGGGTATCGCCGTCGGCATGGCCACCAACATTCCTCCCCACAACTTGAGCGAGTTGGTGGAAGGGATGAAGGCGTTGATTCTTAACCCTGAGATCACCCCCTTGGAATTGATGCGTCATATTCCTGGCCCTGACTTCCCGACAGGGGGGATGATTCTCGGCAGTGCCGGGATTCGCGATGCCTACACCACAGGGCGCGGCTCCGTCACCCTGCGGGGTGTGGCCAACATGGAAACGATCTCTCACAAGGGACGACCCGACCGCGAAGCGATCATCATCACCGAACTGCCTTATCAAGTCTGCAAAGCAACCTTGATCGAGAAAGTAGCGGAACTGGTGAACGACAAGCGCATCGAAGGGATTTCCGATATTCGCGACGAGTCGGATCGCGATGGTCTGCGCATCGTCATCGAACTTAAGCGCGAATCTTTTCCGAGAGTCGTCCTCAACAACCTCTACAAACTCACCTCTTTGCAGACCAACTTTGGCTGCAACATGCTCGCTCTCGTCGAGAGCGAGCCACGGCTCCTCAACCTCAAAGAATTTCTAGAAACCTTCCTCAAATTCCGCGAAGAAGTGATCGTTCGTCGCACCAGCTACGAACTGCGCAAAGCGACTGACCGTGCCCACTTACTCAACGGTTTGTTGGTTGCCCTTTCTCATCTTGAAGCGGTGATCGCTTTGATTCGGGGTGCAGAGGATACTGCGGCTGCTCGTGTTGGTTTGATTGCTAGTCTTGAACTGAGCGAAGTCCAAGCCGATGCCATTTTGCAGATGCAACTGCGCCGCCTGACCAGCATGGAATCTGGCCGCATTCAGGCAGAGTACCAGGAACTCCAAATCAAGATTGCTGACCTCACCGATATCCTTAACCGCCGCGAGCGGATTTTGGAAATCATTGTCACCGAACTTGACCAAGCAAAGGCCAAATTTGCCGATCCCCGGCGTACCCGTTTCCTCAAAGCGGAAGGGGAAATCGACGATGCGGACTTGATCGCCAATACGGAGATGGTGGTCTTGATCACAGAGCAGGGTTACATCAAGCGCTTGCCTGTGGATACTTTCGAGCGCCAACGTCGGGCTACCCGTGGCAAGTCTGGAGCCAAGATGCGCGAAGACGACAACGTCGAGCACTTCTTTACCTGCTGCAACCACGACACGGTGCTTTTCTTCACCAATCGTGGTGTCGTCTACGGTCTACGGGGCTATCAGATCCCGAAAGGCTCCCGCACCGCCAAGGGCACTGCCATCGTGCAGTTGTTGCCGATTCCGATGGAAGAAAAAGTGACCTCCATCGTTCCCGTCCAAGACTTTGGCAGTGAAGAATACTTGATCATGCTCACACGGGCTGGATACATCAAGAAGACAGCGCTTTCTGCCTTCGGGAACTTGCGTGCCAATGGTTTAATTGCGATTCACCTCGAAGAGGGAGATGAACTGCGTTGGGTGCGCCGCGCCCGCAAAGTAGACGATGTCTTGATCGGTTCTTGCCACGGTATGGCCATTCGTTTCCGGGCGGACGAGGATCAACTCCGCGCCCTAGGCCGCACTGCTCGTGGGGTACGCTCGATGGATCTGCGCGAAGGGGATCGCCTAGTGAGCATGGACATTTTGAGCCGTGAGCAGCGCGAAACAGCCGACACCAACGGCGATGCCGGCCCATGGGTTCTCGTTGTCACGAGCAAAGGATTCGGAAAACGCGTTCCGTTTAGCGAGTTCCGCGCCCAAAACCGTGGTGGTCTCGGTTTAATCGCCACGAAGTTCCGGGACGAAGGGGACGAATTGGCAGCATTGCGTGTCGTCAGTGCCGAAGAAGAACTAATGATCGTCACCGCCCGTGGGGTGATTATCCGTCAACAGACCGACGAAATCTCCCAGCAGTTGCGGGGCGCGACCGGAGTACGCGTCCAACGCCTCGACGACGACGATTCCATCGTTGGTATCGCCGTTGTGCCTGTGTCCGACGAGAGTGGCGAACTACCCACGGATCAAGAAGAGGACGAGAACGAGATCGAAGAAGAATAGCCAGTGAGAACCGAGGGGCAAAGTTCATCCAACTTTGCCCCTTTTTGTATTTGGCGGTTATGTCAGTAGAATAGTGCCAACGACTCCAAGCGGGGATGGAACGGTGCTTTCAATCGGCGATATCTTGCAGGGTATTCAGTTACTGATCCAACTAGCGACAGGCAGGAAAAAAGAAACGATGATTCAGGTACCAGGCCAGCCAAAGCAACGTATGGATATCCGTGTCGCAGCTACCGCCTTTATCTGGCTGTGTGCAACCGGGATTTTGGGAATCTGGATGTTAGGGACATTTTTGATTCTGCTCTTGACCAGTGATAGTAATGCGGCTTTGAGCATTGCAGAAATGGTTGAGTCTTCGATCGTCGTACCGATTCTCACCCTGATTTTCGCGGGAGTAACAACGATCATGGTCTGGAAGAACGCCAAAGATGTGGTGCTCCAGCCAGTGGAAACAACCAATCAAAAACAGTTGATCGAGGAACGCTTGGCGAATCTTGAAACGATTGTGACCCGCAAAGAGTCTCAGCCGGAGCCTCTGCCCCGCGAGTAGAGAGAACTGGAGTGGCTCCGGTTATGCTGGATAAATCAGCATTCTGTTCCTAAACCGTGGCCAAAACTGCTAAGCCTGACACTGAACCAAAAACTCAAGATTATAAGCACACTGTTCGCACACCGAAGACAGACTTTCCGATGCGGGCAAATGCTGCTGAGCAAGAACCAAAAATCCAGCAGTTTTGGGAAGCAAACAGTATTTACGAAGAACAAGCGAAGGACAATCCTGGAGAGGTGTTTATCCTCCACGATGGACCTCCCTACGCCAATGGGGATCTGCACATTGGCCATGCGATGAATAAAACGCTCAAAGATATTATCAACCGCTACCAGAGTCTTCGTGGTCGCCGGGTGCGCTATGTGCCGGGTTGGGATTGCCATGGTCTGCCCATCGAACTCAAAGTTCTTCAAACCCTCTCTCAAGCTGAACGGGCGGAACTTTCTCCCCTCGACCTGCGGCGTAAAGCACGGGAATTTGCTTTGGCGACCATCGATGCCCAACGCGCTGGCTTCAAGCGCTACGGGGTTTGGGGAGAATGGGATACCCCATACATCACTTTGCAGCCGGAGTACGAAGCTTCCCAAATCAGCGTCTTCGGCAAGATGGCGCTCAAAGGCTATATCTACCGGGGTTTGAAGCCTGTGCATTGGAGTCCAAGTTCTCGAAGTGCCCTCGCTGAGGCAGAACTTGAATATCCTGAAACTGCTGACAAGCAGCCTGCCCATGTCTCGCGCAGTGTCTATGTCAAGTTTCCGCTCGTCTCCATCAGCCAGCCCCATACGGCGACCATTCTCGCTGCTAGCTTGTTGCCCGATTTGCCTGAGTTTTACGACCGCGAAGAAGAGCTGATCGAGGCTCTGCTTGGGGAACGCGAAGGCATTCCTGAGATGAGCATAGCTATTTGGACAACCACACCGTGGACATTACCAGGGAACCAGGGCATCTGTCTGAATGGCAATTTGGACTACGCCTTAGTGAGTAGTCCTGAGTTCGGTTTGATGTTTATTGCCGAGGCATTGGTCGAAAAGCTGGGATCAGTCTTGGGAACAAGTTTCTCCGCCATCACAACGGTCAAAGGCGAAGAACTCGAAGGCAGTCTTTGTCGTCATCCCCTCTACAAACGGATGAGCGAGGTCGTACTTGGCGACCATGTCACCACCGACACGGGTACGGGAGCGGTGCATACGGCTCCTGGCCATGGTGCAGAAGACTTCGATGTTGCGAGCACCTACGGCCTTGCAGTCACTTCCCCCGTTAACGACTCTGGTGAGTTCACGGCGGAAGCAGATCTAGATCGTCTTGTTGCGACGCCTGTTTTTGCTGGCAATGCAGTTCTCGGTGAAGGTAATAGTCTTGTTATCGAAGCATTGACCGAAGCTGGTGTTTTGCTCAAAGAAGAAGCCTATCGCCATAAATATCCTTACGATTGGCGGACGAAAAAGCCGACAATCTTTCGAGCCACGACCCAGTGGTTTGCCTCTGTTTCCGCCTTTCGCGAGGACGTTCTAAAAGCGATCAAGCAGGTGCATTGGGTGCCAGCGAGTGGCGAGAATCGGATCACGGGGATGGTTGTAGATCGCAGTGATTGGTGCATCTCTCGGCAACGGGTTTGGGGTTTACCGATCCCCGCTTTTTATTGCACTAACTGCGAAAATGTCTTGCTCACTGAAGCCTCAATGGATGCCGTACAGAAGGCTTTTCTCGAACATGGTTCTGATATCTGGTGGCAAAAAGAAGCCCAAGATCTCTTGCCTGAGGGAATTTCCTGTGCGCACTGCGGTGGAAATACTTTTCGAAAAGAGAAAGACATCATGGATGTCTGGTTCGATTCTGGATCGAGTTGGTCTGGAGTCTTAGGTCGTCGCGGGAATCTCCATTACCCAGCGGATGTGTATCTCGAAGGCTCGGATCAACACCGTGGCTGGTTTCAATCGAGTCTATTGACCTGCGTGGCAACCGAAGGCATTGCACCTTACAAATCGGTGATCACCCATGGCTTTGTGATGGACGAGAAAGGCCAGAAGATGTCCAAATCTTTGGGTAATGTCGTCGATCCGAGGCTTGTCATTGAAGGCGGCAAAGATACGAAGAAGAATCCTGCCTACGGCGCGGATGTTCTACGGTTATGGGTTTCTTCGGTTGATTACTCCAGCGACGTTCCCCTAGGGCCAAATATCTTGGCACAAATGGGCGAAAACTATCGCAAAATCCGCAATACGGCGCGCTACTTGTTGGGTAGTCTTGCCGACTTCAAACCGGGTCAAGATCTCGTTCCCTACGATGAACTCACCGAAATTGATCAGTATCTTCTTCACCGCTTAAACCTTGTTGTCGATGAAGTCACCCTGGCTTTTGATACCTATCAGTTCTCTCGGTTTTTCCAGACCATCCAGAACTTTTGCGTTCAGGATCTCTCGAACTTCTACTTTGATGTCGCCAAGGATCGCCTCTATATTTCTGCAGAGAATGCTGTACGCCGCCGCAGTTGCCAGACAGTGCTCTACCACGTCCTTGAGCATCTTGTCCGTGTGATTGCGCCAGTACTTCCCCATCTTGCCGAAGATATCTGGCAGTTCTTGCCCTACCCGTCTGGTCAAAAGTCGATCTTCCGGGCCAGTTGGCCAGTGGATAATCCCCAATGGTTTCAACCTGAGTTGTTGGATCGCTGGAAAATGCTGATTGCTCTGCGGGATCGAGTGAATATTGCTCTAGAATCGGCTCGAAACGACAAAAAAATCGGTTCTGCCCTCGAAGCCCGCCTACAACTTTGGATCACTGACCCAGTTCTTGGTCCCGAAGTCGAGAGACTTGCAGCTGAATTGCGCTATTTGTTTATTGTCTCCCAGGTGGAAGTCCTTTCTGAGGCTCTTACTGAAGGCACTCCAGAAATTCTCGTTCTGCCTGCTTTGGGCAAAAAATGCGCCCGCTGCTGGAATTATTCTGAGCAAGTGGGTGCCTTTAGCGAGCACCCTGAACTCTGCGAACGCTGTGTTCCGGTGGTAACTGCCCTATGACCCCCCAAGAAGCGGAAACCATTTTGGCTGATCCCAAGAGCGATCCAGCCCTTCTAAAAAAGGCACTGCTGCTGCGGGTAAAGGCGGCGGACTACACCATGCTGGGGATCTGCGCTGACTCTCTTGTGGCTGGATCCACTGCCTTGGGCAGTTATCTGGATGCTTTTGGGCAAGCCATTCCTGATTTGCTTGCTGAAGACTCGCAACAGCCAGGGATTTTTGTAAAGTACAACGGCAAAACTGGCTCCTGCTATGCCTCTGCCTTCGCTGGTACCGAGCGTGGAGTGATCGTCTCTTGCTACTCTCCAGAAACAAATGGCAACAACGCCACCTACGGCGGCTTACCTCTCGACCTCTTTCCATGAATTCCCTCTCCACTGTGGACTTTGATCGCATTGGAGCAGAGTTTCTCGCTCAAACTCCAGAGCTTCGTCTGCAAATTCTCAAAAAGCTTGGTTTAGCTAGGTATGCCCCATTTCTGACCCAGCTCATCCCTTCGCCTGCCAACTTAGCGTGTGTCGTGACTTTCTTGAAAATGCCTGACCGAGTCAAGTTTCCACCCCTGCGAGGGGCAGATTTGGCAGGATTGCACTTAGAAGGCGTGAACTTTATCCGGGCAGATCTGACTGGAGCGAATTTACAAAATTGCCATCTTGAAAAAGCTGACATGCTCTTTGCGCGGCTTATGGACGCGGACTTGCGGGGAGCCAACCTCTACGATGCCACCCTCAACGAAACGATCTGGACAGGTGCCTTAGTGGAGCAATGTGTTTTCGGAAAAGGCAAAGGTTTAACTGTTGCTCAAAGGCGCGACTTAACGGCCAAGGGTGCTATCTTTTCGCCTGTCGAGGGAGAAGTGTTGTTATGAGTGGTGATCGGCTTGTCTACTCCACCCATCCACGCCAAGAGCCAGATTGCCCCCGCTGTCAGCAACCCGCTTTAGATTGCACTTGCAAAAAGATTGAACTTGCACCGAACCAACAGACTGCTCGCCTTGCCCACGACCGGAAAAGACGACGGGGCAAAGTAGTGACTGTTGTTAGCGGACTTGTTCTTTCGGAGGAGAAATTACTGGAACTCTCCAAAGTCTTGAAAAGTCGCTGTGGAGCAGGTGGAACTATTAAAGAAGGAGAGATTGAAATTCAAGGGGAACACCGAGACAAGATCGCTGAATATCTCAAAGAACTTGGCTACAAAGTGAAGCTTGTTGGTGGATGAAGAAAGCTTCATTTGCCACGACTCTATATGATCAAAAAGGTATTGAGCAAGGCATGATGCAACGCCCTACAGAAACCCCCTTCCTAAAAGCCTTAGTTTGGCAACGCGCTGATTCTAGTCATCTCAGTGACCTCGAAGTTTTGCGTTTATACGAACGGAATTGGCGGCACCGAGGAGTAATTGCTGAACCAAATCCTGAAGAGCTGGAATATATTCGTAACTTAGTTAGCCATTACGGTTCAGATCTCTATGGCGATCTTTAAGCTTCCTGAGCATCAACGAATCCTTAAAATATTACAGAGTTTGGATGCCCAGTTTCTAACGGACTGCAATGCGCTGTTCGGTGGTGGAACGCTCGTTTCGCTATCCCACGGAGAATTTCGAGTCAGCAAGGATATCGATTTTATTTGCCCTGTGGGGAAAAATTCTGGTTATCGCAACTTACGTAATAGAGTGGCAGAGCTTGGCTACAGTGCACTATTTCAAGATGTTAGCAATCTTGAATTTCCACGAGAAATCCGAGCTGATCAGTACGGCATTCGTTGTTTAGTCATCGTTGACAATAGTCCGATCAAACTTGAAATTGTTGCAGAAGGTCGCATACTTCTGAATGAGCCTGCCTAT
The DNA here is from genome assembly GCA_014379585.1 of Gloeobacterales cyanobacterium ES-bin-313. Taxonomy (GTDB): domain Bacteria; phylum Cyanobacteriota; class Cyanobacteriia; order Gloeobacterales; family Gloeobacteraceae; genus JACMLN01. Next base: position 5,909 of record JACMLN010000152.1, on the reverse strand, counting down.
CCTGAATGGTCTCCAGTGGCTTGCTTATCCTCAATAGATGCTTTTGTTGAAAAGCTTCTTGCCAATGCAGATCGATGGCCTGATGACTCCGTTGAATCGAGAGATCTGATCGATCTAGCTGTCATGTATACGGCAGCATCTTCTGAGTTGCTCTCTCAGGCAATTTTGAAAGCAGATCAAGCCTATGCTGTTGTTCCAAGCCTACGAACAGCGATTCTTCGATTTTGCGAACGTCGAGAGTATCGGGAGCGTTGTTTCAGATCTTTGGGAATAGCCGTCGAGCATCAGGAGTTGGTGATGCACGGCATTCAGTTGCTACGGCTCCGTCTAGCAGAGCATTAGACCCGACCTTCCGTAGGTAGATCGGTCGCCTAGAGTATTTTAAGAGGGGGTCACATGTGCAAAGATGTCTATAGCTTTTTTGAAAGTTCTTCGAAATAGGTTCGCAGCGTCCGAGGCTCGCGACCAAGAATAGCTCGAAGGATCAGTGAGTTTCCCACTAGACCGTGGTGGTCGTACCAGTCAAACATCGATTGCATCGGCGATGTCTGCTGTTCGTTGCCAGTGTCTTTGGAGGTATCCGCAGTTTCATCTGCATTAGCCTTGAGTGCCTCTATCTTCGTTCCCAACACCTCGCCCATCAGCGCCGCCACATCTTTTCCGGTAAGGTGGTTCTCAGCACACAGCTCGAAGGTTCCGTAGTTAAGCCGGTCTTCCATGAGCGCAATTGCTGCAACCTCAGCCACGTCGCGATAGTCAACCCTGCTAAAGCAGGTCTTGATCGACCAGGGTTGTGAAAAGACCCCGCGTTTCGCGATGTCCGTAAGCTGATCCGCCGTGAAATTCTGGAAGAACATCGCTGGGTGCAGAAACGTGAACTCCATGTCGGAGGCAAGAATCGCTTCCTCGATCGGTGCCTTGTCAATATGATGAACCATGGCACCGATAATGGGATGAATCAAGGACGAGAAGACAAACCTTCGTACACCAGCCTGCTTTGCCGCATCCACCACGCTTTTGCTAATTTCGACCTCGTTGGTCATAGCGGCTGGCGAAATGTAGAAAACCGAGTCCACACCCTTCAGTGCCGCATCCAAGCTTGCTCGGTCAGTTAAGTCGCCAATTGCCACCTCTGCCGCGCCGTTTTTAATCACTTGGCAACTCTGTTCTGGGTGCTGAATTAGCCCACGGACTTTTGCGCCTCGTTTGGTGAGTTCAGGTACCACGAGGCTAGCGAAATGCCCTGCGGCACCGACAGCAAGAATAGTGGGAGTCGTGTTTGATGTTGGTGATGGCATCGTGTTTGTTCCTTTCGTTTCGTTTGTTCTTTTTAAATCGCTCTTTCTTTCGTCTTGGCACCCGATGCGGCTGGCTTTGCCCAGTTGTGATCGCGCAAATAGGATTCAAAACTGCTCAGTCTAGAAAAATTGCGTTTCAACTCTTCAAAGTTTGCGATGTAGCCAACGTTCTCAAACCAGCGAAACATAAGGGTCACTTCTTCCCCGGCTTTCTGCTCGAACGCCTCGAACGAAATTTGTTGGTAGTTGACAGGTTTGTCTGAAACGTGAGTGAATGCGGCAGCGATTTCTGTCATGGTCATCTCTACACTAGCAACCTCAATTTCGCGGTTCATGAAATCTGTGGGCCGCTCGAATACATCGGCAACCATTGCCCCGTAATCTTCTTCAGAAAGCTGCTGTAACTTTGTATCGGGGCTGAGCGGCTGAAAAAGCGTACCAGCTTCAACCATCGATCGCATCGCGGTGTAATTGTAAAAAAAGAATACCGGACGCAAGATTGTGTAGGGCAGTCCGATTGATCGGACATACTCTTCTACTTGAAACTTGCTATCGAAATGCGGAATGCCCGTGTTGCGTTCTGCGCTCCCTACTGAGCTGTAGACAAAATGCTCAATGCCCACCGCACTCGCTGCATCAACCATGACCTTACCATGTCGGATTTCTACTTCCGCGCCTTCTTTGAAGTCTTGCATCGAGAAAACGCCATACACGTCTTGCAAGGCACAATTAAGTGAAGCGCGATCATTGAAGTCTCCAGATACGAGCTCTGCCCCTGCTTGTTTGAGTGCCTGAGCAGCAGGCTTATTTTCATCTCGAACCATCGCCCGAACCTTAAATTTGCCACGTTGGAGAAGCTGATGGGCAATCGCGCCACCCTGATTGCCTGTAGCTCCGGTGACTAAGATGATTCGTTCTGCGTTTATTTGCTGTGTCATGTCTTGTTTCTCACTTTTATTTTTATATGTGCAATTTCAACTTCCTAAACACTAACTTGCACAAAGGCATTCGCCTTTATGCCTCCAGACGTAAATAGGTAAACCGACCTTTCGCAGGTAGATCGGTCGCCTAAAGTACCTTAAGAGGATGGAAAGTCCTACCTCTGAAATTCTTGTCCAAGACATCGACCACCTGGGTATTGTGGCTGGCATCATCCACCAGATCGGCCCGCTGGAAGAAGTAGAATATCCGCCAATCAAGGGTGAATACCGTCAAAATCCAAACCCGAAATATAAATTCCAAGAATCTCAACTCAACCTGCGGAAGGTCGGTTTCAAGCTTTTAGCTATCTTGAATTTCCACAAGAAGTCCGGGCTGATCGATATGGTATTTGTTGTCTTCAAACTAATACTTCAGCCTACGAATGTGCCCGTATAGCTACTACCCAACAGTATGGGTGCGCCGTTATTAATGATTTATATCTCTTCGGCCAACTCTCTCTTTCTGCCGCATTAGCCACATGAAAGTTTTGAGCCGAAGCGTAGTCATTTATGTTGGCGCCACCAGCATGCCACGTCCCGTCCGGAGTGACCAACGCATACGGTAGAGGGTCTGAAGGCAATCGACTAATATCGCAGACGCATTTATGCAGGCTCCGCTTCTGTTTGTCCGGTAGTCCACCCTCTGTAATCGGGTCATCGAACACCGGTTCCACCTGACAAAGGTAATCATACCAACCGGAACTACGGTCATCTGGCATTGCATGTGGTTCCAACAATTGGTTAACGTGTCCAGACACATGAGCTGGGCCAACTGCGTACGGAACTAACACGAACACCAGAGCCTTTGCCATTCTTAACCACCACTACTTAGAGAAAGAGTTCCACGACAAACTCCCTTATAGCAAATCGACGCTACAGTCCTACAAACCGCTGCTACCGAACCCACCAGCTTGTCGTATAGTAGTTTCCAAATCAGGAACTTCATGCAATATGATTTCAGGCACGGGCAAGATCACCATCTGAGCGATCCGATCTCCGCGCTTAACCGTGAAAGCATTTTGGCCATGGTTGATAAGTAAAACTTGGATTTCACCGCGATAGCAGCTGTCAATTAAACCGGGAGAATTGAGAACGGTAATACTGAATTTCGCAGCAAGGCCGGATCGTGGTTGTATAAAGGCCATGTAGCCTTGGGGCAAACCGAGAGCAATCCCTGTCGGGATTTTGACGCAGATTTCAGGGTCGATACTTTGGTCTTCCAACACAGCCGCATAGAGATCCATGCCTGCATCGCCAGGATGGGCATAGCTTGGCAAAGCAAAATAGTGGGGGAGTCGCTGAATCTGCACTTGTACAGTCATGGGCTTATCGTGGTGAATAGTCAGTTTATTCTACGGTTTTTATGGAATCTTTAAGTGCGGGAGCAGTGAAAGCCAAAGCGAAATCTTTGGGGTTTCACAAACTTGGGATCGCACCGGCTAGTGCTTTGGATCAAGATGTGGAACATCTGCGTCGCTGGTTGGATCTTGGCTATGCTGCTGATATGGATTGGATGCACGATTCGCGCCGACAAGATATTCGGCAAGTGCTTCCTGATGTGAAATCAGTGATTGTCGTAGCGATGAACTACAACAGTATTCAGGCAACAGAAACTCACGGGGACGCAAAGATTTCTCGCTATGCTCAAGGCCGTGACTATCACAAAGTTTTAGGAAAACCACTGCACCATTTTGCTCGATGGATTGATGAACAAGTTCCTGGAACGACTTCGCGTTCCTATGTAGATACTGGGCCGATCCAAGAAAAAGCTTGGGCGCAGGCTGCTGGAATTGGCTGGATCGGGAAAAATGCTTGCTTGATCACGCTAGAATATGGCTCTTGGGTGTTCTTAGGTGAAGTATTAACAACACTGCAACTCACTCCAGATCTCCCTCACAGCAATTACTGTGGAACCTGTACGCGTTGCCTAACAGCATGTCCGACTCAGGCAATTGTAAAACCAAAAATCATCGATTCTCGTCGCTGCCTCGCCTATCAGACGATTGAAAACAGATCGAAAGAGTTACCTTCTGAAATTGTTGAAAGCCAGAATAATTGGGTAGTTGGCTGCGATCTTTGCCAAACGTGCTGTCCCTACAACCAACGCGCTGAAAGACAGGGAAACTTCACAGACATTATTGACTTCGAGCCCCGGACTCCTTGGCCGGATCTATCCCTGGAGAAACTTGCTGAGATCAGCGATGAACAGTTTGACCTTTGGACTCGGGGCAGTGCAATTCGGCGGGTAAAAGCACAGGGTCTACGCCGAAATGCGGCTGCCGTTCTTAAATTTCTCCACACAAAACATAGCTCCCATAACCAGAAAGGGGCAAAATGAGTGCGTTCTCCTTTATAGACTGTCCATGACTGTTACTCTGCCCCGCCTCGAAGCCAATGCTTGGCCTGGTCTGATTGAGCATTACCGCCAATATTTGCCCGTCAGCGACAAAACCCCGGTTGTTACTCTGCGCGAGGGCAACACGCCGCTCATTCCGCTCCCATTTGTAGAAGAACGACTAGGAAGGGGTGTGAAGGTCTGGGCAAAGTTCGACGGTCTCAATCCCACAGGCAGTTTCAAGGATCGCGGCATGACCATGGCGATCTCCAAAGCCAAAGAATCTGGGGCAGAAGCAGTCATCTGCGCGAGTACAGGAAATACCTCTGCCGCCGCCGCCGCCTACGCTGCCCGTGCTGGTCTCAAAGCCTTCGTCTTGATCCCCGATGGCTATGTTGCCCTTGGCAAACTCGCCCAAGCCTTAATCTATGGAGCAGAAGTGATCGCCATTCGCGGAAACTTTGACCGTGCCCTCAGTATTGTGCGTGAAATCGCCGATCAATATCCCGTACAACTGGTCAATTCAGTCAATCCTTATCGTCTCCAAGGCCAAAAAACGGGTGCATTCGAAGTCTGCGATCAGTTAGGAACAGCTCCAGATTGGCTGTGCATTCCAGTTGGAAATGCTGGAAATATCGTCGCCTATTGGATGGGCTTCTGTGAGTATTGGCAACGTGGGCTAATTCGGGAGCGTCCGAAAATGTTTGGTTTTGAAGCGTCTGGCGCTGCTGCACTTGTCAATGGCCGGATCGAAACCATCGCCAATCCCGAAACAGTCGCGACAGCCATTCGGATCGGCAATCCAGCCAGCGGCATCCGTGCGCTTGCAAGCGCAAAAGCCAGTCAGGGCAGTATTCGCGCCGTAACCGATGTTGAGATTCTTGAAGCTTATGGCTTGCTTGCTCGACACGAAGGCATCTTTTGTGAACCCGCAAGTGCCGCTTCTCTCGCTGGCTTACTGAAATATCCCGAAGATTTGCCTTTTGGTGCCCGTGTCGTCTGTGTTCTGACCGGGAATGGTCTGAAAGATCCTGATCGGGCAATTTCAGAATGTAAGACGGAATCCTTGCCTGGGCTGGATCCTGAGGTTTCTGTCGTCGCCAAGGCAATGGGATTTTAAAAAAAGGGTTGACATCCTTCCGCTGCTCACGGTACATTGGCAAAGTCGCTGAAAACGGCTTCGGTCGGAAAAGCGGTGCAGAACCTTGAAAGAAGAATAGTTTGAAAGCCAAGCAATCCAAGTTTGTGAAGGAACTATCTTCAACCAATTTCGGTTAGTTGAAGAACCGTTAATTC
>JACMLN010000151.1 GCA_014379585.1 Gloeobacterales cyanobacterium ES-bin-313 | reverse complement strand
GAGTGACCGGAGGATTTGGCAACCGATGCATCTTCCACTTCACCAGACTCGTTGATCCGAGCGAGAACAACGACACGGCCTTCCCAGTTGTTTTGCTTGGCAATTTCTGGGTAGTCCGGCTCTGCAACACCTCTCGGCTTCGGCTTCGTCGGTGGTGGCGGTGGCGGTGGTGGCGGTGGTGGAGATTGAACGGCGTCGTTGCCTCCGCTACCATTTGGATCCCCCTTGTCCGAGGTTCCCCCTGGATCGAGACCTTTATCGGTGCCTAGACCATTGCCACGAGAGCCAGAGACCATATTCGAAGAGACCTCTGGGCCTGTGACGTCTGACTTACTGCTCATGATCGGGCGGCTGGCGTAAGCTTTGCGGGGCGCGTTGGTCTGCTTGATATTTTTGGCGACCTTGCGCTCAGGTGGCGGTGGCGGTGGTGGCGGTGGTGGCTTGACCATCTTAGGCCGTGGCTTAGGAGCCAGTTGGGTCATAATCAGATCGTCTTTCTTCTCAATTTCGGGTGCCTTCGGTTGGGGCAAAGTCACCAACATCAGGCCACCATGCAGAAGGGTGGAAGCGAGAATACTGGCACCGATAATCTTGAGGCCAACGTTACTCTGAATCTGTTGCAAGGGCGAATTTGGTTGCATTGACTTTCCGAAGCTCGTCTAAAAGGCTAATCACGTAGCGATATTCGACTTTTTTATCGCCAGCAACGACGACTAATCGGGCAGGATCGGCGTCGAGTTGGGCTTTTACGGCTGCCCCAATGTCCTTGAGTTCTACGTAGTTTTTGTTGAGGAAGTATTTGCCTTCCTTGTTGACACTCAACGTCACCTGTTGGCTCATCTGCTTACTTTCAGCGGTGGTTGCCTTCGGCAAATCCAGAGGGAGCCCCTGCTGGCGGGTCAAGAAGATCGATGCCAGGACAAAAAAGGTCAAAATCGCAAACAAAACATCGATCAAAGGGACGACGTTGATCTCGCCAACGCCACCCCCCGAATCATCATCGCCGCCACTCAGCTTAATAGACATTTACTTGCCTCCCGTGCGCCAGCGCAGTTCTAACTGTGTGCCTGCAGTTTCCATCAAGGTCACTTGACGGCGTGTCAGTGCCCGAAACAAGCTGGCAAAGACCAAGGTAGTCAAAGCCAAGATCATCCCTGCTGCCGTTGCAATCAGCGCCTCAGAAATACCACCTGCAACTTCTAGGCCCTTGGAGGAAGAATCGGCATTGTTTCCACCCAAAGAAGCAAAAGAGTTGATCAGACCGATAACAGTACCCAGCAAACCCAACAAGGGAGAAAGGGTAACGATGGTGTCTAGGACGGAAACAAAACGCTTGAGTTTCGGAATCTCAGCTTTAGCAGCGCCTTCGAGAGCCAGCCGAAAAGAGGTCTCATCGTCGGACTTGACTGCGAGGGCTGCTCCAAAAATGCGCCCCAAGGGAATATCACTATTTTCGTTGACCAACTTGCGCAGCTGATCGGGCTGCCAACGCTCATCTGCAAAGGCCTGTTCGACAAATGCTTTGTGCCTGGGTAGCAATTTTACCCAGAAGAGAATGCGCTCGATAATGATCGCCAAAGCGATAATTGAGCAAAAAAGCATCGGATACATGACGATGCCGCCTTTAAAAAACCAGGTGATGACCTGCATGCTTCCTCCATATGGCTTACGTAACTTGCGAGTGTGTCCTTGATCTTAGAGATTGCGTAGAGGAAGCTCTCCACAAACCTAAGCCCTGTCACCAGACAAGATTCCACCGATCCTCGTCCAGGAATTGTTCAGGATGGACTCTTTATACTATTGAAGTGAATTTTGGTAAAGATCCCTGGGCAACAATTGGCAAAGAAACTTGCTTGACGGACAAAGGAGCCTATAATGTTCCTGAAATTTGATCATGGAGTAGGCCTCGTGAATATTTCTGATACCCAGGTAGCAATTGAATTTGTGGTTGCAGCCGTTGCTGGTGTGGCGGCGTTGCTTCTTGCTTCAGCCCTCGGTAAGTAATGCTGGCCGGCAACAAGCGCTCCCGGCGCGATGACCAATGGCTTATCTTAGTCGCGCCACTGGCTAACTGTGTGGTTGTTGGTGCTCTGTGTGCTTTTGCTGGGCTGCAAATCAATCGACTCTGGGAACACCACGATCAACAACGCATTCAGATGGAGCGACTAGAGGCATCGGTAAATTTTGCTCGCTCCCGACGAGATGCCCAGCAAGAAATCTTGGAGAGAAATTTTGATCCCCAGCAGTTGCAACCGTTGTTGCGCGAAAAATACGGGTTGATCAGTTCACAAGATCGACTGGTTCAGTTCGAATCTGCGCCTCACAGATGAAGATCGCGGCGTTGCCACTGCTGTAGGGTCGGGAAATCGATGGCCGAGACTGGGGAATCAAGACCCATCTCGCGCATCCTCAGAAGAAAATGGTCAGCTTCATTGAGGCTGATGATCCGTTTAACGACCATGTGAAAAAGCATTTCTGTACAACTCATTTTGGGCAGAGCTGGGTTCCACTCTAAGGCATCCATTGCTGCTCCTGCATACACGAGTATTCCTTCTTCTGCTGATGCAAGGGGAATCAGACTGGCAATATCGGGTGGCCAGCCCTCTATCCAAAGTTGCGTACAGACTTTGGATTCTGCCGGATCGAGGGTGAGGATTCGTAACTGTTTAGTGTGGGATAGGCGTTCTAGTTCTCTGCGATCCCCCTGTAGAGCGTCCAGCACAAGACGGGTGACAGATACTGAACCACCACCAAGCTGAATTGCGGCTTTTAAGCACCCAGCTTGCAAACAATAAAAAAGAGAATCGGTACTTAGAAGCAAGGTTTGCACAACACGTACCAGTGCACTAGACTTTCTTAACATTTTTTTAGCCTAGCACTTCAAACTCTTAAAGCTACCAGAAAGCCCAAGATTTTGTCAGAATTACGTATACCCCAAGCCCAAAATTCGTCACACCGTGGGCAACAATCGAAGAACGAATTTCTTTGTGCCAGTAGACCAAACCACTGTAAATAACACCCGCCATAATCCCAGAAAGCCAGCGCGAACCATGTTCTGTACCAAAAAGTAAATTGCTGATCAAAAATGCAGACCAAGTGAACTGGCCGATAGCGACTTTACGAAAGTCTTCTTGATCGACAATAAATCGCATCAGCCAGGAGCGCCAAAACAGTTCTTCCAGAAAAGGCACGACGAAGGCAGAACCACCCAGTCGCACACTGACCATCAGCAAGTCTGTCTCTGGTTTGCCTGTGGTAAAGGGGTTGTATCCACCCGTTGTAGACTGCGGGATCAAAAAATCGAAGCCGATCCAGAGTGCTAGGACGAGCAAGCCAACGGGAAATGCACTCCAGTGAAATTGCCACTGCTTAAATTCTGTGAATTCTTTGCGGTAGTACCAGAGCATCCCAATTGCTAGGAAGGTTTTGAGGGGATAGATGACGGGGGGATTGCCAAAACTCGTCAAGAGAATAAAGACCAAAAATGGCAGAGTATGGCCATTCAAAATATCAGGGGGTTCTTGCTTGCTTTCGCTCATGGTTCTGGAGAATGCGCACTACTTGGGCTACTCTACCAAGATCTTTGTCCCCTGGTCGGTTCTCCACACCACTTGAGAGATCGATTGCGTCGGGCTGGACAACAGAAAGTGCCTCATCGAGATTTTCAGGCTTCAGCCCCCCAGCCAAGATCCAGGGAAGACCAGGGCGGAAATCTTTCAGCCATTCCCAGGCAATCGTTCGTCCGGTGCCTCCGAGTTGGTCTGGGTGGTAGGCATCGAGAAGCACGGCCTGCACGTAGCCTTGGTACGGTTGGAGCTGGTTCAGATCTTCAACGCCTCGAATCCGAATTGCCTTAATCAGGGCAATCCCCGGCAAACGTTGGGCGAGGGCGGCGCAAAATTCAGGGCTTTCCCTGCCATGTAATTGGAGAGCACTGAGTCCTGTCGTCGTCACTGTTTCATAGATGGTTTCGATATCGGCATCGGCAAAAACCCCAACGCGCTCGACAAATGGCGGAAGTTGGGCGATAATCCCACGTAAATGCATATTGTCAACGTACCTAGCTGTGCCTGGTACACAGATAAAACCGAGGCCGTGAACACCAATCCGTGCGATTGCCTGGGCTTGTTCGGGATGCATCAGTCCACAGATCTTGACACGCACGGGAACCTTTTTTTGGGTTGTGGGTACATTGGGCTTGCGGTAGTTTACGGGTTGTTATGTTTAGGGTAGCGAAGTTCGGGAAAATTTTTGCTTTGGCACTCGGCCTCCTCGCAGGGGCTTGGGGCAGCGAAGCGCAAGCCTTTCCTTTACGGGTTCTCGTCGAAGGGCCAAAATCGGCCATGGTGATCGCTGTTTCTCAGACGACTGAGTTTCATCGAACCGACGGTACTGTTACAACTTTGCAACCAGGGCAGTTTTTTACGGTTTCCGCCCAAAGTCTGGGTTCGGTGCAGATGGGCGAGAACGGGATGGTGATGGTGGGCAACCGCTGGTACCCAGAAACGATGTCTTTTGTCTGGCTCAAAGGTGGGGTTGCCGCTCTCAACAACGTCGATTCTGAAACCTACCTACGCGGCGTGATTCCCCGCGAGATGCCCGAAGAATATCACCCCGAAGCCCTCAAAGCACAGGCCATTGCTGCTCGCACCTACGCCCTCACGAGTTACCAGCGCCGCAAACACGGCCCCAACTACGACATGGTCGATACTACTAACGATCAAGTCTACGGAGGATTCGCCAAGTTTAACCCGCGAACAGGCCGCAGTTCCTGGCTCACGGATCCGCGCACAGACAGAGCTGTTTCTGACACGCGCAATATCGTTTTGAATTACAGCAAAGTGGACGGAGAATACCGCGATCAAGGCATCAACGGCTGGGCACGCTACGGTCAATACGCCCTACCGATTCGCAAAGGGCCGATTCTCAGCCAAACTGTCTCCCAAAAAATGGCTCTTGCGGGCTGGAATTTTCAACAGATTCTCTGGTACTGGTATCAATCAGAGCTATACAGATTGCCACAAACTATGTGAACATTCTGAGTGTATTCAGTCTTCGCAGAATTGGCCTTGCTCCATTCTGACCCTCAAAAATCAGGCAACTGCAAATCCAGTGAAAGGGCGAATTTCTGGCTCGTGGAAGCCTAATACGATATCCTGCTTAGGAATACCAGATTGAATCAACTCCTCAGCAATCCCATCTTCGGTATTATCCAGCTGAATCCAGACTTTGTTGTTGATTATTTCGACGTGAAGTAAACAGCTGTGGAGGTGATGTTGGCCTTCCCAACCTTCGGAAAGAATTAGGTATTGATCTGTTTCAGGATCGAAGGCTTGGTGGTTTTTTACATTAACATTGGCGTAGGTAATGTTAGCGAAGGGTGTGAGAACCTTGCGGATGATTTGGCGGTAAGTATCTAGTCGATCCATCTTGTGATCTCCCGCGTTTCAGAGTTAGCTGAACCTGGTACAGTTATAGCCCAACTCGGCAAGACCTTAGAATACTGCTCATAGATATTTTCAGAGAGAAAGATGCAGGATTTTGTTGGCTACTGTGTGGCTGAACTCGTTAATAAACCTTCTGGTGTGGCGTTTTCGATGGCCGTGTGTATCCAACGAAAATGCCTACAGCAAGAGTGTATCGTGCTGTAGGCTGATTTGTGAAAACGTGACTAAATCAATCTCAGGCTGGGGTTAAACAATTACACCTACGGCTTGCCAAGGAAATCTAGCTTACCCAGTTCAACTCCATTATGTCTGAGGATGGCATAGGTAGTTGTTACATGGAAGTAGACATTCGGAAGCACAAAACCAAGGAGATAGGGCAATCCCTCAAAATGCATAACGTCTCCACGGACTGGGAGGGCAATTGACTTTTCTTCTGAACCATCAATTTGATCAGCTTTGAATGTTTTCAAGTAATCAATGGTCGTATGAAGACGAACAATAAACTCAGCAAAGGTCGCTTCATTATCTTCGATGGGAGGTGCTTCTAATCCTGCTAGCCTTGCTATGCCCTTTCTGGCAATGTCGGAGGCAATTTGTACTTGTCGCCCCAGCGCCAACATATCGGGGTAAAGGCGGCTACTAATGAAGACCGATGGATCGATCTTTTTGGCTTCAGCATGGGCAGCCCCTTTCTCCAGAATTGTCGCAAGATTACTGAGTGTGCGAATGAGAGTAGGTACTGAAGCCTGATACATGGAGATTGTCATGGACATGCACCTAAGAACGGGTGGTCAAGACTCATTCTTGATCCGCAAGGGGTAAATGTGGTTAACTTCTGATTAATATTTGTGATGAATAAACCAACAGCAGCCTTATTACAGTTCTTTAGTGTTCCATACATCTGCTAATTTACTCGTCTAGGTGACCACGCATACATAAAATGGGCAGCCAAAATTTGACTGCCCACCGATTTCAAGAGGAAATAGATTAACTGAGAACGTCACCTTCGAGGCGAACTTTGACGACGCGCTGAGACTCGATCTTTGGGAGATGAATCGTCAGGATACCATCGTTGTAGTTGGCTTTGACAGCCTCAGAGCGAATCTGCGTGGCCAACTGGAGCATCCGACGAAATTCACCGTTGCCATATTCGCTGTGGCGAATGGTCACGCCTTCGGGCACGGGATAGTTGACTCTACCTGTAATCGATAGACCATTGGGAGCGGCTTGAATATCGAGGCTGTCGCGGTCAAGACCAGGAACAATCGCCTGAACAGTGTAAGCTTCAGCATCTTCCCAAACCCGCACGGCAGGTGTAGAAGAAACGGTATCGCGACCCATGAAGCCATCAAGAAGACGATCGACCATTTCGCTGTTGATGCTGTTACGAACTGGATTCCAACGCACAACTGACATTGTTTTTTTCTCCATCAGCGTTTCTGCATTTAAGTTAGCGAAGAAAAAGTGATGGGGACAGGTTGGAAACCGAACCGAAAGATGGGCGGTTTCCGAACAGGGCTAGCGACAGCGTAGGATATAGAGTACGTGATCTGACAACTGATTGGCCGGCCAAAAACCACCGATACGTTTGTCTAGTGCGTTGCAAACCTGGAAAACACTTGGAAAACGTACAACTAGGGACTGCAAGTATGTCGGTGGGACGAGAAAGCCAATGCCAATGGCTTTTTCAAGGACGAACCAGGGAGCAAAGATCTGTTCGATCTCGGTGGAACCGTAGTAACGGACTGAAATCGTTGCCCCTTGACCGATGCCAGCGGTGATGATTCCAGAGCGCCAGCGTCGAAATGCACGCTTCGGTTTCCCAGCAAGAAGCGAAGCAGTGATCTCCCAAGCACAGGTTCGCCCGAAGAAGCAAAGCGCAATCTTGCCGCCTGAACGTATTTTTAGAGCGAGTTGTTCGGCAAAGTGGGGCAAGTCGAGAACGCAGTTGATAGCAGCAAAGTTAGAAAATGCACCATCGAAAGTTTCTTTGACCTGGCCAACGTCACTGGCATCGAGCACCTTGAAGGAAACCTGTGGAAAGTCTGCGCATCGGCGCTGTGCTTCGATGAGCATCCCCGATGAAATGTCTGTGGCAAGCACTCGAAAACCCTGTGCGACAAGATATTGGGCATCTATGCCGGTACCACAGCCAAGTTCAAGAAGATGAGCGTTCTGCGGCCAAAGATCGGCAATCTGGTGCCAGACTTGCTCTCGCTGGAATTGGCCAACAGCAGAGAGAGCAAAATTTTGGTCGTAGGCTTGGGCAAGAAGGTCGAAGGGTTCTTTGGCCACGGCGAATTGGGCTAGGACGTGGTAGCCTCTAGTTTAGTGGTGCTCGTTACAATATGCAGCCGTTGCCGCAACCGACGATTCTGTGCCTGGGGGAGATGCTCTGGGACTGTCTTGCTGACCAAGTAGACGTGCCTGAGTCGGCTGTTGAATCTTGGAAAGCTTTCCCTGGTGGTGCTCCCGCCAATGTCGCCTGTGCCCTGACACATCTAGGTTCAGTCTGCACTTTTATTGGTTGCATTGGGGATGATGCGCCAGGTGAGACACTCTTCCAACTCCTGAAAGAAAACCAGGTGGGTACAGAGGGTGTTCAGCGCTCCTTGTTTCCGACTCGCCATGTTCATGTGATTCGTAGCAGCAAGGGTGAACGAGAGTTTGCGAGCTTTGGTGGATTTCCGGCGGATCGGTGCGCCGATGCTTTTCTTCGGGCAGATGACCTGAATCCTGCACTGTTCAAGAACGCGTCTTACCTGGTTATTGGCTCGTCGATGCTTGCCTTTGAGTTTTCGGCTGAGGCCGTCGAGATGGCTCTTGATTTCGCCGATCATTACTTTGTCAAAGTTTTTCTCGATGTGAACTGGCGACCGATCTTCTGGACCTCCACAGAAGGCGCACTTGACATCGTACTTGGCTTGATCGAACGGGTCGATTTCCTAAAAGTCAGCGAAGAAGAGGCGGTTTGGCTTGGATTGCCGACGGTGGAAGCCATTCATGAACGCTTCGATCATCTCGAAGGCATCTTTATCACCAAAGGCGAAGCTGGTTGCGATTGGCAAGTCGGCCATCAGACAGGCACCCACGCCGGTTTTACGGTACCTGTTGTCGATACAACAGGCGCAGGAGATACCTTTGTCGCTGCACTGCTCCACCAGTTCAGTCAACACACCTTGGCTACCTGGGAAAGTCAGGCACCGCAATTCGTTGCTTACGCCAGTGCGGTTGCGGCGCTCAGTACCCTTTCTCCTGGTGCGATTGGCAACGCACCTACTCCCAATCAGGTGAACGATTTTTTGAAGTCGCGTTCTCCTTAATCTCACTTTGACTCAGAAACATTTGAGAACTACTCTGAGGAGTGGGCGCGATATAGAGAGGGAGGAGCCGTGGAAAGTTTAGATTACGATGTGGTGATTATTGGCGGCGGTCCCGCAGGGTGTACCTGTGCCCTCTACACTGGACGCTCTGAACTCAAGACTTTAATTCTTGATAAGAACCCTCAAGCTGGTGCTCTCGCGATTACGCATAAGATTGCGAACTATCCTGGTGTTCCAGGTGAAATGAGTGGTGAACGGCTTCTCGAAATTATGCGCGAACAGGCCGTTGAATTTGGAACGACCTACCTGAAATCTCAGGTGTTCGGAATCGACATCAGCGCAAACCTCAAAAAAATCTACACCCCCGATGGCACATTCCGTGCTCGTGCCTTGGTGCTCGCCACAGGAGCCATGGGTCGGATTGCTTCGATTCCTGGTGAGGCCGAATTTTTGGGGCGCGGGGTGAGCTACTGTGCCACCTGCGACGGTGCTTTTTATCGCAATCGGGAAGTGGCAGTCGTCGGTCTCAACCACGAAGCGATCGAAGAAGCGCAAGTGCTGACCAAGTTTGCAACGACGGTGCACTGGATCGTCCCTAAGGATCCCCACAGTTTCGACAGCACTGGCCACGTCGATGAACTGTTATCCCATCCTTCCGTCAAACTCTGGGAGAAGAGTCGGCTCCTCAAGATTCGCGGCGAAGATGCTGGAGTCACAGGTGTAGATGTACGCGTCGGCGAAAAGGGTTTGGAATTGCCTGTAGAAGGGGTTTTTGTCTACATGCAAGGTTCCAGACCGATTACGGACTTTTTGGGTGGCCAAGTGGAAGTGAATGCTGATGGCGGTGTCAAAGTAGACAACATGATGCAGACCTCCGCAGAAGGTGTCTGGGCGATTGGTGACATTCGCAACACCCCCTTTAAGCAAGCTGTCGTCGCCGCTGGGGATGGTTGTATCGCGGCCATGGCCATCGACCGCTATTTGAATAGTCGCAAAGCCATCAAGCCGGACTGGGCACATTAAACCATTTTGCGAAATCCTCAACGTACTACGACCACAGCTTCATCATGGTTGCAGGGGCGTAGGCACAGCGCGGCTGGAACCAGCCGATTCTAAGGAATGATCACTGGCTGGTTGTCTTCGTTAAAGCGCTTGATTTGCTCGATGGTTCCCTCTACGTCTGCCGGGAAGATGACCACGAGGTCGCCAGCTTCAGCTTTTCTGAGGGCTTCGGCAATGGCATCAGATTCGTTGAGAATGACCTGATAGTGATAGTCTGGCTTGCGCTGCTTCAGCCCTTCGATGATCAAGCCTGCGGCTTCACCGGGAGCACGCCCGCGCAGGTCGTCGTCCTCTTTGACGTAGGTCATGTCGAACATGCCAGCACCCAAGTAGCCGAGTTTGCGTAGGTCGTCGTCGCGCCGATCCCCTGGTCCACTGAACACGCCAATTTTGCTCCGGCTCTCCATGCGATCCAAAAGACGGTGCATGGCTTCAAATCCGGCTGGGTTGTGGGCGTAATCGACGAGAACCTCGAAACCTTTGACCTCGAAGCGATTTAGGCGTCCTGGGGTCTGGGAAGCAGAAGGAACAAAGTTCCCCAAACCAGCCCGAATATCGTCGATCTTAATACCGTGCAAGAACGTTGCCAGGGTAGCCGCTAAGACATTCTGGATCATAAAGACGGCGCGACCAGAGAAGGTCAAAGGCACACTCAGCACTTTTTCGACCCGCAGCGTCCATAAACCTTTCAAGATGGAAACGTAGCCATTTTCGTAGACAGCGGCGATGCCACCGCGCTCTGTGTGTTCTTTAATGATCGGGTGATGGGGATCGAGACTGAAGTAGGCAACCGTCGCTTTGACATCGTGAGCCATCTCGGCAACCAGTTCATCGTCGGCATTCAAGATCGCAAAACCATTTGGATGGACGGATTCTGGGACGACAGACTTAACGCGGGCTAGATCTTGAATCGTGTCGATGTCTTTAAGACCCAGATGATCTTCGGCGACATTCAAAACGATACCGATGTCGCATTCTTGAAATCCTAGACCTTCCCGCAGAATGCCTCCGCGCGCAGTTTCGAGGACAGCGAATTCGACGGTTGGGTCTTTGAGCACCATCTTGGCGGAGAAGGGACCGGTCATATCCCCTTTGGTGACCATTTGGTTTTGGATATAGACCCCATCGGTGGTCGTGTAGCCGACTCGATAACCGACCCCCCGCAAAATATGGGCGATCAGTCGGGTCGTCGTTGTTTTGCCGTTGGTGCCTGTGACGGCAATGATCGGAATCCGCGTCTTCGTCCCCGGTGGGAAAAGCATATTGATGACAGGTTCAGCGACGTTGCGGGGGATGCCTTGGCTGGGGGCAATGTGCATCCGGAAGCCTGGAGCTGCATTCACTTCGATGATCGCCCCACCGATCTCGTTGATCGGCTCGGACATGTCGGGGCAGATCACGTCGATGCCACAGATGTCGAGGCCAATATTGCGAGAAACTCGCTCGGACAAGAAAGCATTGAAGGGATGCAGGGTATCGGTACAGTCGATGGCGGTGCCCCCAGTGCTCAAATTGGCAGTGGATTTGAGGTAGCAGATCTCCCCAGTTGGCAGAACCGTGTCGAGGCTGTAACCACGGCGGTCGAGCATCCGTTGGGTCATTTCATCGACAGTAATCACTGTCAGTACGTTTTCATGGCCGTAGCCCCGGAGCGGATCGGCGTTGACGGTGTCGATTAAGGTCTTGATCGTCGATCTGCCATCGCCGACGACGTGGGCGGGTACTCTTTCAGCAACGGCGACCACTTGATGGTTGATCACTAAGACCCGGTAGTCGCGACCCGTAATATAGCGCTCGACAATAATTTCTTTAGAAAATTCCCGCGCCGCTTCGTAGGCGGTTTCAGCGGTCTGAATATCTTTGATATCGACAGTGATCCCTTTGCCGTGGTTGGCATCGAGGGGCTTGAGCACGATCGGGTAGCCACCGATGTCGGCGATGGCATCCTCAAGGTCGCCCATGCGACGGACTGTCGTGCCTTTGGGCACCGGGATGCCCATGGAGTCCAGGAGGCTCTTGGTCGCTGTCTTATCGGAAGCCAGTTCTGTGGCAATGATGCTGGTGTTGGCTGTTGTCGTCGCCTGGATGCGCTTTTGGTGAATTCCGTAGCCAAGTTGTACTAAAGATTTTTCGGAAAGGCGGATAAAAGGAATACCGCGACTTGCAGCTGCTTCGACGATGGCAGCGGTGCTCGGACCAAAGCGCACTTCCTCGCGAATCTCGCGCATCTCCTGGATGTCTTGAGCAAGGTCTTCGTAGGCTTCACCATTCACCAAGGCACGGGCGATGCGCACAGCTGCGCGACCCGCGTAGCGACCTGCGGCCTCTTCGACGTAGGTGAAAACGACGTTGTATACGCCATAACTTCCAGTTTGGCGGGTGCGGCCAAACGAGACATCCATACCTGCCAGGGTTTGTAGTTCGAGGGCAATGTGTTCGATGACGTGCCCCATCCAGGTGCCTTCGGTGACGCGCTCCATAAACGCCCCATCTCGACCCTCCGAGCAGCCGTGCTGCATGAGCGTTGGCATCAAGGCCAAGAGCCGATCATGAAAACCAGGAATCAGATTGGTTGGTTTCTCCTCCAACTCTTCAAGATCTAACTGCATCACAATCAAATTGTGGCGACGGATACTCCAGTAATTGGGACCGCGTAGAGCACGTACCTGCAGAATTCTCATGATTTCGTATGAATGGGCGCTTCCAGACCAGCATAGCGCCATCGGGATATGTGTCCTAGACAGGTCGCCGATTGTTACAGTCTGTGTTACATCTGAAAAGCAAACTTGCAACGAGAGAGAGAACCAGTATGGCTTATACTTTTCCTACTCTGCCCTACGAGCAGGACGCCCTTGCTCCCTACATCTCTGCTGATACCCTGAGCTTTCACTACGGCAAGCACCATAAGGGCTATGTAGACAACTTGAACAAGTTGATCGCTGGCACCGAACTGGATGATTTCAGCTTAGAAGATGTGATCAAGCACGTCGTCGGCAAGGCAGACAAAGTGGGCATTTACAATAACGCAGCCCAAGCTTGGAACCATACATTCTACTGGTCCAGCCTGAAGCCCGGTGGCGGTGGCAAGCCTACAGGCACCCTGGCCGCCATGATCGATGCCTCTTTTGGCAGCTACGACACCTTCAAAGCAGAAATGCTCAAAGCCGCCGCAGGCCAATTCGGCAGTGGTTGGGCATGGCTCGTCAAGAATGGCGACAAGCTTGAAATTGTCAAAACCGGAAACGCCGACACTCCCCTGACTCTTGGCGTTGTCCCTCTGCTTACCATCGATGTCTGGGAACATGCCTACTACTTGGACTACCAAAATCTCCGTCCCAAGTACACAGAAACCGTGATCGATAGCTTACTCAACTGGGAATTTGCAGAGAAGAACTTAGCCTCCGCCTAGTTTTTTCATGCACGCAATCGGAGAGGGTGTGGTTTACTGCACCCTTTGCTATTTGTAGACAAAGGCGCGTAGTCCACGTCGATCTAGCGTGACACCCATTCCATACTGGTAGCGGACTTTTTGATAAGCAATTTTGCCCGTCGCCTGGACAGAAACTGTGCAAACGGGCGCATCACAGTTCAGTTTGGCGTACTCACCAGAGGCAAATGTTTCTACTTCACAGTAATCACTAGGCCGTCTGTTCTTGTCAGGGTTGCAAACAGTGAATACCACTGTCTGCTTTGTGTAGTTCCACAGCAGAGGCTCTGGGGAAGCCAGGGCTGGCAAGGAAAAAGCGCCAACACAGAGCACCACCAAGCCTGCTAAGTGTTTCAATTTCATTGTTTTTCTCCTCATTAATTGATTTGCTTAATAGAACTCTTGATTGTCATCTGACCACTCGTATTAATATCCATCGAGGCTTGAGCCTTAATGGTGAGTGAAGATGCTGCTTCGATATTCATGGTTCCAGAAGACTTTAAGGTGACATCTTTTGCTGCATCATCCATCTTGAGATAATGACCACCGGGAGTCTGGATCTCCAGATAATTGCTCTCTTCGTCGATCACGATTTTATACCCTGTAGAACTCACAATATGAATACCCTGTTTCCACGAACCAGCTGTTTCATCGGCATAGGTCATTCGATGACCCTTGCGCGTCGCAAATGTACGCAAGTGCACTGGATTCACGGATTCCTCTTGCGCATCTGGTGGTGCATCTTTACCATTCCAGACACCACCAATTACGTAGGGGCGATGGATATCTCCGTGCTCGAAACAACAGAGGACTTCATCATCGACTTCTGGCAAACACCAAAAACCACGGTCTGGCCCTGCCCCTGCGCCCACAACCCGTGCCCAATTACTCTCATGCTCTTCTGTGACACTTGGGAACTTCACTTTGACCCGTCCCCATCCTTTTGGATCTTGATTGTTGGTGACTATACCGACCAAGTTTGTTTGACCAGGTTTGAGTTTTGGCCGGTTCCCAATGCTTGTTGCTAAGTTGCCGCCACGAGCGCCGCGAACACTAAACTCAGTGGTATAGGATCGTCCCGAATAGTGATGGGTTGCATCAGTGATATAGTATTCACCGTCTTGCTTATCACCCATTTTTTCGATCTTGACGATCTTTCCAGGACGAAGGTTAGGATTGCCCTCAGCAAGACCATCAGCCAACATGAACTGACTACTGACTTCGTTGAAAATAGTCTGAGCGAGTTTTTCTGCTTCCCCTTGGGTCTGAATATTTTGATCAACAACAGTCTTCACTTTTGGAACGCTGATTAAAGAGGCATTTTCGCTCCCTTGTCTGTTCCCCGTTTTTGTAACAACTTCGGAATTCTCCTTTTTGACTTCCGCTTCGATGCGTTCTTTGCGCTCAACACTGTAGGCGCTGACTTTGACAGAGTCTACTTGTTCATGGGTAGTATTGCGGTTGTGAAAATTGAATAAATTTCGGAGCCATTCAAGCTCGATCGGTGGCCCAGGTTGGGATTTTCGGAAGTAAAACTTTTTTTCCATTACATACATTTCAAAGCCTAGACGAGCAGCACGACTCTGTAAAAAAGAAAAGTTGGTTTCATTCTCCTGAAAAACATACTCATGGACAATGCCAGCATCTTCAATTTCGCCAATAGGAATACCGATTTCTTTGATAATCTTGCTGGCAATATCACTATCGGTCATATTTAAAAATGAGCGATTGTAACGCCCCATGTGCAACCTATGGGAGAGATCATAGCCTTTGACAACGATGTTTGCTTCGTGGGATTGTCCATAGCGGACATCTACTCCAGTAATTTCTCCCTCAAACATATTCTCATTTTTGATCACTTGATCGAAGCTATTCGCATCTGCTGTAATTGAATAGAAGCCCAGTTTGATTCCAGTTCCAGGCTTTAGAGCCGCATGGGAATGCCAATGCCGCTCAAAGTCAGGACTTCCTGAGGCAAAAGAAGTATGAAGGATAAGCGTAAAAGCAGTTGGTAAATGCAGGCTCTCCTCAATGGTTAAAGAGAGAAGGTCATCTCCCAAATTTTCTTTTTCTTTGCCTTGGATCCCCTCAATTTCCATAAATGGAGTTGGAAAGTACTTAGCCATGAAAAACGCTCCGAAAGAAACTAAATAAAACCACTCATGCCTGCACTGAAGCTAAACCCTGCACTCACACCTAAAGAAACGCCAAGGTCTGCACTCACAGTGGATGAAGCGCCAATAGAGAATGATGAACCAGTCCTAATTGCATTTTGAAGTCCTCCTCCTTGATTAACAGATTTTGAAAGGGTCGTTTCTGTGAGCACTAAGTCTACGAGTGCTCGTAGGGGTGTTCCGTCTGGAAGCCACACAGAATAGTTCCAAGAGAGTCTTTGCACTGCACAAATAAAGTCGAAAGACGAGCCAAAAGTAAACAAATAGGTCGGGGGACGCATTTTCTTTCCCCGTGAAGAATTCTCATTTGCTGCACCGGTAGGCACGCTAGGTGTCACAGTCTTCTTGAGCGCGGTTATATATTTATCCACACTTGTCCGAGCTTCAAAAGTATCAAATAAGACTCGGTTAATGGAGACAATATAAGGCTTCGTTTTACTATATGAAGGAAGATCTACACCTGTATCTGGGCTCACGGGAGCACTTCCTCCTGGAGATTGGGGAGCGTCACCATTGCCGCTGCTCCCTTGCTTCCTAGGGTCAACACTAGGCCCCCACATGACTTCTCTACTTATTTTGATTTGCGTCGGATTAAACTGAAAAGTAAAGTCCTCTCCTAGATTGTCCATATTGATGAGCTTGGCTTTAACGGGATAGTATTTGTCGTTTTCCATGACGTTCTCCTTTTTAAAACGTAAATTTCACCAACCGCCACGATCTTGCTGCCCACCATGGCGTTCTTTTTCGCGCTCTATACGCTGGCGCACCAAATAGTAGATTTGACGCGCAAGTCTTTCAAGATCGATACCGTCACTACTGCCACCTTCGTCATCATCGTCCTCCTCCTCTTGCCCTGGCGCTTCCATGGTGTAAGTCGGGGAAGCTGCTTCCTCTGGCTCTGGAGCGATGGTTTCGCGATGGGAAGGCTGGCCTTGTTCCACACCTTGGCGGAATAGCTGTCCGAGAGGTGTATCACTCGCTTCATCAGTGGGTGCATCTTCAAAGGAAGGAGACTCTGGTTCTTGGTAGTGATTGTCTGTGCCGAGGTTGAGCAACTCTTCAATCCCAGACTGGTCAATAGCCGATTTAGTTGCGTCGCCTAGGGAAGAATCTGGTTGTGATGTAGGGGTTGGGCGGTATATAAGGGGCTGGGTGCTCTGGGCATAGCCAGTTGTCGGAGTTGCTGGGGTTGTTTGCTCAAAGGTTTGGGGAGGGCTGGCAAATTCTAAAGGCGTTGCTGTCTGGGGGTAGCCAGGTGAAAACGCTGGGGACAATGGTTGTTCACCGTCGAATTCAAGCTCTGACTCTGTAGGTTGTTCAGCAAGCTCTAGATCTGAAGTACCAGTAAACCCAGGTTGTGGGGATAGAGTGGTGCGCGATAACCTCTGCGTCGGGGCTTGAGGGCTTGATGTTTCGGTCGCAAGATCGGGGCGGCGCGCTAGGGGAAGCGCGTTAGAAATTTCTAACTGTCGCGCCTCAGGCATCTGCACCAAACTCTCGATGGCAGCTTGACCCAAGGGTTCAGCAGAAGCAAACAGCGTTCCAAGGAATGCGGCTTCTTCTTGGTCGGGCGATGTACCAACCATCGTCCCTGGGGGAAAGGGGGTTTCGGGCGCAAGAGATGGCTCAAAATCTTGGGCTTCACTGGGAAGTGGAAGTTCCTGAGTTTGAGGGTCAAGATCATTGATTCGTTCTTCTATAGGGTCAACAGTCTGATTCTCTTCAGGTCGTTGCGTTGCAAATAGGCTTTGTGTTGTGCCTGGTGATTGCTCTGGGGGGGATTGAAAAAGATTGTCAGGGTCTACGGGCGCTTGAGGCAACGGGGCGAAGGTCAACGGTGCAAAGTCTTGAAAAGGAGCCGCTGTTGGCGAAGTTTCTAGATCTAAGGGTGTCAGGGTTGAGAGATTGTCGAGGGCTATTGGCAAATATGGAGAAATGCCTAGTCCAGGATCTCGAAGAAGCGGTGTTGAGTCATCGTCGTCTTGTGGGACTGGGGATTGCTCCTCCACCTCTTGAACTTGCTGGATATTGCGATCCACAAGTTGTAGAGACTCAAGTTGTGGGAACTCTTCGGGTGTTCCAGAAGCTTCTGGGATTTGTGCATCTGAGAATGTATCTGGAATTGGTGTTTCTTCAGTCAGAATGGGAAGTTGTATGCCTTGGAATGCTGAAGTTGCGGCATTTCCTCTGAGGATTGCAGGGGGCAGTGGTGGTAGTTGGGTTTGCGGTGTTTCTTCCCGTGCGTCACCTGTAGCGGTTGGTGGTGTGACATTGCCGGCTTGGCTGATCAGCTCCGTGAGGGCGGTTTGCCCTTCGTCGTCGAGTTGAGCAGCAAGATCGGCAAAGGAAGGAAGCGGAAGCGGAGATTCAGGAACCGCAAAGCCTTCTGGCTCCGGCGCATCGGAAGAGGTAGAGGCTACAGGTGTCTCTGACGCTAGAGGCTGTGGGGTATCAGCCTCTAGTTGTGCCAATCGATTGGCTAAAGCCGTGTGGAGTGTCTGGGCTTGCTCCTGAAGATCTGCGTTAAGTGCGATTTCTTCCTCCGGCTCGCCTTGCATAGAGCGTTCGGTAGGAAGGTTGGTTTCTGTTTCAGGAGCTGACTGAACTGTGGGTTGCTCTTGGATGAATGCTTGGGGAGACGGGGTTGTATCGATGGTTTCTGTGGAAATGCTCTCAGGAATCTGGCTTGAGATATCCGTGGGTAACTCTGTGGTTTCCACGGGAATAGCAGAGGAAAGAGCTTCAGGGGATTGTGGTGCAAGTTCTTCAGCACTTTCAAGGAGCGTCTCAGCGGTTGACAGTGCAGTGTCAGTTTCAGAGAGTTGCTCTGGAAGTGCAGTGTCAGTTTCAGAGAGTGTTTCAGGGGATGGCAGTGCAGCTTCAGAGGCTAGAGATGTCGTGATTACTACCGGGGTTTGTTCAGGAAGTGTAGTGCTTTCCGTGAGTACAGGTGTTTGTTCTGGCTGTGCTAATGC
Source organism: Gloeobacterales cyanobacterium ES-bin-313 (assembly GCA_014379585.1). Lineage (GTDB taxonomy): Bacteria > Cyanobacteriota > Cyanobacteriia > Gloeobacterales > Gloeobacteraceae > JACMLN01. The sequence continues at coordinate 1,411 of JACMLN010000151.1, read as the reverse complement.
GTTTTCAGGTATTTCGAGAGGCGTTGAAATGCTTTCAGGAAGCCCTTCAGAGGAAACTTCAATATTTTGCCCAGGGACTTCGAGGGGCAACGGTGAGACTGATTCAGGGCTTTGTGATTCAGGGCTTTCTGTGGATACTTGGGGGGCAGCCTCTGAACGTGCCTCAGGACTTTCCGCAGCCGTTTCCGGGACAAGATCTGAAGAAAGTGCAAGATTTTCTAGGGGCAAGACTTCGGGAATAGCCTCAGGCAAGACTTCGGCACTTTCCGGTGAAACTGCGTCGGGAATTGGCTCGGAGGGCTCTTCGAGATTTCCCTGACGAACCAATGGTGCAGAAATCTCGGGACTGGTTGTAATGCTCTGCTCAGGAGCCAACAGCGAATTTCCCACAAGGGTTTCCGCAGGTCTGTCTGCGAAGATTTGCCTGGAAGAAATTTCAGGATCTTCTGTGGATATTGCTTCGGGGTCTTGCGTGGAAGGGATCTCAGGAGTTTGCGCTGACATTGACTCGGAAACTTCCTCTGAGGAAGTCAACAGAGTTTCCGCTGGCATAGGCTCAGGAATCGGCGGCGATGTAGCCTCACGGGTTTCCTCAGCATCCTGCACTGAATCGACCTGGAGCCTCTCTGGAGTGAAGATCTGCGGAGCAGACTCCGGCAAATTCACTACATTATCGGAGGATTGACCTAGAAGCGTCTCAGGGCTCTCGGTGAGTAAGGCTTCGGATGTCTGAGGAAGAACGCCAAGATTTTGCGAAGAAATCGCTTCGGGCGAAGGGCCGGGAGGTTCAGCGGTTTCCACTTCGGGAATCAACTCAGAATCTTCAGTGGCTCTTACATCGGGAACCGCCCCAAGGTTTTCAATGGCTCCCACTTCGAAACCTGACCCAGGAGGTTCTACGGTTTCTACATTGGGAACGAATTCAGGGGTGCTGCCTAGACCAATCTCAGGAATTTGCTCCGAGAGTTGCTCTGGAGGCAGGATTTGGTTTTCAGTTGGTGTTTCCTGAGATAACTCTGCCTCACTACCCGTCACTTCAGGCGTCTGTTCGGGAATGTCTGCACGCGAAATTGCTAGGGTATTCCCTTCAGGGAATTGCCCATCACCTACGTTAGGCACAATGGAGAGCTGTTCATTTTCAGACTCAGCAGGTATTTCAGGCGTTTGGACACCTGGCATGTCTACTTGTGGTTGTGCAGAAAGAACATTGGGCTGCGGTGGGACAGCTTGAGGTGTTTGCTCAGTGATTTCAGAAGATCGTTCTACGTTTTCTGCTTGAGGTGTTTGTTGAGTGATTTCAGAAGATCGTTCTACGTTTTCTGCTTGAAGAATCTGATCATTGGCTTCGGAAACCTCGGCAAGATCTTCTGGTGCTTCGATCAAATTCTGAGCTAAAACTTCAGGCTGCGGG
>JACMLN010000150.1 GCA_014379585.1 Gloeobacterales cyanobacterium ES-bin-313 | reverse complement strand
CGGGGGGCAGGACCCTCAATGGCGTAAGGGGTAGCCTGCAAACCCCAGACAGGATCGCAGGTCATCTCAAAGGGAATCCCCCAATCCCCGAGCATCTTGGCGGAGCCTTGATCCCGTACCGAGATAGCTGTGCATTTTTGGAGTATTCGCCGAGTCAAGGTTTGACTCCAAGCACTTTTAAGGGGGCCAATGCCCTGTGCCCAAGCGATCGTGCGCTTGCCTAATGTTTGCGCCAGCGCCATCAAGCCACCGTAGTACAGCAGACTGCTTGGCCCAGTGACATCCTGCAAAAGACTGCCGCCGCCCCAGATAAACGCATCCGCGCGGGCAATCGCTTGACTGACTGCGACAAGATTCCAGCGATCACAACAGGGAACCCCGTAGCGGGCTGTGAGGGGATCTTTCGTAAGAATCACAGGCTCGACATTGCTTGGGAGCATTTGGAGCAGAGTGGCAAGCAGTGCTTCATCCCCACCATTTGCGAAACCGTAATAGCCACAGAGGACTGCCTGCATCTAGAACTGCACCAATTTGCGGCGTACCGCTTCAATGCACAGGGCAACGCGACCATTGGTATCATTACTTTCTTCTAAAGCAATACCGAGCTTCTCTTTGAGGCGTTGGACGTGATTTTGCACCGTTTTTTTGCTCGTATAGATCCGATCTGCTACGGCTTGGTCGGTTAAGGCGTCTTTGCAAATCAAACACAGCACTTCCACTTCACGCTCTGTGAGTTGCAACAGCCCACGCAGTTCTCTCGGAATTTTCAACTCACCACTCAGGGCACTTTTCGCTCCTTCTAAAAATTGGGTGCGTCGATCCATCTTGTTGATCGCAGCGAACCCCCCCTCATGCTTACCAATTGCTTCACTGAGTGGAGTGAGTAGAAGTGGCTCACTCGAATACACCATCACATTTTGGTGGGGGTGGCGGGTGAACACCTCTCGAAGTAAATTCAGCCCCGGCTCTGCCGATTGTTCGCCACTGGTTTGGCCGTAGAGCAGATCGACGACGAGCAAATCCGGCTGATACTCTTTAAGGCGACGCGCTGCGGCTTGCGGTTCTCCTAAGGTTTCGCAAATCGCTTCTGGGTCAAGCTTTTGGAGCCATTCACAATTATTTTTGGCAACCTCAGGATGGTCTTCAACAACAACAAATCGCAACGCCATTTTTTAGATGCCCAGAGTTGGTTTTAGGTTAACACTTCTAGGCGTGTGACTCTTCAGGCAAAGGAGAGATCTGTCTCCTGTTTATGCCCAAGAAAAGACCATCTAGTCGAACCCATGTAAGAACAGTCTCGGAAAACGGGTTGACGTTTAAATGTAGCAAAAGCTACCATCGAATTGAGCGTCACAATTCGTAATCTGAGGGGTGGGCTGTGCTGGAGAGTGTTTTGGGCTTTGCGTTGGCGACTTTTGCCGCGTTGATTCCCGTGAGCGATCCCTTGGGAGCCGTGCCACTATTTTATAGTTTGACCAATACTGGAACAACTGCCTACCGGGAGCACCAGGCTCGCTGGACAACTTTTCACGTGATTTGGGTGCTGGCGCTCTTTTTGGTGGCGGGTAAACTGATTCTTGGCTTTTTTGGCATTTCATTGGCGGTGCTCCGAATTGCCGGTGGTTTGCTCATCGCCCAAACGGGTTGGGAAATGTTTAGCAAGTCCCACAGTAAAGAAACGCAAGGAAACGGTGGCAGTGGCGATATTGCTTTTGCACCGATGGCAGTGCCTTTAGTCAGTGGGCCGGGGGCGATTGGTGTAGTGATTGGGCTTTCGGCTAAGACAGGAAACTGGTACGACTATATCGGTTGTCTTTTCGGAATTATTCTGCTTGGTGCTTCTCTCTATCTTTGTTTGCGCCTCGGTGAACCGCTTCTCAAAGCCTTGGGCAAAGCGGGTTCTGGTGCTCTCAATCAGATTTTGGGCTTTTTGATCATCGCTTTGGCGCTTCAATTTATCGTCGATGGGACTACGCAGTTGATCCAGGAGGCAGTTCCTGGTCTTTTGCATTGATCTTCTCCGTAATTTCCGCCTATTACTTTGGCGGGAACAGTATTACACTGAGTCCCATCCTCGGGATATAGGTAGCGCTTTCACGAATGAAGAATTTATTTTCGGTCAGTTTGGCGGTGGGTCTTGCTGTTATGGCTTGTTCGCCAGCTTTGGGTGCGCCCAAGGTAACTAAGCAAACTGTAGTTGGCCGTTGGCTTCGGGTTCAAGCGCCGACTGGGAATGTAGCTATTGAGCCTCCGCTGAGAAAAGCGAATCCTGGTGATCGACTTTCAAAAGTTGGCGATCAACTGATCACTGGCAAAGATGCATCGGCAGAACTGTGGATCGACGATGGCATTGGTTCTTTAGAGGTTGGCGAATCCACCACTGTGCTGATTTTGCGCCTTGAAAGATTGCGCAATGGCGCAAAGCGGACGCAATTCGCCATCAAAGGTGGCACTGTCAAACTGAGGCTGCGTACACTGCGTAATCCTAAATCGAATGTCCAAATTTTTACTCCCGCAGGTACAGCAGCTGTTCGAGGGACGATCTTTGGTGTCTCTCTCAATGGCAAAGGGATCAGTGGTGTAGCGACCTTAAAGGGAAGTGTCGTTGTCACTGGCCAAGGCCAAAAGTTGCCAGTTCGAGCGGGGTTTGCCCGTGTCTTAGTTCCTGGCAAACCCCCCTCAAAGTTACGGGGACTTGCAGAAACCGCTCGCATATTTGATATTCACTATCAACATCTTGAATCTGGTCAAGTTCTACTGCGAGCGAATACCGATCCGGGCAATCTTGTCCAAGTGGACGGTCAACCTATCGATATTGATGAACAGGGTAACTTTCAAACCCTTGTCTCCAACGTCCAAGAGCACCT
>JACMLN010000149.1 GCA_014379585.1 Gloeobacterales cyanobacterium ES-bin-313 | reverse complement strand
CTGCCCGGAAGCGTGAACCGGAACGTTGAGCCAACACCTTCCTGGCTTTCGACAGTTACTTGCCCACCATGGGCTTCCACAAATGTCTTCACGATGGCGCAACCCAGGCCGAGCCATTCTTCTTTGTGAGGATCGGTTTCAAATTTGTCGAATATTCTCTTCAGTCGGTCTTCGGGAATCCCGGCTCGATTGTCGGTGACCCAGCACTCGATGGCTCCCTCCGCTTCAGTTTCGCGTGCCCCAATGACTACGTTGCCGCGAACGGTATAGGTAAAGTTGCAGTACGCAAAGTTCCGCTCCGCGCAAGGGATGAACCGATGCAATGCAATGATTAAACACTTTAACGTGATCTACTACGCTTCCAGAAATCAAGAAACATACTCTCTTTAGCTTACTAAAACCAAGACTGAGCCATCCTCAAGCGTCTCAAATGATTCATCCCCCTTTCTGTAAATTAAACCTCTTGATAGATTTCTTCAGGCTTGGTTTTGGATATAAGTTGACATGTAATGTCTATTCCTTCTAAATTCATGACCGCCAACATCTTTGAATCATTTGCTACCCAGACTGCAATTGCCTCCCTTAATGTCTACCGCACACATATTTCACCTCGAAAAGGCTTCTCCTGTCCCCATTGGCTGTTGCATGGAGACGAATCTTGCTCAGACTATGTAAAACACATCCTAACTAATCAAAATCTAAGTGCAGCGATTCAAATGGCTCCTCAGCGATTCAGAGCCTGCAAAGCGGCCGCGCAGACGTTGAAGTCACAAGTAACCCAGAGCGGATGTATTGTAATTCCCTGTTGTTTTCCCATTTAAGATTTTTCTAAAACCCAAATGATTCAGCGTGATCGCCGAGTTGTTAAAAGTATTCGCACAGAACTCATTGTCTATTAAAGAGAGAATCTGTAAAGAACTTCTTAAGCGAGAGCAGAATTAGCATTTGAGAGGTTTCTTGAGCTAGTTAGACAAGGTGGCTGTACAACTAATAGAATTCTCTGACTAAGTTGATCTAATACAACCCACCTAACTGAACGGTATTCGTGCCGCAGTGGAGATTCGCAAAAGCAGCGACCTACCAGTGGTGTTCTTGACTGCCTTCTCAGAGCAACTCCTACTGAACGAAGCATAAAAAAAAGCGATGCCATACGGCTACTTGTCCCACGAGATGCGCAACGAGGTTAGGCAACAGAAGCTGAAACCTGCTCCTCAACAAACTGTAAGTACGCAATGATGCAATAAGACACCTCCAGACCTAGCTCTAGCGCCGAGGACGACATCAAGGCACAGCAGCGGCGACGATCAGCAACTCCGACAATTCACACCTACAGCTAATCCATCACCACCGGGGAAGGCATCGATCAGGGGTTGTCTCAGAAAACGGACTATAGAGTACGCTAAGGACTTAGAGACCAGCGCAGAGCATAGATTACAAAGTGCGCAAATGCTGGGATCTACTGAAATATTCATCACCATTTGGGCGAAACAAACCCACCTGACGGACTCGCCCGTCAGGTGGCAACGCAGGCTGGGTGTAGTTCAGACCTCTGCGGCCACTAAAGACCTCTTAACGTACTTTATAATCCGTTTTCTGAGGCGACCCCTAAAAAAGTCATACTTTTGCGAGCTGCTTTACGGCGCATAATGCTAGGGGGACGATTTTTTATCAAAATTGACCTAATATAAGCAAGAATGATTATCGTTCTTGTATGCTCTGCATTCTTTTAGATAGCAGCAGCTTCCGGAACTGAGCTTGACTTTTCAATGACAACTTCATCTACTTTCGTTATGCAAAATCAAGAGTCACCGGTTGTTTTTGACCAGGAACGCGCTACTTCCTACGACAAAAGATTTGCAAAAGTGGCCTCTTTGTTAGACGCACTTCATTTGCTGATTCGCCTGGTACTTTCCGAGCTTCCTGCCGATGCACGCATTCTCTGTGTCGGTGTAGGAACCGGCACGGAATTGATCAACCTTGCCCAGGCATTTCCGCAGTGGCAGTTCACAGCAGTAGAGCCTGCGGCACCGATGCTTGACATCTGTCGTCAACGCGCCGAAGCCTGTGGTGTCGCGTCGCGTTGCACTTTTCATCAAGGTTATCTAGATTCACTGCCTGCATTGCACCCTTTCAATGCGGCGACTTGCCTCCTCGTTTCTCACTTTTTTATGCAGCAAGATAAGCGCCGCAACTTTTTTAGTCAAATTGCTGCACGACTCTGCCCTGGTGGCTACTTGATCAGTTCTGATGTGGTTTCTGATATGTCCTCTTCCGCCTATCGCAGTCTTCTGGAGGTCTGGATGCGAATGTTGAAGTATTCGGAAGTACCGACTGAAGAGGCTGAAAAGTTTCGAGCTTCTTATGGTCGGGACGCTGCTGTGCTACCGCCACTCGAAGTGGAATCCATCATTGCATCGAGCGGCTTCGACACACCTGTACTGTTCTTCCAGACCCTGCTCATTCATGCCTGGTTCGCTAAGAGAAGTACGCCAGCCTAATTTATAGTGCCTCCGCCCAACGGCCATAAATAAGGAAGAATCTTCGCCAAAGACTGCGTTTGATATGAAGCGACGTTTGCTTGGGATTGATCCAGACGCACTTTGACGACAAAGTGCTCCAGCAGAGAGTTAAGACTAGGGTTTTTATCGAAACTTACCCTAAAATGAATAAGAATGATAATCGTTATTATTTGCTCTGAATACCTAAGCAGCAGCTTCCGGGACTGCGCTTGAATACACAGATCCAGTGGGAAAACAACCAATGACAATTACAGATGCAATGATCGAAGACAATCGGGTGCCAGTCACGGTATTGACAGGTTTTCTCGGCTCGGGAAAAACAACGCTTCTGAACCGCATTCTTACCGAAGAACATGGCAAGCGCATAGCAGTCATCGAGAACGAGTTTGGTGAAATTGGCATCGACCATGCCCTAGTAGTCAACGCGGAAGAAGAAGTTTTTGAGATGAATAACGGCTGTATCTGTTGCACAGTGCGGGGCGATTTGATCCGCATCATTGGCAACTTGATGCGCCGCAAGGACAAATTTGACCACATCTTGGTGGAGACAACGGGACTGGCCGATCCCTCCCCTGTGGCCCAGACCTTCTTTGTGGATAGCGAGATGCGCGATTTGTTGAAACTCGACGGCATTGTCACCCTTGTCGATGCCAAACACATCTGGCAGCACATCGACGAAAGTAATGAGTGCCAAGAGCAGATCGCCTTCGCCGATGTTGTGATCCTCAACAAGACAGATCTGGTCACTTCTGAAGAACTCCAAACCCTTGAGAAGCGGGTGCGATCCATGAATGCCCTCGCCCGTATCCACAGCACCAAAGATGCGGTAGTGGAGGTGGAAGCATTGCTGGACATCGGTGGATTCGAGCTGGAGCGGGCACTCGATATCAAGCCAACTTTTCTAGAGCCGGAGTATCCCTTCGAGTGGCTGGGTGTTTTCTTTTTAGAGCAGGGAGTCCGCTACTCACTGAATCTTGCTGAAGGCCCAGATCCAGCCATGGACATTTTGCTCATGCCCATGTTTGCGGCTGACGAATCGGTACGTGTGGATTCTTTGAAAGAAGCAGTACTGACGTTTTCTGCACAGGCAACCCCCATCGTCCCCGGTGAAACCCTGAAGCCAAGCACGCTAAACCGATTAGAACTGACGACAGAAGCGATCAAATCTTTTGGGATCGAAGTGCCCACCGATGGCCACTACATCCTCTTCACCCAACACCGCCCCGAAGAGTTCCAGGCCGAATTTCTCAGTCCAGACGGGGTGCTGCATCCCCAGTCCGAACAAGTTTTTTTGGCAGGTCATAGCCACGACGACGAAATTACTTCGGTCGGCATTGTACGCACAGGAGCCGTCCACCCCAAAAAGTTGGATGCCTGGTTGGGCTATTTGCTGCGCGAACGCGGTGTGGATATCTTTCGGATGAAGGGGATTTTGAATCTGGCGGGAGAGGAGTCCCGTTATGTATTTCAGGGGGTCCATATGCTCTTCGATGGCATCCCGGATCGGCTCTGGAAAAGTGGGGAAGAGCGCCTCAACCAGATGGTCTTTATAGGTCGTAACTTGGATCGTGAAGCCCTCGAAAAAGAGTTCGATGCTTGCCTTGTCTAAGGCCCAATTGGTAGTAGGCTATTTTGGGCATCATCCGGAACTTCCTCCGCCGGAGAAACGACAGGCACACTCTGGCCTTGCCATGCTAATTGCATTGCCTGAATCACTAATTCAGGATTGACGAGTCTACTCTGGTAGCGCAATGTCCAATGCAAGTGGGGGCCAGTGGAACGGCCTGTGCTACCGACTGCACCGACGATTTGCCCTGCCTCCACAAGTTGCCCGGTCTGAACAACCAGTGCGCTCATGTGGCAAAATGTGCTTCTCCAGTCACCCGAGACGACGGTGATGTGTTTGCCACAGCGATTGTCGTAGCTTGCTGAGACAACTTGCCCACTCGCCCATGCCCTCAGGGGTGAACCCGATGGCGCTGGCATATCTAAACCTGAATGAAATTCTTTCTGTCCCCCCATCTTCCGCCATCCAAAGCGCGAAGAGTAGCGGGTGAACTTTTCTAAGGGGAACGAAACCTGACGCCAGAGGGGTTGCTGATCGTTGTCATCGGCTAGGGCGATGGTCATATTGTCCAGCAGTAGGCCCAATAAACAGATGCTTAGGAATTTTTTCACGCTTTTGCCTCAGAATTGGAACTCCAACGACTCCATATCCGTAGAGCGATAATTAAGACAAAAAGTCCCACCCCAAGCGGAAAACTCAACCCTTCCCAGTTGGCACCGAGCAAATCTGCACCGCCAATACTAAATGAAAAGACAACGACGACGACACCTAGACAGCGCGAAGGCCACTGAGAACGCAGTTTGCTGAAAGTGACCTGGGTGCGTGCTGCTAAATAGCCATCGATGCCATCGACGACCAGCATTCCAAGAGAAAAAGCTGCGCCGATCAACCAGGGATTGATCGTAGAAGTGAGAGCAAGCGCCGAGAGTTGGCTCGCAGTCTCAAACCCAGCAGCAAATAGAACTCCAAGCAGCAAGGGATTGGTGCTGACTAACTTGACGGGGTGGCTGTGATCTGGGAAGAAAAGTCGCCAAAGATTGAGAATCCCGAGGGAAAAAAGTAGCCAGGGTGAGAGGGGTTCGAGTAGATCTGCTAAAAAACTGCCGACACCAACGGCAATAGTGGTGACAGCAAGCCCGTGTCCGATAGCAAAGAGGACACCATTCCAACGACCAGGGCGTAGTCGCGATAAGCCGTCGATCACGACAAGATGATCTGGATCCACTCCATGGCGCATTCCTAAAGTAAAGGCGAGTACAAGCATCGAAATATTCAAGCCCATTTACCAAGTAGATTGAGAATCGTTCTCATGATAGGTTAAAACAACCGAAGCTCAACCTAGAAAGCCTAAACGATCTCAGACCGAGGCAACCCAAACACTCTTCACTGGGACGGTGCCCGAGCTTGAACAACAGCTCCTCACCACCTTGTGATGCTTGACCGAGAGCGTGCATGACGCGCAGCCAGACCGATGACCAGCACCACTCGTTCAGGTAAACCGTTCTTGTAAACAACATTCACTTCACAATGTCGAATGGGGAACCGGACTTTTCAGGTGTTGGTCTTCTAAGCCCGCAACTACTGATTGACGTAATTCTCAACAACCCGCTTCCTTCTTGCTTGGCGTGATAAGCAAGAGAGTTGCTGGCATAATTTCCTATCTGGCCAGTCCTGAGGCTGCCTATGTCACTGATGCAAGCCTGAAGAATGCTGGAGGCTGTTCAGCTTAAAGACTTGTATTCAGACTTGCAATCTCCAATCCACAATAAAGAAAGGAGCGATTCAAATGCAGATGAAGTTCATTGAGAGCGTATTTCGGATTAGCTGCTTGGCAGACGGACACTCTGGAAAGCACTGTAGCTTTAATTATTTTTGCAACGGAATCGTCAAGTTTGCTCATGTTGCTACGCGGGGAGCCAGGAACCGGCCGAATGGGGTTCTATTGCAAAAATAATGGGTCATGCAGTTGTTTTTCTGGATAGACTCTCAACGAACTTCATCTCATACCAATTTGCTGAACAGATGCGCGGTTTGCTTGAAGATAATGCTTGCCACGAGAGGCTTTCAGGGCTTTACATTCCGCGCATCTAAATCTCAATTTGGTAACATTTGAATTCACCTTAAATCTGGGAGCAGACTTTCGGCCTCCACGGCTTTGAAAATTGGATAAAAATGTTGCTGGGCAACGCTGAGTTACCCAGCAACATTGTGAATTTTGCCGATGGGTCAATTGAAGACATTTGGTTCTTGAAAACAGTTAGTAATGTGTGAAGGAACTTCTATCTTTTCGCTATCGTTACACCGTGGTACGAATTCTTCCAGGGCTACGCCCGACAACTTAAATCGATTCGCAACGACAACTTACTTTCTCCTCATCTTGTGGCTGGGCGTTTCACCTTGCTGCATTTTATCGAAAACAGCTATGTCGATTGTTCGCATCCTTAAAACACACTAGCTAGGGGGATGGTATGCCAAGTCAGAGCGATGACGATGAACAGAAAGATGTACAGCCACAACACAAAGGGCAGGGGGTCTCACGCCGTGGATTTCTTGTAGGAGCAGGGTTGACGACGGCTGGTGCGTCCATCGTCGAAAGCGGACTTGCTCGTCAGGCCGAGGCAGCCGAACAAAGTGCTGCAGCAAACAAGATCATCCAACCTGGGATGATAGCTATGGCGCTGCAGGTTAATGGCCAGCCGCATCGCTTCACAGCCGACTTGCGAACCACTCTGCTCGACGCCCTGCGCGAGAAAATTGGCCTGACTGGCTGCAAAAAGGGCTGTGACCATGGCCAGTGCGGCGCCTGTACCTTGCATGTGGACAGCCGCCGGGTGCTCAGTTGCCTAACGCTCGCAGTTTCTGCGCAGGGTAAACAGGTGACAACTGTCGAGGGTCTTGCGAAAGGCGATACCCTGCATCCGATGCAGCAGGCATTCATCGACCACGACGCCTTCCAGTGTGGCTACTGCACACCCGGGCAGATCATGAGCGCCGTGGCAATGGTCAACGAGGGCCACGCCAGCACCGACGAGGAGATCCGCGAGCAGATGAGTGGCAACCTGTGCCGCTGCGCCGCCTATCCCAACATTGTTGCGGCTGTGAACCAGGCCAAGTCCCAGATGAGGAGGATCTAATGCGTGCATTTACTTATCAGTCGGCTGGTTCAGCGCAGGCCGCTGTGGGAGGGACAAGCGACAAGCCCGGTAGCTCGGACAAGCGAGGCGATGGCGCGACTGTGTTCCTAGCAGGCGGAACAACATTGCTCGACTTGATGAAGCTGGACGTGAGCCGCCCCGCAGCCTTGATCGACATCGGCGAAGCGACGCAGCAACTGTCGGTGATCGAAGCGACCGCCGCCGGTCTACGCATCGGCGCGCTCGCCAAAATGAGCGCTGTTGCCAACGACACAGCTGTAAACCGCGACTATCCCGTGGTGGCGCAGTCGTTGCAGATGGCGGCCAGCGCTCAACTCCGGAACATGGCGAGCATGGCGGGCAACCTACTTCAGCGCACACGGTGCTCCTACTTCCGCGACACCACATGGGCACGATGCAACAAGCGCGTCCCCGGCTCGGGTTGCGACGCATTGGAGGGAATGAACCGCCTGCATGGCGTGCTCGCGGTCAGTGAACAGTGCATCGCCAGTTACCCCGGCGACTTTGCCAATGTGTTCGTCGCTCTTGACGGCTCGGTGGAGGTGCTTGGCCCACGTGGCGCACGAACGATCCGAGCTGCGAACCTGCACCTCGCCTCAGGCGACAGCCCGGCGGTCGAGACCACTCTCCATCCGGGCGAGCTTATTACAGCCCTGTACATCCCATCCGGTCCGCACACGCGGCGCTCGGCCTATGTCAAAGTGCGCGACCGACAGTCCTACGCCTTTGCCCTCACTTCCGCCGCTGTAGCGATGGACCTGCAGGGCGGGACGGTACGAGACGTGCGCATCGGTTTGGGCGGGGTGGCCGGCAAGCCCTGGCGTTCTGCCGAAGCTGAGGCCGTGCTGCGCGGCCAGCCGTTCAGTGAGGCTCTGGCGTCCCGCGCGGGCGAGGCCGCTTTCGCCCGCGCGCGAACCCGTGAGCACAATGCGTTCAAACCCCAGCTCGGCGCACTTACTCTGGTACGTGCGCTGATGCAGGTTCACGGGATGGAGGTCTAAATCATGGCGCAAGACGAAAGAAAAACCGAACCCGACGCAGCTGCGCGAATTCGCGAGACCCAAGCAAGCCTCGCGCGTAGCCGCTCGGCACAGGCCGCGAGCGTGCCCCTGATCGGGCCGTCTACCGCCCGCTACGAAAGCCGCGAGAAGGTGACGGGGCAGGCACGCTACGCGGGCGATGTCGGGCCAGTGGGCGCGGCTTATGCTTATGCAATTTCCGCGCCCGTGGCCCGAGGCCGGATTACGCGCATGGACGTATCGGACGCCCAGCGGGTACCCGGCGTCCTGCGCATCTACGACCACCAGAGCATGAAAGGTCGGGTCAAGCCGCTCGCCATTTTGGGAGAGGGCGGTTACGCAGCGACGAGCCTGACCCCGATGTCGGGGCCGGACATCGCCCATGACGGTCAGATCGTTGGCTTGGTGGTGGCCGAGAGTTATGAAGCTGCGCGCGAAGCCGCGAACCGGGTCAAGCTCGACATCCAGGCAACCAAACCGTCGGCGTGCTTCGGCGACCCCGGCCTGCGCACAAGGCCGCTCAGCGAGGTTCGCAAGACCAAGATGTGGAAGGATCCAAAGGTCGGGAACGCAGATGCCGCCTTTTCGGCCGCGCCGCTGAAGGTCGAGGCGGAGTACGCAACCCCGACGCAGCACCACAACCCAATCGAACTCTACTCCACCACCTGTATGTGGTCGGACGGGCGGCTGACGATCCACGAGCCATCGGCGGGTGTGAACATTCTCAAGCACGGTGTGGCGGAGCAACTCGGCATCGTGCCTGAGCTGGTCGATGTCATCAGCCCGTTCGTGGGCGGCATGTTCGGCTCCAAAGTGGCGGTGACATCGAGGACAGTGGTCATCGCCCTCGCGGCGCGGGATCTCGGCCGACCGGTCAAGTGTGTGTCAACGCGCGAGCAGGGTTTTACCAACGCCACACACCGGGCGGAGACACGGCACAAAGTCAAGCTGTCCTGCGGGACAGACGGCAGGCTGGCGTCCTACGGCCACGAAGGGTCTGAATTGACTAGTCGCACGGACGCATACACGGTGAACGGGACGCAGAACACAGTTCACATGTACGCTTGGCCGGCCCTCGACACCAAGGTGCTGATGGTGGAGGCCGACCGGAACACGCCGGGCTTCATGCGCTCACCGCCGGAGGTGCCCTACATGTTCGCCTTAGAAGTAGCGATGGACGAAATGGCCGAAAAGGCGGGCATCGACCCGGTGAAGTTTCGCCAGATCAACGACGCCCAGACCTCGACCTACGAGAACAAGCGCTTCACCAGCCGCTCCGTCATCCAGTGCTTGAATCAAGGAGCAACAGCCTTTGGCTGGAGCCGCCGCAATCCCCGACCCGGTTCGATGCGGGATGGCGACTGGCTAGTTGGCTACGGGGTCGCCATGGCCAGCTATCCGACTGTTCACGTCCCGGCTGCGGTGCGCGTGCGGGTGCTGGCAGACGGCACGGCGGCGGTGCAGATAGCGGCGCACGATCCCGGCACCGGGGCTTACACCATGGCGGCGATGATCGCGGGGCAGGAACTCGGAATTGACCCGCAGAAAGTCCGCGTGGAGATGGGCGACAGCCGATTGCCACCCGGTCCTCTCGCGGGGGGATCCAACACCACCGCCAGCATCTGCAACGCCATCGCTCAAGCCTGCTCCAACATCCGCGTCAGGCTGAATGTGGCCCCAGGCCAGGCCGTGACGATGGCCCTGACCAGCGGCGCGGTCGAAGAGTACCTAGACTGGGCGCCCCCGGGCCTAGAGGCGGCCAAAGCGATGACGGCGAACTACAAGGGTCAGCCGGAGTTCTGGGGCGGTGCTGCGGGGGCCGATGCGCTGCGCTTCGCCTTCGGGGCGGAGTTCGTCGAAGTGCGCGTGCATGCACGCACCCGCGAGATCCGCGTGCCCCGGATCACGGGCGCATTCGCCGCTGGACGGATCATGAACAAGCGAACAGCGCACAGCCAACTGATGGGTGGGCTGATCTGGGGCATCGGCTCGGCGTTGCATGAAGCCACAGAGATTGACCGACGTGCGTCGAAGTACGTCAACGACAACATCGCCGAGTACTTGATCCCGGTCAATGCGGACATCCCAGCGGTGGAAGTCATCATGATCCCCGAGGACGATCGCGAGGCGAACGCCCTCGGCATCAAAGGTGTTGGTGAGCTCGGCAACGTCGGCACGGCAGCAGCGATCGCCAACGCTGTCTATCACGCGACGGGTAAGCGGGTGCGTGACCTGCCCATCCGCATCGAGAACCTACTTCCGGACGTGAAGCGAGTGTAAGGATCAAAGCAGGCTGGAAGACCGGAAAAGTGCTCAGCGGACGAACGGCCACCCATAGAGGAACGTATGCACGAACTGCGGACAATCGCGGCGGCCTGGGCGGTCTTGGCGGCGCGAGGAGAGGAGGCGGTGCTGGCCACGGTGGTGAAGGTGGAAGGATCTTCCTACCGCTGCCCAGGAGCCCGCATGCTGATCGCTCAGGATGGCCGCTACTGGGGGACGATCAGCGGCGGCTGCCTGGAGGGGAACCTCGTCAAAAAAGTGTGGTGGTATCTGCGTGGAGGGGTGCCCATTGTCAAGATCTACGACACTGCCGCAGAGGAAAATGGCGAACTCGGCTTCGGTCTGGGGTGTCAGGGTGTGATACACGTGCTTCTCGAGCACCTCGGGCGGGACAGCAGCTTCGCTAAGTTCCTGACATGCTGCCTGGCTAGCCGGCGGCGAGGGGTGGTTGCCACCTTGATTGGGGTTGCGGGTTGTGCGCCGGCGAGCGTTGGACAGAGGCTGCTGGTTAACCAAGACGGTGAAGTGTCAGGTGGCTTGCTGAATACCCATTTATTGGAGGCATTGCGCGTCGATGCCGACGAAATCAGGGCTCAGGGAGGCTCGCAGCTGGTCACCTACGGGTGGTGCGAGGGTGCGATTGAGGCATTTGTCGAGGCGATCGAACCACCCCCGGTACTAGTGATCTTCGGCGTCGGGCATGACACCGTACCGCTGGTGCGCCTTGCCAAAGAGCTGGGTTACGACGTGACTGTGGCGGGCTACCACTCCCTCACCGTGACAGCAGCCCGTTTCCCTACGGCAGACCGAGTCATCGCGCTCCCTAGTGGTTCGCTGCTGCCTGCAGCTTTGCCCAATGAGCAAGCGTTGGTGGTGCTCATGACCCACAACTATGCATCGGATCTCAAGCTACTCAAAGCACTGCTGCCCCGCAAACTTGCCTACCTCGGTGTGCTGGGACCAAGGGCTCGCACAGAGCGAATGCTCAAAGAACTCAGTGTCGGGTCGAATTCACTCCATTTCGATGGGCCAGAGCGGTTGTATGCACCGATTGGCCTGGATATTGGTGCAGGTACCCCTCAGACCATTGCTTTGGCCATCCTGGCCGAAATTCAGGCAGTCCAGGCGGGCCGCTGCGGTGGCATGTTGCGAGACCGCCGGGAGCCGATTCATCTACGTCTAGACCCCATTGAACGCAAGCTGCAGCCTGAGAGCACATGCTAAGAGTCGATTAATTTCCGGGAAGTACCTAAACTTTCTAAGTAGCTTGCATTCGATGGATGGGGTGAAACGATTCTGGACGCTCGCAAGGCTCCCATTTAAACTCGCAGCGGAGAACACGGATGTCTAACATCGGCTTAATAGTTCTGGCAGCAGGAGCATCCACCCGGATGGGGACGCCCAAACAATTACTGATGTTTCGAGGGCGCAGCTTGTTGCGCACCATGGCTGAAGCGGCAATTGCCTCTTGTTGTGATCCAGTTGTTGTGGTTCTGGGTTCACAAATTGAGCAGATTAAGTTGGAAGTCCATCCCCTTGCCCTACACATTGTTGAGAACCGAGAGTGGGCAAAAGGCATGGGCAATTCGATTGCTGCTGGAATGTCAACGCTGACAACCATCAACCAGAATCTGGACGCCGTCGTGGTTGTTCTGTGCGATCAGCCTTTTGTTTCGTCTCATTTACTGGATCAATTAGTCGAATCGTATCGAGCCACTCGAAGCCCGATTGTTGCTTGTGCTTACGCAAACACTCTTGGTGTGCCTGCTCTATTTGATCGTTCTCTATTTACAGAATTGATGACGATTAATGTAAATATGGGAGCCAAGTACTTAATCAAACAGCTTGCTGAAAAGGTCTCACTGATTCCCTTTCCAGAGGGGGAAATTGACGTAGACACCCCTGCACAGTATCAACAGTTACTGAAAGGCACGATGAGCACTATTTAGGCGGCACTGTCTGTTGGGCGGGATCGCTCAGCACTTGGCCGACTAAAACCTCTATCCCTCGTCGCATTTCCCAGCATCTTTCCACAATAGGATTTTGGGACTGAAAATAATCCCTCAACCCAAAGTGACTTTATGTGGATCCAGAGACAGAGCAATTGGTTGCGCTGTTTAATCCTCGCCATCAGCTTTAGTCAGACCATTTTGACTGGAGCGAAGATTGCACTCAAGTCATTGGCAAAATGCCTTATGGTCCAACCACGATCGATGCCCTTGCCATCCCGGCTAAACCCAGTGCCTCGCTCAGGGTCGGGACAATGATTGACACTGATGCAAACGAAAACCAAAGCCTTTCGTCCCCATTATCTGCCACGGTTTAGAGTCCACAGATAGCAAAATCAAAATCTGACCTAATCAATTTTCGATATATCAAATTTTGATGTATCTTATGTGAAGAGACTTTCCAAGAGAAGCAACCATGTCAGAAGACCTCCAATCTTTTTTGCCCCTCAGCCCAACTTTTTTTCACATTCTGCTTGCATTAGGAGATGGCACACGCCATGGATACGGGATCATGCAGGTGGTTCAAGAGCATACCCAGGGTAGGGTCTGTTTAGGGGCTGGGGCGCTCTACGACTCGATCAAGCGCCTATTAGCCCTCGGTTTCATCGTTGAGTGTGCAGGCAACGAGGAGCGGCGGCGCTACTACGAGTTGACCCGCCTTGGCCGACAAGTGACTGCGGCAGAAGCAGAGCGACTTGCCCAACTTGTCGAAGTTGCCCGCTCTAAAAGTCTATTGGAGGGTATCTAGTGACGAACACAACAGCGATATCGTTTGCGGACAAGCTGTATAGTTTTTTACTCTTTCTTTATCCTGCCGAATTTCGCCTGGAGTACGGCTCTGAGATGCAACATATCTTTCGCGAAGGATATCGGGAGAACTCGGGAGCACCAATTTTTTTGGCTGGAGCCCTAGGAGATCTGCTGGTGACAGCCCTAAGGCAACATCTAGAAATTCTGGTTCAGGACGTAGACTACGCCCTACGCATGCTCTGGAAGCAAGCTGGATTTACGACCATCGTAGTACTCACCCTCGCTTTGGGCATCGGTGCGAACACAGCCATTTTTAGCGTTGTCAATACGGTCCTCCTGCGGCCTCTCCCTTATCCAAACTCCGAGCAACTCGTTGCCATCAGTTCTTACAACCAACAAAAAGCAGAGGAGCAGCGGGGAGTTTCACCTGCGGACTTGCTCGATTGGCGTGCTCAAAGCAGTGCCTTTGAAAGTCTAAGCCTCTATCGCGGTGAACCTGTCAACCTTACAGGCACTTCCCAACCCCAACGCTTCTCCGGTATCGTCACCTCCACCAACTTTTTTGAGACCTTGGGGGTCAAGCCATTGTTAGGCCGCACTTTCAGCCCCGACGAAGATATCGCTGGCAAGCGGCAGGTCGTCGTCCTTAGCTACGCACTCTGGCAGCAAAACTTTGGCGGCGATCCACTGATTATTAGTAAGACATTTACCCTAAACGACCAACCCTACACGGTGATCGGTGTCATGCCACCAGGATTTGCCGAACCGAGTTGGACGCAGTTGTGGTTACCGCTCGCAAACAACAGCAGTGAGCTACAGTCGCGACAAAATCGCTACTTCACGGCGATTGGGCGCCTGAAACCGGCGGTCAGTTTAGAACAAGCCCAAGTGCAACTCGACACAATTACCATCCGCCTTGACCGCGCCCATCCCGACACGAACCATGGCTGGCGTGTGCGGATTCTCTCCCTCCAAGATCAACTTGTAGGCAATATTCGGCCTGTTCTCTTGATTTTGCTAGGAGCAGTCGGCTGTGTGCTCCTGATTGCAAGCACCAACGTGGCCAATTTATTGCTCGCTCGCACTGCAACGCGCCAGTATGAATTTGCCATTCGATCAGCCTTGGGAGCAAGCCAGACGCGCATGATCCGTCAACTCCTTACAGAGAGTGTTCTTCTCGCTTTGCTGGGGGGCAGTATCGGTGTGCTTTTTGCCCTAGGGGGTCTGCAATTACTCATAGCTTTTGGTCCCGCTGATATTCCGCGCATCAAAGAAGTCAGCCTAGACGGTTGGGTGCTGTCTTTCACCCTCGGTATCTCCCTACTCACAGGACTAGTCTTCGGTCTTTTTCCTGCCCTACCTTTGGCACGAGGCACAGTCAACCAGACCCTCAAAGGCAAGAAAGTCGGCAGCGGCCAGCAACGCACCCGCGACGTATTGGTGATCGGTGAAACCGCGATGGCGCTCACCCTCTTGGCAGGATCAGGATTACTGATCACAAGCTTCCTGCGCCTTCAGGAAGTTCAACCGGGCTTTGACACCCACAACTTACTGACCATGGTTCTCTCCCCGGCTGATTTCAAATATCCAAGCAATGGAGCGAAGGCGAGGTTCTATCAGCAAGTTTTAGACAATATCGAAGCACTACCTGGTGTCACCTCCGTTGCAGCGATTTCGGACACTCCCCTAAGTGGTAGCAATTTAATCTTTCCCTTTCGTATTCGAGAAAAAGCGAATACGAATACTGGCGACTTTGACGCTCTTTATCATGCCATCAGCCCCAACTATTTCCAGACCATGGCCATTCCTTTACTGATGGGGAGAACCTTCAACATCCACGACGATGAACAAGCACCATCCGTTGTGATCATCAACGAGACCATGGCCCACCGTTTCTTTGCCAATGAAAATCCGATTGGGAAACATCTGGTTCTGGACTACTTAGGCAAACCGTTTGCACCAGAAATTGTCGGGGTCGTGGGGAATGTTAAACACAATGGTCTTGCAGCCAATCTATCACCGGAGATGTATGTCTCTGGATTACAGCTGCCCTGGTTTAGCATGACCCTAGTCCTTCGTACAGCCATGGAGCCACTGTCCCTGAGTACTAGTGCGCAGCGCGCGGTTTGGCAGGTTGACAAAGATCTCCCCATTTCTTACATCCAGACCATGGAAAAGATTATTAGCGATTCAGTCGCTCCTCGACTTTTCCAGACTTTGCTTTTGGGGCTATTTGCAGGCGTCGCCTTACTCCTAGCTGCTGTTGGGGTCTCTGGTGTCCTCTTCTACAGCGTCACCAAACGCACACCAGAGATTGGCATTCGCTTAGCTCTTGGTGCCCGTCCTCAAGATATTTTTAAGCTCATTATTGCTCAGGGTATGAGCCTAGTTGCCATCGGCCTTGGGCTCGGACTGATTGCAGCCTTAGCCTTAACGCGTTTTCTGAACAGTTTGCTGTTTGAAGTCAATCCATCCGACCCCTTCACTTTTGTCTTCGTCTCTGGACTACTCTTGGCAGCAGCTTTGATGGCCTGTTATCTGCCCGCTCGTAGAGCTATGGGAGTCAACCCTATAGAGGCCATTCGCTACGAATGATCGTCTCTCAAGCGGCATATGTTTTTATCGTTTATGTTGTAAAAACGGGGTACCTATATCGGAAGGTTGATCTTTTTCGCAACCCATGGGTCTATCAAAGCCTTTTCAGTGGAAGAGTGGAGTGCACCCTCCGGGTGAGACAGTCTTCTCGCCTTCTAAGTGGCTTTACTTGTCAGACTTATCTCAGGCTTGATTATTTCCTCAAATTCGATTGGTGGCAGATATCCAAGCAATGAATGTAATCTCTTGCGGCTATAAACCTCCTCGATAAATCGTGCAACATTTTCCAATATTGCGTCCGCAAGATAGCATGGCTGACACCAAGTTGTCTCGCCAAAAGGTACAAAGTTTATTCGAGGCTTACCGTGATTTATAATCCGTTTTCTTAGACGACCCCCCATTCATCGCCAAACTCCACTCCAGAGTACTTCCAAATCTTATGGGCTTTGACACTTCAAGGGTTCTTTTCGAATTCCCTATTGTTCAGTAAACAGGTATTCATGCTGTGCGTCTCGGATCATGAGGGTGCGCTTGGTGCCTACACCTGCTACAAATTCAGAACCCTGGCCTCCTGGCGCAGTGGTAAGAAACGACACCGACCCATCAGGATTTTTGCGGGAAGCGACTTCACTTTTCCATTCCCCGAAATCGAATACTGTTGTGGAACCTGGGTGGCTCACTACAATTTCTCCGAGGTCTTTATTTGCGTATCGGGTAGCAAGTTGGCTACTCAGTCCTGGATCAGCGGGAATGGTAAGGAGTTTTCTTTCGGCAGAAATTTGATCAAAGAAGGTTTTCCCGGCGGCGGTAAGGTCGCCATTGGCTTCATCCTGGCCATCGAAGAGTACTTCAAGCAGTTTCCGACGGAATAATCCTCGCAGTATCCAGCCAGGATCAGCATTGGTCAGGATAACTGCCCCTACTTTTTGTTCGGGTAGCCAGATCATATCGCTGTGGTAGCCGATCATGTCTCCACCGTGGTGAACGACGGGAATGCCGTATTTGTTGTTCACCACCAGTCCCATGCCGTAGGTGTCGTCCTTGCCGATGGGAACTTGGGGAACCCGGCGCTCGAGCAGGGGTTCCTTGGCGATGTAGCGCTTGCCATCGGGCAACATACCTTCGGCTAGCTCCATGGAAATATAGCGCAGCATATCGTTTGCGTTGCTCCAAGCAGCTCCTGCAGGACGAAGGGGGATGATCGAGTAATTCAATTTCATCACAGCATTGGCGGTCTTGCCGTCCACATCTTGAGAGTGGGGTTGGGCATGATTTCCAGCGAGAGCCCGTGCATAATCGAAGGTCGTCG
The DNA here is from genome assembly GCA_014379585.1 of Gloeobacterales cyanobacterium ES-bin-313. Lineage (GTDB taxonomy): Bacteria > Cyanobacteriota > Cyanobacteriia > Gloeobacterales > Gloeobacteraceae > JACMLN01. Next base: position 9,187 of record JACMLN010000149.1, on the reverse strand, counting down.
CTCGCATTCCAAGAGGATTGAACACGTAGGTGCTCATGGCACGGTCGTAGGCTGCACCGAGTTCGATTTTGGGATACAGAACATGGCCGCCCATGAAACCGCCTGCTCCAGCCATCAAGTTTGAGTACTGAAACAATTCCCCAAACTTCGAAGTAGGTTGCATGGTCGCCATATTCGAAAGCACACTCTTCGGGGTCAGATCTTTAAATTCAAATAACCACTCCATATCCTGGCGCGGCATTCCAGTACAGGCGCAGATCAGGTGTTTGACAGAAACTTGGCGGGTTGTGTCCGCACTGCCTAGCCGAAAACTTGGTAGAAGACTGATGGCAGGTGTATTCCAGGTGAAGCGACCCTCCTCCACCAGTTTTGCCAGGAGCAAGGTTGTGAGTGCTTTGGTATTTGAAGCGATCATGAACAGGGTGTCACCCTCCACAGGTTTAGGATCGTCCAATCCACGTACCCCGTATCCACCTGCAAAAACAACTTTTCCGTCCTGGATAATCCCGAGGGCCACCCCAGGAATACCCAAGGTCTTTCGCCCCGTTTCAATAAACTGGTCGAGTTCAGCAAGGCGTTTCTTATCTATCGGGTTAGCTTTTTTCCCGACAAAGGTCTCGCGAGAGTATCCCTTCGGGAATAAGCGCCCGAAGATTAAAGATACCTGGGCACCGCGCTTTTCACCGACTGCCTGGGACATGTCGTAGATGGCAACGATCCAATTGCCATTCGCGTAACTGACAGAAGCGCTAACATCGCGACGTTCGTTGGGCGAGAGCTGATACTCGTAGGCGCGTTGCTTTGTCCATCCATCTTTGTCTGGCTGATCGGTTGCGAGCTTGAGAGGCCACTTTGCATCGGGTTTGTAGGCAGCCCAAGCTGCGGCGAGGGCTGAGTCGCCGTCCTTGGCAGACACGTCTACGAGCGCTATGGCGGAGCCTTGCTCCGGTGCCTCAAGAATGGTAGCGGGGCCACGCACGCTCAGCGTCCATCCGCTCGGTGCGATGAAGGTATTGCCAAGAACTGTTGTCTTCGGTGTGTCGGCAGCCAGCCGTTCTGTTATTGCCACAGCAGGGATTGGAGCACTTTTTGCCTCGGTTACTGGCACCAACAAGAGGATCGAAAGCAGGAGGACGGTGTTCAGTTTCACCATTTTCTTCTCGAATTTTTGGAAAATAACCATACTGTTTCTCAAAATAACTTTGATTTTGCTTTTTCTTTCGGCCAAATAGATTTTGCCACGCAAAAGTACCTCGCTGAGGCCAGAATATCTTGAGTGAGGTGCCAGTTGGGTTGGGATTGCCCAGTCTGGATGTGCAATTTTCTAGTTAGCTATGGGCTTCAATTTACTTTAAACTCTACCAGAGAAACTTCCTAGGCAAGTCTGGGGGAAATATCACTGAGGAGGTGGGTGCGCTTTTGAGGACGGCAAGGTTTAGATTCGTCCTAGTCAATGCATAAGTCCTGGTGCCCTATTTAAAATTCTCGAAAGATTGGGGAAAAGTGCAAGGCTTAAAGATTTCAGTCCCCACGATTTACGAAAATCCTATATCAGTGGTTTGATCGATGCAGGTGCAGATCTCCCAGGCGTTCCGCGATTAGTCGGTCATGCCTTGGTCAATACAACCGCCCGCTATGACCGACGAGGTGAAGCAGCAGCCAAAAAAGTGGCGGGATGATCGACCTCCGAATTCGTAGATGCGAATTATGCAAATATTGAAGACTGTCTATTAAATTTGGGTAAGGTCAGAATGGCGATCTGGGTGCTGCTAGTTAGAGTAAATCCCAGAATTCTAAGACTTTTCTTGTTGAAAACCGAACAGCTCTCCGAGTTTCGAGTTCCTCAGATATTTCAGCCGCTCTTGGTATGTCATAACGTTGTCAGTACCAGCGCGTACTTGATCGCAGGGCGTGAGATCACTGCTCTTCACTGTAGAGGAGTCGCTGGCAGTATTCTTCTGTTGATCGCCTAGATAGTGCGAAAGCATATAGATCCTCTCCTCGAGCGCTGGGCGCAAATCCCAAGTACTCCGATTCTTATCACATCCTGATAATAGTTGAAAGCCTCTGGCAAGGCGGAAAGCACGATGAGTCGTTGATTTGGCCCTTTACGCACACAATGTGAGCGCCACCCTTGCTGCATACCAAAAACACCACTTCCCCACAGGTTTAGCTAGGCGCGAAGTGTTTGCCGCTTGAAATTCGTGCGAAATCTCTAACTGTTCTACTTCAAGCGTGTCAGTAGTCTCATCGCCCTGAACCGAAAAAAGACTGTAACGCACGAGTCCGATTAAATGTCCTTGCAATGTCATTTTGATGATGCGCTGGTAGTCAGCGTCAGTACTTAGCCAGAGCTGAGGCCAAGAGAATGCCTAGTTCTTCGGCATGTCCTCTTTGCTTGCTAAGATAAGGGAGGCCGCCTCAATGCCAGCAGGGGTGATGACATTGACAGCACACGTTCCGATGTCTGCCATTTCTACTTTTTCAGCTTTTTTTCTTCCTCATGATCGCATAGTCGCAATTTCCAATCGTGCAAGAGAGTAAATTTCCGCAAATTGCCCAAAGAGGAAATCGAATCGGATAAATTGACGAGAGGATGGGGAGTCTAGTCGGCGATGTGCTGAAAGATCCTAACCAACAGACACTGCCAACGTGCAGTAAATCGACACCCCTGATTATCTGATTCGCAAACAGTCTCATCCCTTCGGAAATAGAAAAGGAAATCACAGTAGCTATATTTCAAAGCAAAGTCTACTTGAGAACACTTGTCCCCTAATGGTCAAAAATGAACGTACCTCGGCTTTACCCCGGGTACGCTCGCAACGATGCAATTAAACCACTTCCACAGATTGAGCATTTTGTCAATGACCTCCTGCCCATCAAAGAATGCGGGCAAGTGAATTGACGAGATGCTGTAGCTAAAGATAGAAATTAAATGCAAAACAGATGCACATAAATCCGAAGACTGCGGTTGTTCAAGATAACACTTGTGGAGATATTGATATGCCTATCGTACGAGTTGACGACATTGACATGTACTACGAAGAGCTTGGTTCGGGGCATCCGCTGATGATGATCATGGGTTTGGGCTTGAGCCTGCGGGATTGGGGTGCGCAGCTTCCGACCATCCTCGCGAAGCATTTTCGCGTGATTCTGTTTGACAACCGTGGTGTGGGGCTGAGTAGTTTGGGAAGCAAACCCTTGAGCGTAGGGCAGATGGCAGAAGACACAGTTGAGCTAATGGACGCATTGGGAATTCCCGAAGCGCATCTTTTTGGAATCAGCATGGGAGGTATGGTCGCTCAGCATTTTGCTCTTAATTACCGCGAAAGACTCGCCAAACTAGTCCTCGGCTGTTCGATGGCAGGCGGAGATTTTCGTAGTAATCTCTCACTTGGTAAAGCGTTGTGGACTCGTTTTGGTCTGAAGCGACTAGAACATTCCGCAGAAGCCTATCGGTCGATTTGCCGATTACTGTTCCCTGAGAATTTTATCAATGTCCATAGAGAAACTCTAGAGAAATTCATGCAAGAAGTGCGTCCCTACCACAGTTGTCCAGAGATCTTTTCACAGCAACTCAAGGCGACAGCCCATCATAATGCCTGTAACGTGCTGAAGAACATTCAATCACCCACACTGGTTCTGGCTGGCACTTGCGATCAAGTCATCCCTGCCGAGAGGAGCAAAGTGTTGGCCAGAGGCATTGCTGGGGCTGAATACCAAGAAATTGCCGATGCAGGACATGGATTCTATTTCAGCCACGCGGAAGTAACAGCGACAGTTGCACTCAAATTCTTGGATGACCGCAGCATCTGAGGGCGCTTCCGAAAAAAAGGAGAAATCCAGTCTCAAAGTAAGGTTTGTAGAGGCTCTTTCTGGCTTGGCGGCAAAAAATGGAAATCGCAATGCTTTCTAATTCTTATTTATTTTAAAGGCGGCTTTCGCCTTTTTTTTCTTCATTTGCAAATCCAATTATTGCTTCAGGTTAGAAAATTATTCTCTCTTGAGTCTTGCAAGCAGCATATTACTCTTATGCTATAGCTCAAGTCAGCATAAATTTGTTGAAGTAGGCAAAAAGTCTTCAGAGGTAATAGTTTGCTTCGGAATAAGTAGCGCCGCTTTCAAAAATTTTTTGTAAATTTAGCTGAATAAGCGCGAGAAAAATTCTGTAAGACTTATTTTGTCAGGAAATATTCCCAAGTTGGCAATTCTCTCCTACCAACATCCTTGGTACAGATGGTCTCCTCCACCTGCACCACCAAAATTTTTGTTTGACAATGCCTGCCTTCAGCCTGAGGCCAAAGAAAATGGGGTCGGATAGAACCGCTGCGTCCTATCCAACCCCACTCAGTAACTCAGCCCAGTTCTAGAGAGCGGCGCACTGATCTTCTTTATTACCTTGGACGATGTTCTCGCCACCAGTTGGGGCGGGTACGTTCTCCTTGCACTGCAGGTTGCCATCAATTGTATTGGCGGAGATCGTCACCCCACCCGTGTTTTTGAAGGCTTGCAAGCTCCCACCAATGGTGTTTCTAGAGGCAATAAGGCTACTGACGTTCTCGTCAAACAGCAGGTCTCCATTAATTTGAACGGTTTCGATTCGGGCTGAACCCCCTTGCACAAGCTGAATACTGCCTCCAACAAAAGAACGGCTTAGGACGTTCACTTGCTTGGCATTCTCCCCTTGAACATTGCCAACGACTTGGATCCTTGACGCTTTAAGAGTGGCGTTGGCTTCTACTTTGATGGTGCCCTGAACAATTGTCTGGTTGAGGGTACATGTAGCACCCTGAGGCACGCGGAGATTATCGACTCTTACCGCTCCAATTGATCCGGTGCAGGTAATTTCCTCAGCCTGAACTGAAGGAGCAACTGCCAACTGCATCACAACCAAGGAGGAAGTGATAGCAGCAATACCGGAGCCTACAAATCTCGAAAAAAGTTGCATGATGAGTCCTTTAGATAGTTCGGGAAATCAACAAAAAATCAATTCTATATTGGAATAGAATTGAGCTAAGGGAACTAGGCAGCAGCGGTGAATTTTAATATGTTTGTGTCGAGATGAATCACGCACAAATCTGCCAGTTCTGCAACGGCTTTAAACTCGCAGAACTCGACTTCAAAGCAACCATATCACTTCTAATAAGCAATTTTCAACTATCCTAAAGACAGAGAAAATTTTGGTTATTTTGATACTCATTATTGAGGTATAGAATAATATAGATGATTGCGATAAGTATCATTGAAACTCTTGAACCTTGAGCAAGGAGAAAAAATTTTGCGATTTGGGATCTGAGTAGATACCGTAGTGCAAAGTCAAGTGGCTGTTGAACTCTTTCCCATACACGGCACGAAGTCAGTGCACACAGAAAAGTTGTCCAGTTAGCACTGGACGCGCTCTGCATGTGCCCTACTGGGCACTAAAAACCACTTCTAGAGGAGACAATTCCTGTTGCTGGTTAAGCTATGGTCTTGCCATACTCTGCGTCGAATGGCATTTGCCTTATCAATACCCCGAACACCAGGTGCACTAGTTTGCGCATTGCTGCCCCGACTACCGACATTTTGCTCTTACCCCGCTCCAGTAGACGCTTCCACAACGCCTGCAGGACTGGATTGTAGTGGCAAGCAGAGACCGCAGGGAGAAACAGGGCTTTTCGTAAGCGGCTGTTGCCCACCCGTGATAGACGCGGTCTGCCACGAACCGATGTGCCTGACGCGTGCTCTCTTGGGGTCAATCCACAAAAAGCCGCCAACTGTCTGGCACTTTCAAATGCATCAATCGAGCCAATTTCCGACAGGATCGCTGCGGCTGTTTGCTCGGCAATTCCGGGTATCGAAACAAGCAAATCGCGTTGGCGCTTCAGTTCAGGATGCTGATTGATGTGTTCGTGGATTGTTTGGCGGGTTGTGGCGAGATCTGCTTGCAAAAACACGATGTGAGCGTCGAGCGACTCCTTAACGCTTTGGCAGGTGCTTACATCCAGTCGGTTTTTCTCCTGCTGCAACATCTGGCCAAGGGCTTCGAGTCGCCGCATCAGAGCCTGCAGACGTTCGATATGCTCGGCTGGCGGGTGCCAGGGCTTTGGTTTAAGTGCCATACAGAATCGAGCAATGAGTCCCGCGTCAACCTTGTCGGTCTTTGTGCGGGTCATTTCGCTCATTGCGTAGCCTTTGATGCGGGTGGGGTTGACCAGACTGACAACATGACCAGCATCATGCAGTCACCGGGCGAGGGCTTGACCATAGCTTCCGGTGGCTTCCATACAGGCGAGCACTACAGGAGTACCCAGTTTTTCCAACCAGTCAAGCAAGTCCCTGTGCCCCTGCGCGTTGTTCGCCAGCACCTTAGGTCTGGCTTTGCCATCTGGGAGTAGCAGATGGACATGGAATTTGCTCTTACCGATGTCTATTCCCAGAACTGGATGCTCCATGGTCGTTTACTCCTGAAGGGATAGTAAGCAAGGCAGCCAATTTCAAACTGTGCTTGTATATGCAGGCTCATCCATAAAGGCGGCCTAAGATACCGTCCAGGTTCTGAAGAATTGGCTGCACAAGAGGTAGAGGGGTCTTAACTACTCGCCAGGCTTGTTGGCCTCATCAACGGATCAGACTGCCCACTACCTCCCACACTCAACAGGTGAATGTGGGCTTGCAAACCGAAGTTACTCGGTCTGTGCTGAAGATACAAGCAGCGGAACAGTAAACCGGGTTAAGGCTGAAAGGCTTACTACAAGGGCTTCTTAGCAATGATGATTTTTGGATTTGGAAACAAGAAAGTCGGCAGCCCTGAGAGCAATATCGAGATTAGCATGTATTATTCTGTCTAGAAAGCCTTTATATCGTTGAAATACTCTCACCGTAGGGGTACTCTCAATGCTTAACCCGGTTTTCTGTTCGCCTGCTGATACTGCTGGCGAACCCAAAACGCCTGATTTGCTGAACGTGGGGGGTGTTGGGAAAGTGATGTCAATCTTGGATGACCGAGACTTACTAGTCACGCTTGAACCTAAAGAAAATTTGCTCTTTGTGCTTGGGACATTGGAGTAGATATCCATTGCCATTGTCTCGCCAACCCTCTGGATAACCATCTAAAAACGGAAATTGATAGACACCTCTTTTTGCAAATCTTACATTTTGGGTATGGAAGATAACTTTGGAGCAACGAAGGCCATCCACCAGATTTATGACAATCCGTAATCATAGTAGTCTCTAAGATATATGTGTCATAAAGATACGGGAAGTGCTTGTGTTCTATCGCGTAAATGCTATCTTCGACTATTCGCTCTACGTCTTTTGACATGAGAAATAGTTTTAATTCCTCACTAAACTCAAAGCCATTACGTTCTAAGTCAAACTCCTTAGGATAATCTGAGCGCTCTTGCCAACCAGTAATTAACCTCTCTACTAATAGGCTCGCTGGATTAGGAGGAATTGCCTCATTCCCACAAGTATTATTACAATCAAAAGATTGAAGAAAGAATTCTTCGTCAGGTTTTGTGCTGCAGGTATCGCAAAAGAATATTTGTACTAGCTTATCATCAACAATATCAGCTAAGGGAAGGAGACCTAGGCGCAGTTGAAAAATAAAGGTCTGAGGCTTGCCACATATTTTACAAAGAGGCCAAGGGCTATTCTTAGGAAGCCAAGGGAAACCTCCTATTTTTGAAACTGCAACATCACTGGAAAAATTCTGCGAGTTAAGGTCAGCTTTAAAACTTCGGAATGTCTCAAAAATTGGTTTCCATGTAAGGCGTTTATAGTGTGACAGTAATTTCTCTAAATACTTGACACTTGCTAATTCGTTTGTGCTGCCATTTGGCATGATTGTTCTAGAAAGAATTGCATTTTCTAGACTTCTGGTGTCAATAGCCGCATTCTGCAAGTTTGCAGAACTAAAGTTTGTTCTTTCAATCTGAGTATTAGTAAAGTCTGAATTTGCCAGATCTGCTTCGCTAAAATTAGCATATCTCAAGTTTGAACTTGAGAAATCAGCTTCTACCAATGTCATATTGCGGAAAATAAGATACTCAAGATCTAAATTTCGGAAATCCCTACGCCCTTGGTCGTAGAGTTTTAACAGCTCTCTAGCCTGCATACACAAACTCCAAGAAAATCATAATACTATCTATCTCTTAGGGGATTTCTTGTTTCTTTTAGGACCAAATACCATGTCAGTGCCATCGTCGAAAACAGCCTCAGCGTAAATCGCATATGGTCTCTTACAAGTTCCCTTATACCCAAGCAATACATACAGGTAGAATGAACTATAAGACTTGTCAAGGTGATCCCTCACATCTTTGTTAAATTTGTACCAATCTCCTCCGTTGCCGTTTGATTTTGAATTTTGTCCTATTAAGTTGTCAGGGTTACGGTTTGCGCCACCAAACTCGTTTCCATTAATATGTCCTCTATCATCACCTTTAACAAAGCCCATAGGATCGGGACGGGTGCCTGTCTTATCTACTTCTCCTGGTTCATATTTTATTCTTGCCGATGTCATATCAATTATAATTTCTGTGCCAGGAGCATTTAGCCCTGGATCCCTGGTAATAGGAGGATTTGAACTCCTTCCAGAATCTGTTACATTTGGATTTACGAGCAGTTTAGGGTATTCACTGTCCTTTGACTTGTAGGCTATTGCCCTTTCTTGACTTACCGTTACACCTTTAAGTCCAAATGGGTCGCGTGTATTAATTGGATCATTTGAGACATATGCATAAAAGTTAAGGCTTCCACTTGCTATACTGATAGGATCTTCCGCAATAAAACGCATAGACTCTGGGCTGTAGTACCTAGCTCTGTAGTAGTAGAAACCTGTGTTATCGTTCTCTCGACCTGTGTATCTAAATGGATTTCCACTTGATGAACCAGATAACTGCTCTTTACCAAAAGGGCTATAGTTATAACTTGTGCGGATCGATCCTGTATCGTCAGCCAAGGCTATGGTGCTACCAAGCGCATCTGAAAGATAGTATTCATAAACATCACTTTTCCTTAGTAGAGCTTCATCAATGTCTGGCCCTTGAGTATAGACAGCGTTTTGGCTGCCTGATTCACTGACGATATCTTCCCCGTCATAAAGGTACGCTGTGATTTGATTGTTAATAGTTTTTGCAGTTCTATGATCAAGGACATCGTAAGTAAACGACGCAGAGAGGTTTGGACCATTCAAGCTAGTTAAACG
>JACMLN010000019.1 GCA_014379585.1 Gloeobacterales cyanobacterium ES-bin-313 | reverse complement strand
CATGGGCGGCAACAATCCCTACATTGAACAAGCGCAATACGAGCTTCCCAAGACTAAGTATCGGCTTCGCTTTTTGCCGGATGGACAAGAAGTTCTCGTCGATCCGACGGAGATTCCCTACGATGACGACGGGCTGCCGGGAAGTGTTTTGGATATTGCCCTGAGCCACGGAATTGACATTGATCACGCCTGCGGCGGCGTTTTGGCTTGCTCCACGTGTCATGTCTATGTTGTTGAAGGTCTGTCTTCTTGTAATGCAACGAGTGAAGACGAAGAGGATATGCTCGATAATGCCCGCGCTGTGAAGCCAGGGAAGTCCCGCCTTGCCTGCCAATGCGTGCCCAATGGCACCCAAGATGTAATCATCGAGATTCCGACTTGGAATCGGAATTTAGCCCGCGAATAGTTTTCGAATATCCACTGAGCCGTTTAAACACCATGCGCAACCGCGTCGAACAACTGATCAAGACCTACAGCCCCAAAGTTGACTTTTTGCAGATCCGCATCGAGTCCGCCGAAGGCACCGACATTGGTCTGCGTGGGGACTTAATCGAAACCCTCAGCCAGACCCTCACTGTGGGCGGCCAAGTGCGCACTTGCCACAAGGGCGGTTGGGGATTTGCCAGTTTCAACAATTTAGATGACCTGGAGACCCGCCTGCAAGAAGCGATCACCAGTGCCAGACTGACGGGTACGGAAGAAACATTGCTGGCTGAGGTAGATCCAGTGCGCCGCAGCGTTCCACTCTTTTTGGGTGGCCGCGATCCCCGCACAGTCTCGTTGGCTGAGAAAAAAGCGCTCTGCGATCACTACAACGCCATCTTGAAGACCTTTTCACCGCAAATTGCCAGTACGACTGTCCGTTACGGGGATAGCTGGCAAAAAGTCTTGATCGCTACTTCGGAAGGCACATTTCTTGAACAGGAGTGGATCGATCTGGAAATGCGTTTTAGTGCCACAGCACGAGATGGCAGTATCGTTCAGACAGGCAGGGAAACTCATGGATCGCGGCTTGGGTTCGACGATCTGATGGGCTTGGATACCAAAGTTGTAGAGGCAGCCCAGCGCGCAGTCACTGCTTTAACCTTGCCTGCCATCAAGGGCGGCGAATATACGGTTGTGATCGATCCACTTTTAACAGGATTGTTCGTTCATGAAGCTTTCGGTCATCTTTCCGAAGCAGATATGGCCTACGAAAATCCCGACATTTTAGAAGTGATGAGTCTGGGACGGCAATTTGGCCCAAAGGAACTGAATATTTACGATGGGGCACTGCCTCAAGGGCATCGTGGCAGTTACGCCTACGATGACGAAGGGGTTCCAGCGACCACGACAGCGCTCATCCGTGAAGGGGAATTGGTCGGACGACTGCACTCGCGGGAAACCGCTGGCACCCTCGAAGAACAACCCACAGGCAATGCTCGCTGTTTGGACTACAACTATCCACCGATTGTCCGGATGACCAATACCTGGATCGATCGGGGTAATGTCCCTGTCGCCGATTTGATCGAAGGAATTGGTGAAGGGGTCTACGCGCGCAACTGGTTAGGAGGGATGACCAACGGCGAAATGTTCACCTTTGCCGCTGGAGAAGCTTGGATGATTCGCAATGGCAAACTGGCCGAACCAGTCCGCGATGTCAATCTTTCCGGCAACGTCTTCCAGACCCTTGAAGATATCGAAGCCATTGGTGATGACTTCGGCTGGGATGAATCCGGCGGTTGTGGCAAAGGTGGTCAAAATGGCCTCGCGGTCGGCTGCGGTGGCCCCAGTCTGCGCATCCGCAATGTCGTCGTCGGTGGTCAATAGTTTTTGGATTACGATGCGCTCTGAAAGAATTTTCGTAAAGTTTTTCAACCGAAGAGACTGTATCTCTTAATGCAGGTTTCTTTAATGGTAGAATTGCCCGAAAAATCGCGCTATTTTTCAGGGCTGCTATGAAAGGAATAAAAATCAGTAGAACAACAATATACATGTCTGGCGATAAAACTTGCTCAGTGCAACAGATGCATCGCTCAATTGGGACTTTCTTTGCCAGCACACTTCTGACAATAGGATTACTCTGTTCCGGATCATTGGCGACCTTCGCCGAAGAAACAACAGCCCTCGCCGATTCACCAGCAACGCTGACGACTTTGCACATATTTCAAGGCTTTGAAGGAGCATACCCCTTAAGCAGTGTGATACAAGGGCAAGATGGTAACTTCTACGGAACGACTCAATACGGTGGTACAACCTTCAACCCAACTGCTACTTTTCAGACAGGTTATGGCACGGTGTTCAAGATGACACCGACTGGAACCTTGACAAATTTGCTGCTCTTTAATTCCTCGAATGGCAGGAGTCCAGCGGCACCCGTTATTCAAGGTAGCGACGGGTTACTCTACGGAACAACATTTGGTGGTGGACCTTATCCAGGTTTCGGAACTGCCTTCAGCCTTAGCTTGACGGGTACTTTGACAAATTTACATGAATTTAGCAATGGTAGAGATGGCAATGCCCCAAATGCTCCCTTGGTTCAAGGGCTCGATGGCAATTTCTACGGAACAACCATTGCTGGTGGCAAAATTGTTCGCGATTACTATGCTCTGCGTTACGGCAGAGGAGTTGTTTTCAAAGTGTCTCCAAGCGGTCAATTCACTTCTTTGTATACATTCAATGTGATAGACGGCTCCCAGCCTGCAGCGGGTTTGGTGCTGGGTAACGACGGCAATTTTTATGGAACGACTCGTGGTGGTGGTGCGTCCGGTGCTGGCACTATCTTCAAGATCAAGACGGACGGTACGCTGACGACTTTATATTCTTTTAGTGGCCCCGATGGGGATTTTGTCCAATCTGGTTTGGTGCAAGGTAATGATGGAAATTTTTACGGAACGACATTCTACGGCGGAGCAGAAAATAGCGGTACGGTCTTTAAGATCACTCCGAGCGGCGTGCTGACAACCTTACATTCCTTTGCAAACAACAATATGGTCGAAGGTTGTAATCCTGCGGCAAGCTTGATCCAGGGTCTTGATGGCAATTTCTACGGCACAACACGCTATTGCGGTGCCAATAGCGGAGGGACTGTCTTCAAGATCACACCTTCTGGAGTGCTCTCGACCTTGTATTCTTTTACTCGTGGACTTGACGGCTGTAATCCTGTGGCAAGCTTGATCCAGGCCAGCGATGGCAGTTTCTACGGCACGACCTATGCCTGCGGTACTCCAAACTCCGGCACAAATCTAGGCTTCGGCACAGTCTTCAAGCTGACTGTACCTTAAGGTTCTGTCGTCATTGATTTGATCATGTTATCGACGGCTTTGCGCTTTCGCAGAAGCGCGCCAATCCGATGCCAGCCCGGACATTTCTGCAATTTCTTCGGCTTCGGCTTCGGTGAAACGGTTCGAAGTGATTAAAGCGACGAAACGGGACATTGGCCAACTTGGGTTGGGTCTTTCATTCAGGTGAATCGGATCGCCTGCTGTTAGGGTTCCTGCCTGCAAGACCCGATAGTACCAGCCAGAGCGCCCATTTTTCATCATCGCTCCTGGCATCCGATTGTCCTCAAAGCGCAAAGCAAATTTGAAACAAGGCTGACGGGGTTGGCAGACCTGCAAAATGGCACTGCCGATGGAGATGATGTCACCAATGAAAACGCTTTCCTCGTTTTGCCCTTCGATGGCTAAGTTCTCACCAAGACCACCTGGCACGAACTTTGCCCCATGTTGGGGAAACTCGCTGCGCCACAGATCGTAGTTCGAAACGCCGTAGCCGTAGACTGCTTTTTCAAGACCACCATGGACACTCAAATCCGCCTGGTGATCTCCCTGCAGCCCCAATGGCCCAACTGAAATCGACCCTTCAACGTTGTGCTTTACAAATCCACTCGGCACACCCTTGAGGCCAATCGGTGCAATTGGGCCAATATGCACCGAAAAAACTCGACCTATCCCTTGATTTATCGCTTCGTTAGCTGTCATTGGAAAATCCCCATGCTACCCCCTCGATGAACCTTGCAGGCAAGCGTCTCTGCCTCTTCACCACAGGATTTCACGTAAAGAATATACGATCACAGTAGTGAAAAGGATGTCAAGGTGAGGTGAGGACGATTGAAAAGTATGCCTGCTCATTAGCACAATCGGTCATGCTATAGGTACTGCAGTGTATTGTGAGGTTGTCATCTATGGAAGATTTAGGCGTACTTGATATTGACGAGAGCCTCAAACGCTTCCTGTTGGTCTTACTCGTTGCTTTGAGCGTTTCGACTTTTTCGCAGTTGTCGCCGTGGTTTCGGCGCATTCCTTACACACTTTTATTGGTAATCGTTGGTCTAGCCCTTGCCTTCGCAGAAGTGCGCCTCGTCGAACTCTCGCCAGAACTGATTCTG
>JACMLN010000018.1 GCA_014379585.1 Gloeobacterales cyanobacterium ES-bin-313 | reverse complement strand
TCTTCGCGCCTAAAAGTTGTCGATCCACCACTAAAAAAAGGAATATCTAATTCTTCACCAAGCACGAGGAAGATGATGTAAAAGCATCTTTTCCAGCGTTCGTGATTGTAGGAGGGACTCATAAGTTCTAAAGTGCCTTGATCGTAGGTCAAACGAATTGGTCGCTCACCCACAATCTTCAGCATGGCCTCATACTCTGACCATGTCATGCCCGTGAGAAGGAATTTCTGCTCAGATGGGAGTGCAACTATCATGGCCATATTTTACCGAGGAGGCTTAATTTTGAGCAAGCTTCCAAGAGCTGAACAATGCTGTTAGCCACTATCCACAGGCCATCGCGCAAGTGTGCCAGACACAAATGAGCGCACATGGTCGATCGTTATGCCTTGATATTCAATATGCTGTTTGCAGGTAGTACGTAAATGCTCTAATTGGGACTCGTTGAGGGATGAAAGCATTTGCTGGCTTGGTTTTTGATTAAAAGCGCTACAGAAAATCTCGTAACTATCTTGTGGTGTGATGTTCTCCCATCCAACGACGGGAGATAGAGCCTCACAGAATTCCTCTCCAAATATGGTCACGAAGTCAGCGAAATTCCGTTCTTCCATTTTCAAACCTCCAATCTGCTAGCCAAGAGGGTGCGGATTCAGGAAAACTTTGTGACTCAGGTGCCATCGGATTTGGGTCATCGAGAGTTCCCACAGTGATACAAATATATTCAGACCCATCATCTAATGCACAAATTCCACTACCGCAGACTGGACAAAATCCTCTCTGAGTCGTTTCGCAGGTTCGATATAAGGTAAGTTCAGTACCAGAACCCTCAAAAGACAAAGACACTCGCGGAAAATCAACCCATGTGGCAACTGCTGACCCAGACCATCGCTGACACATATGACAACTGCAAAAGTGCGGAAAAATGGGTTCCTCTGAGATTTTGTAACGGATCTTTCCACACAAACATCCACCGGTGTACTCACTCATACTCAAATTCCTTCAGCTCTGGTGTTCTCAATTTATCGATACGCAGAGCCGATTGCGGAGGCTTTTGAGGTCGATAAACTCCTCGAAATCCTAGCTTAAGAGCTGTGTTAGGCTTCAATCTGTATTTCAGATAGGCAGCTCCGTCTATGGCTCTCCAGACTGAACCATCCAAGCAGGGCTTTGCGAACCAGTACTGTGCAGATCTCTTGGAGACGATCGGCAATACGCCGATGGTCGAGCTGAAACATTTCGATACGGGACTTTGTAGACTTTTTGTCAAACTCGAAAACCAAAACCCAGGGGGTTCGATTAAGGATCGGATTGGCCTATCGATGATCCTTGCGGCTGAGGCGGAAGGAAAGTTGAAGCCTGGTGGCACCCTTGTTGAGGCAACGGCGGGCAATACGGGATTGGGATTGGCACTAGTAGCAGCTAGCCGTGGCTATCGACTGATTCTCGTGATCCCAGACAAGATGGCTCAGGAAAAAGTTTTCCATCTCAAGGCACTAGGAGCTGAAGTGCGTATGACACGCTCCGATGTTGTAAAAGGCCACCCCGAGTACTACCAGGACATGGCCGAAGGCATCGCCTCCGAGATCCCGGGGGCTTTTTATGTCAATCAATTCGCTAACCCAGCGAACCCGCGTGCCCACGAGGAGACCACCGGACCTGAGATCTGGGAACAGATGAGCCACGATCTCGATGCTGTCGTCTGTGGTGTCGGTTCGGGGGGAACGATCACAGGCCTAGGACGCTACTTTCAGCGGGTCGCACCCCATGTCTCGATGATTCTCGCAGATCCAGAAGGGTCGATCTTGGCTCCCTACATTGAAACAGGCCATCTCGGCGAAGCGGGTTCTTGGGCGGTGGAAGGCATCGGTGAAGACTTCATCCCGTCCCTATCGGATCTCTCTTTAGTGCGCGAAGCTTTCACTGTAAGCGATACAGAGAGCTTCCACACCGCCCGCGAATTGTTATTGCGAGAAGGAATCCTGGCGGGTTCCTCCTCCGGTACCTTGGTGGCTGCTGCACTACGCTATTGCCGCCGCCAGAGCGAATCGAAGCGCGTCGTCACCTTCATCTGTGACAGCGGCAACAAATACCTCACGAAGATGTACAACGACTACTGGATGCTCGATCAGGGCTATCTGCAGCGCGAGAACCACGGCGACCTTCGAGATTTGATCAGCCGCCGCCACGACAAGGGGGGGACGACCACAGTGGGTCCCAAAGACACCCTGCTGACGGCCTACAACCGAATGCGCATTACAGATGTTTCCCAATTGCCAGTTCTTGCCGGAGGCAAAGTGGTGGGTATCGTCGATGAATCGGACATTCTTCTGGCTGTCTACAATCGGGATGGCCGATTTGCTGATCCGGTGCACTCGGCCATGACTGCGCGGATCGAAACACTGAAGGCCGATGCCTCTATCGATGCACTACTGCCCATTTTCGACCAGGGCTACGTAGCGATCATCATGGACGGTGAAAGCTTCCTAGGGCTGATCACCCGCATCGATCTACTCAATTACCTGCGCCGCCAAACCCGTTAGTCGCTTTTTCATGCCCTAAATCAATGACCAACACCAAAGACCACGCCTTCGGCACCCGCGCTATCCACGCTGGCCAAACACCGGATCCCTCCACAGGGGCGATCATGACACCGATCTATGCCACTTCTACTTACGTCCAGGAAAGTCCCGGTGTCCACAAGGGCTACGAGTACTCTCGCAGCCAGAACCCGACCCGCAACGCCTACGAACGCTGTATCGCTGACCTTGAAGGGGGAACCCAGGGCTATGCCTTCGCCTCGGGTCTTGCAGCCATCGCCACCTTACTAGAATGTCTTGATACAGGTGCCCACATTATTGCCATGGATGACCTCTACGGCGGTTCCTATCGCCTCTTCGAGCGGGTGCGCCGCCGTTCAGCAGGTCTGGACTTTAGCTTTGTCAACCTGGCTGACCTCGACGCTCTAGAGCAGGCAATCCGACCGCAGACGCGCCTGATCTGGGTAGAGACACCCACCAATCCCCTCCTAAAACTGGCAGATCTGACCGCCATCGCCCGCATCGGCAAGCAGCACAACATCCTCACGGCCTGCGACAATACTTTTGCTAGTCCCTGGGTGCAACGCCCCCTAGAACACGGTATCGACCTCGTAGTTCATTCAGCGACCAAGTACCTCAATGGCCACTCGGACATGGTCGGTGGCATCGTCGTTGTCGGTGACAATCCCACTCTGGCCGAACAGCTTGCTTTCTTGCACAACGCTGTCGGTGCCATCGCTAGCCCCTTCGATAGCTTTCTCGCTCTGCGGGGACTGAAGACCCTGCACCTGCGCATGGAGCGTCACTGCTCCAACGCCCTCACCATTGCCCACTGGCTCCAAGAGCAACCTCAGCTCGCCAAAGTGATCTACCCCGGCTTGGAGAGTCACCCCCAGCATGCCTTGGCCAAAAGCCAGATGCGGGGCTTCGGTGGCATCGTCACTGCAGTTCTCAAGGATGGCCTCGAACCTGCCCGTCGCTTTCTAGAAGGCTGCCATCTCTTCGCCCTCGCTGAGAGCTTAGGGGGTGTCGAGAGCTTGATCGAGCACCCAGGCATCATGACCCACGCTTCAATTCCTGCCGATAAGCGCGCCACACTCGGAATTGATGACGGACTCGTCCGCCTCTCTGTGGGTGTCGAGGAAGTCGATGACTTAATCGATGACCTGCATCGCGCTTTACTAGGAAATGCGTAAACCGCTTTCTACAGCTTCAGCCTGCAAATTGACACCCCAGACAGTTATAAATACTATATGTTGATGGACTTATCGGACAAAAGTCGGTGGGTTCAATCAGGAGGAGAACATGTCCGAGTACCGTTTTGAAACTTTGCAGGTTCATGCTGGCCAAGAACCTGCCCCAGGCACCAATGCTAGAGCCGTGCCCATCTACCAGACCAGCTCTTTTGTCTTCGACAGTGCCGAACACGGTGCCAACCTGTTCGCGCTGAAAGAATTTGGCAATATTTACACGCGGATCATGAATCCGACCACGGATGTTTTCGAGAAGCGTATCGCTGCTCTCGAAGGTGGAGTCGCGGCTCTCGCCACCTCCAGTGGTCAAGCAGCGCAGTTTCTAGCGATCAGCAATCTTGCTCAAGCGGGTGACAACATCGTTTCGACTTCCTACCTTTACGGTGGCACCTATAACCAGTTCAAAGTATCCCTGCCCCGACTCGGCATCGGTGTCAAATTTGTCGAAGGCGATGAGCCAACCGATTTTGAGAAGGCCATCGACGCGAATACAAAGGCAATCTACATCGAGACTCTCGGCAACCCGCAGTTCAACGTGCCGGACTACACCGTCCTCGCCCAAGTCGCGCACCAGAACGGCATTCCCTTGATTGTGGACAACACCTTCGGATGCGGTGGCTATCTGGTGCGACCAATCGAACATGGAGCGGATATCGTTGTCGCTTCTGCCACCAAGTGGATCGGTGGCCACGGTACCTCTATTGGCGGAGTGATCGTTGATTCAGGCCGATTCGACTGGGGAAATGGACGTTTTCCACTCTTCACTGAGCCGTCCCCTGGCTACCACAACCTCAATTTCTACGAAGTCTTTGGGCCAGGCAGTTCTTTTGGCAACATCGCTTTCATTATCCGCGCACGGGTCGAAGGGTTGCGGGATCTTGGCCCATGCCTAAGCCCTTTCAATGCCTTTCTATTTTTGCAGGGACTTGAAACCCTCTCACTTCGGGTACAGCGCCAAGTGGACAACACCCTCGCTCTAGCCGAATGGCTTTCCGGTCACGACCAAGTTGCCTGGGTCAACTATCCAGGACTCCCGGAGCATCCCTACCACACGCTTGCGAAGAAGTACCTCAGCCACGGTTTTGGCGGCGTGCTCACCTTTGGCCTGAAGGGAGGATACGATGCGGGTCGTGCCTTTATTGATCGGGTGAAACTCGCCAGCCATCTTGCCAACGTCGGCGATGCCAAAACCCTGGTCATTCATCCTGCTTCCACCACCCACCAGCAACTCTCTGAGACTGAGCAAGTTGCTTCTGGTGTTAGTCAAGATCTCGTGCGGGTTTCCTTGGGCATCGAACACATTGACGACATCAAGGCGGACTTCGATCAAGCCTTGCAACTGCGCTGATGGACTTTCGCCCATTTTTCTCCCCCGAAACTCGCTTCTGGCGATCCAGCAACTTCGTGCTTGAATCGGGAGAACAGCTAGAGGAGGTTGAAGTTGCCTACCGTACCTGGGGCAACTTCGACGGTGACAATGCTGTGCTCGTCTGCCATGCCCTTACCGGTTCTGCCGATGCTGATACTTGGTGGGCACCCCTACTGGGCTCCGAACGCAGCCTCGATCCGGCTCGCAACTTCATTATTTGCAGCAATATCCTGGCCAGTTGCTACGGCACCACTGGCCCTGCCAGCCTTAATCCCCGTACAGGCCGTCTATGGGGGGCAGATTTTCCGTCGATTACGATCCGCGACATGGTGCGCCTCCAGGCACTCTTGCTAAACAGTCTCGGCATTCAGCGGCTGAAACTCGTGCTAGGAGGTTCCCTCGGCGGGATGCAAGCACTCGAATGGGCACTACTCTATCCTGAACGGGTCGAGGCCATGGCCGCCATTGCCTGTTCAGGCCGCCATTCCGCTTGGTGCATTGGCCTTAGCGAAGCCCAGCGCCAGACCATTTTCGCCGATCCGCTTTGGCAGCAAGGCCACTACGATCCTGATCAGCCACCTGCTGCTGGCCTAGCTGCCGCCCGGATGGTGGCGATGTGTACCTACCGCAGTCAGACGAGTTTCGAGGCTCGCTTTGGGCGAGAGCGAAACTCACAGCACCGCTTTGCCATAGCCGAATATCTTCGCTATCAGGGCACGCGGCTAGTGCAGCATTTCGATGCCAACGCATACGTTGCCCTCACCTACGCCATGGATGCCCACGATGTTGGCGAAAATCGAGGGAGCTACGAAACTGCCCTCGCAAGTATCCTGATACCGACCTTGATCGTTGCCATTGATTCGGATGTACTCTACCCCCCTGAGGAACAGCAAGAACTTGCTCGCTTCATTCCAGATGCCCGTTTTGCGTGGTTACATTCGGATCACGGGCACGATGCTTTCTTGATCGAAATGGATGCGCTCGACGAGATCATGCTCAATTTCCGAGCCAACCTAGGCAAAGATGCCGATGAATAGAGCGCTCAGGCATGAGGACTTTTCGGTGGTGAAGCGACCTCAATCAGTTGAGCATGCCGCCAAATGAGTGCCATCCAGACCCAGATCAGCGCATTAATCCGCGCATCGTAAAAAGGGACGTCGGAGATGCCAAAGAGCAAGTAAGCACTGAGCGCCGTGAGCAGACCGATCAACTGCCAACGCTCAATTCCTGGAGGCATTTTGAAAGTGCTTCGAATGCCTTGAATGAGTGTCCAAACGTAAAAGCTGATCAACACAAGAGCTGTGGGAATCCCTGTTTCCGCTGTGTACGTTAGGTAGAGATTGTGGGCATGAAGCAGGGTATCCGCTTTGCGTCCATAGACTTCCTTCTCAACAACAGGAAACGTCTGGAGACCCCAGCCCGTCAGTGGACGCTTCTGCGTCATGTCCCAAGCAATATGCCAAGCGTCGTAGCGATTATTGAGGGATTCGTAAGAGGAGGTTCCGGTCTGCACGCTAGCAGAAACTTTCTGCCAAAAAACGGGGGGAACGACGTGGCGTAGGGCATCGACAACAGGCGACTGGGCAGACCCAAGGCCAGAGATCAAAATGGCAATCGTAACGAGCAAAAGAGCAGCAAACAGCCAGAAACGTCGTCCCACAATCAGCAAACTTCCACAGGCGAGCAGAGCGATGCCCCAAGCATTTCTTGATGCTGTACCGATGAGGGCAATGCCCATCGAAATGAGCGTTGAATAGGCGTAGAGAGCCGATGCACCCTTGGGTGTTTTGGCTAACATGCTAGAAATCAGCAGCGGCATCAACATCAAGAAAAAGGTAGCAGCAGACGTGGGCCAACCAAAAAAAGAAGTTACCCGCTCCAAAATGCCAGCTTCTTGGGGAGAACCAATCACCAGTAAAATCACCCCAGGAATCGGTTCCCACCACCAGTTCACTCCCGAAAACCACTCAAAAGTGCCTGCCAAGCCAGTAATCAGACCGCTGGCCACGGCCACTTGAATCACTTGCGCGATGCGCTCTTGAGAAGTCACCAACCGCAGAGTAAGGCCGAAAAAGAGAAAAAAGGGCAAGTAATTGAACAGCCCGACCAAGCTGTCTTGAGGACGATAACTAAAAGCACACATCACAGTGAGTAAAGCACTGACGATAAGCAACCACCGCCCCAACCCATGCGTCCCCAATCGCGCCAGCCCCCGCCACTCAAACAAGAGGGCAAAAAGCCAACAGAATAGAAATATTACCGTGCTGACTGGCAACATTGCGAGACCAATCAGAAAACAAGTCCACCCACGGGAACTGTTCTGGCTCTCTGGAAAGGCATTTTCGGCGGTTTGCTGGCTACTGATCATTCACCGATAGTAGTAGATCTGCTGCCTTGACCGCTGAATGAGAAATGCTGTTCCACGTATTCTGGCTCGCAAAGCGTAAGGGCATAGATTGTCTTTTCGGGTATTTCCGCAGTTAGCCTATGTTACCAAAGTAGGGATCGCAGTGCAGCCCTCTCAGATTAAAATCAACCTTTTATCCATCAAGTCTGTCAAGCATCTAACAGCATTTCATTGGCTTCCGGAAGATGAATTTGGTAGTAACTTATCGCTGTATCGCTGTAAACACGGTAGTCTACACGGATTAAAGCGCCGATCTGCTCAGGCAAATTTGTCATGCGCCGATCGTGCTCTGCGGCTAATTCACCTTCTTCAGCCAATAGTTCTAAGCCCCCAATTGCCTCTAAGACTGGAAGATAAAGACCACTTTGGTACGGGGGATCGAAATAAATCAAATCAAACTTTCTGCCCTTCAGACGCTCTAATCCCGTCACAATATCGAGCTTCCAAATCGTGCCTTTGCCTGGGGCAATCCGTTCCCAATTCTCCGCTGCGATCTTGGCAGCATTTTGCGAAATTTCAATACCGAGAGCATTCTGCGCACCCCGTGCCAGTGCCTCTGCACCCATGGTGCCTGCGCCTGCGCACAAATCGAGCCAATGGGCATCTTCAACCATGGCCTGCCAGCGACCAAAAACGGCTGTACGAACCCGACCCAGGGTAGGCCGGGTCTGCTGACCATTAGGAGTACGTATTAGACGATTGCCATAAATACGTATGCTCACAGCCGAAGTTCCGTACTTAGTCGCATATAAAAACAGTACCTGCAATGGGCACAATGACTGCTGTTAGATTGAGACCTCATTCTATGCGCAGGTTTTCTTATCTTATTGCTCTTCTGCTGAATATTTTTCCCCTCCCCGCAATCGCTCAAGAATTTGATAAAAGTGCCCTACTTGCTATGGAACAGGCACTTTACCTGCGGGTGAATGAATACCGAACAGCACATCACCTTCCCCAACTGACCTGGGATCTGCGGATTAGCGCAGTGGCTCGTCAGCATAGCAAATCTATGGCGGAAGGGAGGGCTCCTTTTGGACACGAAAGATTTTCTCAGCGCCTCAAGTTAATCGCACTTCCCTACCGGGCGGCCAGTGAAAACGTGGCGGCCAATTCGGGCTACGAACAGCCGGATATTCAGGCCATGGCGGATTGGCTCTCCAGCCCAAGCCACCGCCAAAACCTTGAAGGGCGCTACTCCCGTACCGGCGTTGGCATCGCCTGTACTGCTGATGAGGAGTGCTTCTTCACCCAGATCTTTATTCAGGAAAATGCGCTTCAAACCCGTCGCTCGGCACTCGTTTCGAATAAAACGTCTCTCTAAGCGGTTAAGATCTGGGCGATGAACTGCGGAAGCACAGCATGGCGCGGGCAAAAAAAGTTGTTTTGGCCTATTCGGGTGGCGTGGATACCTCCGTCTGCATCCCCTACTTAATGCAGGAATGGGGTGTTGAAGAGGTGGTTGCTCTGGCGGTAGACCTCGGTCAGGGAGACGATTTGGAAGCAATTCGCCAAAAAGGTCTCAAGTCTGGGGCTTCTCAAGTGATCGTCCAAGATGCTCGCGAAGAGTTTGTGGCTGATTATGCGTTCAATGCGCTCTTGGCAAACGCGCTCTACGAAGGTTCCTATCCTCTTGCCACAGCCCTAGCACGTCCTCTGATTGCCCGCCTACTAGTCAAGTGTGCCAAAGCAGTCGGTGCCGATGCTGTCGCCCACGGCTGCACGGGCAAAGGGAACGATCAAGTGCGCTTCGATGTGTCGATCAGCGCCTTGGATCCGCGCCTCAAAATCTTGGCTCCAGCACGGGAATGGGGGATGTCCCGCGAAGAAACGATCGCCTACGGGGAACGCTTTGGGATTCCAAGCCCCGTGAAGAAAAAATCGCCTTACTCCGTCGATTTCAACTTGCTCGGTCGTTCTGTGGAATGTGGAATGCTTGAAGATCCCTGGCAGGAACCACCAGAAGAAGTCTACGCGATGACCCGTGCGGTGAGCGATACCCCAGCCGAATCGACTTATCTCGAAATCGACTTTGTCCGGGGTATTCCTGTTGCTCTCAATGGCAGTTCTCTGCGCCCGATTCCCCTGGTCACTGAACTCAATCGCCTTGCTGGTGAGAATGGCATTGGCCGCATCGATATGGTCGAGAACCGTCTCGTCGGCATCAAATCCCGAGAAATTTATGAATGTCCCGCCGGTGTCGTCTTGATCCAAGCCCATCAAGCCCTTGAAGCCCTCACCTTGCCACGAGAAGTAAGCACCTACAAGCGTGGGATTGAAGAGACTTACGCCCAATTGGTCTACAACGGTCTTTGGTATAGTCCGCTGCGCCAGGCCCTCGATGCTTTTGTCGAAGAGACCCAAAAAACAGTCAGCGGAACCGTCCGTTTGCGTCTGCACCGTGGTACTGCAACGGTTGTCGGTCGCAAGAGTGCTTTCTCTCTGTATGCCCCTAAATTGGCTACTTACTCAGAAGGCGATACCTTCGACCACCAAGCTGCCGAAGGATTTATCTACGTTTGGGGTATGCCAACCCGTGTTTTCTCCCAGGTCAATTTGCCCTAGGGCCGTGGGTACTGGGACTTGACGAACCCGATCTCAAACAACTGCTGATAAGCTTTTTGGCCAAGTTCGCGGGTCGGATTTTGGCTGGTGGTAATCCGCACCAGCAAAGGCACAGCCAGTTCAGGCTTGCCCTGGGCACGGTGAATCAAGGCCAATTGGTATGTGGCTTCGTCGCGCCTGATCGCTGCTTGCAGAGCGAGCTGTTTTTCTTCGTCGGCGATCCGGTTGTCGATGCCCGCAAAAGCCTTCGAGAGCAGGGAGTGAAAGGTTGACATCTGGTTCAGCATGGTCACCACATCCTGATTTTTGCGGACGGCTTCTTCGAATTTGCCGTCTTGGGCAGCGGCCTGGGCTTCTTTAAGCGTTTGCTCTGCCCCCGCAATGCTCAAAGCACTGCCCTGCTGCTCCAGCTGCCGGAACTTTTGGGGATCGGGGATCGGTTTGACGACCTCCGACACAGTAGTTGTCGTTTGCCCTTTTTTGGGGGCGGTAGTCGGTTGGCCTAGCGCAGGTGCCGCGATAGAGAGCGCCATCAATCCAGCTAGCCAATACCGTTGAGCACAGTGCATCGATGAAATCCTGAAAATCAAACCGCATCATATCATTGCGCCTCAAGACAGCACTGGTTCGGCCTAAGTTCCTAAAGAAATATTTCGAAAATGTTTAATATTCTTAATGGTTGCAATAGAGCGCTACATGGCTTCGGTATGTTACCGGCTCAAACCAAGCTCCGAAGAGCTTTTCAGGCGATCTTAAAATTTGTTAAGCACTGGTTAGTCAGGGAAAACCTAGACCTATAATGCCCTGTAACTGCGTACGCCCACGGTGGGACAGCCATCATCATCTGCTTATTGCCAGATCCATGGGTGCGTACGTTGTGGTTCTCGTTCCGATACACTGCGTGCCCTCAAAAGCGACGCACTAAACGCTAAGGAGAGATCCTCAATGTCTACAACTCCACAGGAGCGAGAGAAACCCGTAAGGGTTCTCGTAGACAACAACCCAGTGCCGACCTCCATTGAAAAATGGGGCAAGCCGGGTTGGTTCGAGAGAAACCTGGCTCGCGGTCCTAAGACCACGACCTGGATCTGGGACCTACATGCTCTCGCTCACGATTTCGAAACACATACTTCTGATAAAGAAGAGATCTCCCGGAAGATCTTCTCTGCCCACTTCGGCCACCTTGCTGTGGTCTGCGTGTGGTTGAGCGGCATGTTCTGGCACGGTGGCAACTTCTCCAATTACGCCGATTGGGTCGATGCACCGACCACGCTCAAGCCCAGCGCTCAGTTCGCATGGCCTGTGTTTGGCCAAGAGGTGCTTAACGATCCAGCAACCGCTAGTGCCAGCTTCAAGCAAGGTGGTCTGGTGATGACCTCTGGTCTCTTCCACCTTTGGCGAGCAGTGGGTTTCACTCAAACTTCGCAACTCTCCCTCATGGCCATCGGCATGTTGGTGATTGCAGCTGCTTTCTTGTTTGCAGGCTGGTTCCACTACCACGTCCGCGCTCCAAAGCTGGAATGGTTCCAGAATGTGGAGTCTATGCTCAACCACCACTTGGCTGGCTTGTTCGGTCTGGGATGTCTGAGTTGGACAGGTCACTTGATCCACGTCGCTATTCCTGTGCAGGCTCAATTAGATGCTGGGAAGAAAGCTTCGGAAGTGGTGATCCCCGGCCTTTTTGACACAGCGCAGTGGGATCAGTTGACTGGCCTTAAGTCGATGTCAGAAGGTCTTTTGCCTTTCTTTACATTGCAGTGGTCGAAGTACGCTGACATGCTCACCTTCAAGGGCGGTCTTAACCCCCAAACAGGTGCTCTGTACATCGGCGACATTGCTCACCATCACTTGGCCTTGGCAGTGCTGTTCATCGTCGCTGGCCACATGTACCGTACCAACTGGAACATCGGTCACTCGATCAAGCAATTGCTCGAAGTGCACAAGGGTCCTTTGACTGGCGAAGGCCACAAGGGTCTGTACGAAGTGCTAACTACCTCTTGGCACGCACAGTTGGCGATCAACCTGGCGATGTCAGGCTCGATCACGATCATCGTTGCCCAGCACATGTACGCCATGAACCCCTATCCCTACATGGGTGTGGACTACGCGACAGAAATTTCGCTGTTTACCCATCACATGTGGATTGGTGGTTTCTTGATCGTTGGTGGTGCTGCCCACGCAGCCATTTTCATGGTTCGTGACTACGATCCGGTCGTCAATCAGAACAATCTCCTAGACCGGGTTCTGCGCCATCGCGATGCGATCATCTCTCACCTCAACTGGGTGACTTTGTTCTTAGGCTTCCACTCCTTTGGTCTGTACGTGCACAACGACACCATGCAGGCACTTGGTCGTCCTCAAGACATGTTCTCCGACGCATCCATTTCGCTTCAACCTGTTTTTGCCCAATGGGTTCAAGCTCTGCACCACGGTGCGGTAGGTGCTGGCTCAACGGCTCCTTGGGTCGCTTCACAGGCTCCTGTGTGGTCCCAAGCTGGTCTTGTTAGCGCCACCAACGTCACTGCAGCGCAAGTGATCGCCATCGGTGGCAAGATTTCGGCTGCACCAGTCCCCTTGGGAACCGCCGATTTCATGGTTCACCACATCTTTGCTCTTTGTATTCACGTCACCGTCTTGATCTTGCTGAAGGGCGTGCTGTTTGCTCGTTCTTCGCGCTTGATTCCTGACAAAGCCAGCCTCGGTTTCCGCTTCCCTTGCGACGGTCCTGGTCGCGGCGGCACCTGCCAATCTTCCGCCTGGGATCACGTTTTCCTGGGTCTGTTCTGGATGTACAACACCATCTCGGTGGTGATTTTCTACTTCAGTTGGAAGATGCAGTCCGATGTTTGGGGCACTGTCGATCCGAACACCGGAGCGGTAGATCACATTATTGGCACCAGCGACTTCGTCGTGAATGGCACCACCAATACCCTCAGCCAATTTGCTGCTAGTGCGGTGAATATCAATGGCTGGTTGCGCGACTTCCTGTGGAGTCAAGCGGCTGCGGTTATCAACTCCTACGGTGGACCAGCGTCTGCCTACGGTCTGTTGTTCTTGGGTGCCCACTTCATCTGGGCGTTCTCGCTCATGTTCTTGTTCAGTGGCCGTGGTTACTGGCAAGAGTTGATCGAGTCCATCGTCTGGGCACACAACAAGCTCAAGGTAGCGCCAGCAATTCAACCCCGTGCTCTGAGCATCACTCAGGGTCGTGCGGTCGGTGTGGCTCACTACCTGCTGGGAGGGATCGTCACCACATGGGCGTTCTTCCTAGCTCGATTCCTGGCCTTGCCGTAGGAGTAACGAAAAAAAATGGCAACACGTTTTCCTAAATTTAGCCAGGACCTTGCGCAGGACCCGACAACCCGCCGTATTTGGTATGGGATTGCGACGGCTCACGACTTTGAAAGCCACGACGGAATGACCGAAGAAGCTTTATACCAAAAGCTCTTCGCCACCCACTTCGGACACTTGGCGATCATCTTCTTGTGGTCTTCGGGCAACCTGTTTCACATTGCCTGGCAAGGTAACTTCGAGCAGTGGGTAGCGAATCCAACCGGTGTGATTCCGATTGCCCATGCTATTTGGGATCCGCACTTCGGTGCTGGTGCCACTGCTGCTTTCACGCAAGCTGGCGGAGCTGGCCCAGTGAACGCTGCTTACTCGGGTCTGTACTACCTGTACTACACCCTGGGAATGCGCTTTAACTCAGACCTCTACCAAGGTTCTGTGTTCTTGATGGTTCTTGCCACCCTCTTCTTATTGGCTGGCTGGCTCCATCTTCAACCCCGTTTCCGTCCCTCCTTGGCTTGGTTCAAGAATGCGGAATCCCGCCTGAACCACCACTTGTCTGGCTTGTTCGGTGTGTCCTCTTTGGCCTTCGCAGGTCACATGGTCCACGTCGCCATCCCAGCTGCACGGGGCGAACGGGTCGATTGGAGTAACTTTCTCTCCAAACTGCCTCACCCAGAAGGGCTCACCCCCTTCTTTACAGGGCAGTGGGGACACTACGCGGATCCGAAGTACGGTAAGCCGATCCTCACCTTTATCGGTGGATTGAACCCGGCAACCGGAACGCTCTGGATGACGGATATTGCCCACCACCATCTGGCCATCGCGGTGATCTTCATCATTGCGGGTCATATGTACCGGACAAACTTCGGTATTGGTCACTCGATCCGTGAAATTCTCGATGCCCACAAGGGGCCTTTGACAGGCAACGGTCACCGTGGTCTCTACGACACGGTCAACAACAGCCTGCACTTCCAATTGGGTCTTGCCCTCGCTTCGCTAGGCGTCATCACCTCCTTGGTTGCGCAGCACACCTACGCCCTGCCTGCCTACTTCTACATGCCCCGCGACCACACCACCATGGCGGCGCTCTACACCCATCACCAGTACATCGCTGGATTCTTGATGGTCGGAGCCTTCGCTCACGGTGCGATCTTCTTTGTTCGGGACTACGACCCGAAGGCAAACGAAGATAACGTCTTGGCGCGCATGTTGGAGCACAAGGAAGCGCTGATCTCCCACCTCAGCTGGGTATCACTCTTCTTGGGCTTCCACACCCTCGGACTTTACGTCCACAACGATGTCATGCAAGCCTTTGGTCGTCCCGAAGACCAGATCTTGATCGAGCCTGTCTTTGCCCAATGGGTTCAAGTAGCGTCCGGCAAGGTCATCAACGGGATCCCCAACTGGTTCGGCGGCGTCAGTGCAACCGCTCCTGGTGTCTTCCTGGAAGGCTGGAAGAACACAGTCAATGCAACTGGCTCATCGGTCTTCTTGCCCATTGGCCCTGGCGACTTCTTGGTTCACCACGCCATCGCCCTCGGCTTGCATACCACCACCTTGATCTTGGTCAAGGGTGCTCTGGATGCACGGGGATCCAAGCTGATGCCTGACAAAAAGGACTTCGGCTACGCCTTCCCTTGCGACGGTCCTGGACGTGGCGGCACCTGCGACATCTCGGCTTGGGATGCTTTCTACCTGTCCGTATTCTGGATGCTCAACACGATTGGTTGGGTGACCTTCTACTGGCACTGGAAGTGGTTGACCATCTGGGGAGACAACGTCGCGCAGTTCAACAGTAATTCTGTGTACTTAATGGGTTGGTTGCGGGATTACCTCTGGGCAAACTCTCAACAGCTCATCAACGGCTACAACCCAAGCGGTAGCAACAACATTGCTGTTTGGGCTTGGATGTTCCTCTTCGGCCACTTAGTTTGGGCTACAGGCTTCATGTTCTTGATCGCTTGGCGCGGTTACTGGCAGGAGCTGATCGAAACCCTGGTTTGGGCTCACGAGCGCACTCCATTGGCCAACTTGGTGCGCTGGAAAGACAAGCCTGTGGCGATGTCCATCGTCCAAGGCCGTCTGGTCGGACTTGCTCACTTCACTGTGGGTTACATCCTCACCTACGCTGCTTTCTTGATTGCGTCCACTGCGACAGCGACCCCTTACGGCCCAGTCGGATTTGGCCCACAAGCAACAGCGGCAGCGCCAACGCCGATTGTGGCTGCCCACGGCAAACCGGCTGTGTCTAGCACAAAGCCTACGGATTCTCCGAAAGCTGTGAAAGTACAGTCCTAAAGAGATTCTTCTCTGATGAACCCCCCACCCTGGGGGGTTTTTTATTGCCTGAAAGGTGCGGTTAAAGTAAAGGTATGAAAACCATCCGCGTCCAAGATCTGAGCAAAAGTTACCAAGTGGCGGACAAGCAGCCGGGATTTGCAGGTACAATCCAGCACTTTTTGAATCGCAAGTATCGGCAGATCGAAGCAGTCAAGCCCCTTTCCTTTGAGATTGAAACAGGAGAAATCGTCGGTTTCTTGGGAGCGAATGGCGCAGGGAAGACGACAACCCTGAAAATGCTCACAGGTTTGATCTACCCTTCATCGGGCAAAGTCGAAGTAGCTGGCCACGAACCATTTCGTCGGGAAACGGCTTTTCTGAAAAAAATCACCTTGGTCATGGGCCAGAAGCAACAACTGATTTGGGATCTGCCGGCCATCGATTCTTTAAAAGTGAATGCGGCGGTCTACGGGATCGAGGACAAAGACTTTCGATTAAGGCTTGGCGAATTGACAGAGATGCTCAGTCTCAGCGAAAAACTTACCCAGCCTGTGCGCAAGCTTTCCTTGGGAGAGCGGATGAAAGTCGAACTACTCGCTGCTCTCCTGCATCGTCCTGAAGTTCTATTTCTGGATGAACCTACACTCGGCCTTGATGTCAACGCTCAGTCAGCGGTAAGAGAATTTTTGAAAACTTACAACGAACGCTACGCAGCGACCATCTTGCTCACCAGTCATTATATGGCCGACATCACAGCCCTCTGTGAGCGGGTCTTACTGATCCACCAAGGCAAACTGATCTACGACGGTGGGTTAACAGGATTGCTCAATCAATTCGCCCCCTATCGCGCTGTGCGGGTTGAACTTGGGCGCGTGTATACCCAGGCAGAACTTGGCCACTTCGGCGAACTGGAAATGCTCGGTGAGCGGGAGGTGCGTTTCTGCGTGCAAAGGGAAGACCTAACTCGTACAGTCAGTCAACTCTTGGCCGAACTGGATGTTATCGATCTCAGTGTTGCCGATCCCCCAGTGGAAGAAGTGATTGGACGGGTGTTTCAGGCCGGAGTAGTGGCATGAAAAAAGCGATTGCTTTGCTGTCTGTATACATCGCCTACATGAACG
>JACMLN010000148.1 GCA_014379585.1 Gloeobacterales cyanobacterium ES-bin-313 | reverse complement strand
TGGCTAGCGTTCGACTACGGCAATTATATCGTTAAGAATGCTGTGCCGTCAGTTTTCTTTGGAGTAATTCTTAGGGTCTTGAGGCCGAGAGGTTGAATCGATTCCGCAAACGGGAACTCTCTAAAACAGTGCGCTTTGTCACTTCCTTGTTTTCGGACAGACTGTTACAGTATTTTTCGAGTTATTCACACTGTACTTAGATGATGGATGTACAAAGTTTCTTAAGCCTTTGGGATCAAGAGCATCTTAAAGATGCCCTGCGCAGTATGGGATTTTGGGCACCATTCTTGGGTTTCGCCCTCTCTGCGGTGCGGCCTAGCCTTCCTTTCCCGCTCTTCCTTCCGATCAATATTGTCCTTGGAGCGGTATTTGGATTCTGGTTTGGATCGCTGCTAGGCTGGGCTGGTACTTGTCTTGGCTGTGGCATCGGTTTTACCATCGCCCGTACCCTTGGGAAATCAGTGGTTTACAGCTGGTTGCGAGGAGAACGTTGGCAGAAGTTAGAAGTTTGGGTGCGCCAACGGGGATTTGCCGCCGTTTTTCTCGCCCGAACGACCCCTATTGTTCCGATGGGGCCATTTAGCTATGTCGTTGGTGTCAGCCCTATGTCTTTTGGTAGTTTCATGCTAGCAACGGGCATTGCCTCCTTGCCGATGACCATGATTGCCACTGGTGCGGGGGATTTTCTGAAAGATGCTCCCTGGTGGGTCTGGGCGATTGGTATCTTCCTCTACGGTGGCGCCAATGGCTTCCTTGTGCTTCGCACCCAGCAGCAAGCAAAATCAGCCATTAATGCAGATGCTGTGGCCTCTAAGACCTAAGTCCCCCAATCAGGAGATAATGGGAAGCTGTTGCTCCAGACCGGAGCAATGCATCCGGGGGATTCAGTGGATTGGTTAGAAATTGGCATCGTTGTGGCAGCGCAAGGTCTACGGGGAGAACTGCGCGTTAAACCGCTAACCGACTTCCCAGAGCGGCTTACAGAGAAAGGGAAGCGCCGCCTTGTTGCTCCCAAAGGCCAGACTTTGGAAGTTTCTTTGAGCAGTGGACGACTGGTCCCGGGGAAAAGTTTGTTTATTTGTCAGTTTGCCGAGATTGCAGATCGCACGGCTGTAGACCCTTGGATTGGATCGACAATTTATATCCAGGGCACGACCCGTCCACAATTGGCTGAAGGTGAGTTTTGGCTTCCGGATCTCCAAGGACTAGCAGTCCATCGTCAAGACACTGACGAGAAGATCGGTGAGATTCGGGATCTTGTGCGTTCTGGGAATGATCTGTTGGTGGTGGAATTAATCAATGGCAAGCAGATCTACATTCCTTTTGTTCCTGATTTGGTACCGACTGTCGATCTAGAAGCAAAAAAAGTGGTGGTCAACCCAATTCCTGGTCTGCTTGACCCCGACGAAGCGGAGAGCTAATCCGCCATGGCTTGGCTGTTTTACCCTCACCCAAGGCCAATGATCTAACCTTCACCTAAAGCGTCATCTAGGATATCAAGCATCTTAAAGTAGGCATTCAAGTTACCCTGTTTTTGGTAGAGGGCTGCTGCCATTTCAAGATCTTGAATAGCACCATGTTCGTAGCCGAGTTCAAAGCGGACAACGCTGCGATTGGCGTAGACTTCTGCGTACTCAGGCGTAATCGCGATAGCACGCTCAAAATCAGCCAAAGCCAATTCTTTGTCCCCTTTAAGATAGAAGGTGCCACCGCGATTAAAGTATGCTTCGGAATATTTCGGATCAACTTCAATAGCCCGATTAAAATTTGCCAAAGCTTCATCGAGATCTTCTGATCTCAAATAAGCAACTCCAGTGCAATTCCAAGCAAAAGCATCTTCAGGATTGAGGCTAAGTGTAGCGACAAAATCAGTAATTGCTCCTTCGAGATCACCTAAGGCAAGGCGCAAGTCGCCACGACTGTAGTACCCACGACTATCAGCCGGATCTAGAGTCAAAAGTGTATCGAAGTCGAGGAGTGCCTCTGTGGTCTCACCTAGTTGAATGCGCAGTAATCCGCGATTGAGTAAGGCATCGGTATCTTGGGGATCATTAACTATAGCTGCACTGTAGTCTTTGATCGCTTCTGCAAGATTCCCTTCTGCTTCGCGAACCACAGCACGGTTATAGAATGCCTTACCATCGGTTGGGCGCAGTGCAATCACTTGAGAAAAATCAGCAAGTGCGGCTTCATTTTTGCCATTTTCGTAATGCGCAACACCACGATTAAAGTATGCAT
This sequence comes from Gloeobacterales cyanobacterium ES-bin-313, assembly GCA_014379585.1. Taxonomy (GTDB): domain Bacteria; phylum Cyanobacteriota; class Cyanobacteriia; order Gloeobacterales; family Gloeobacteraceae; genus JACMLN01. Next base: position 31,986 of record JACMLN010000148.1, on the reverse strand, counting down.
CGGCCTCTAAAATCTCTTCCATTGTTTCTCAGTCCTGCTCTGGTTGTCATTCTCCACCACAAGCAGCGCAAGCTCTACAATAAAGGAAGCCGTTTTTTCCCACCGCACAGAGCAAAATATGGAATTTCGGGACTATTACGAGATCCTAGGGGTCCCTCGGTCTGCTGACGAACAGCAGATCAAGACCGCCTATCGCAAGTTAGCGCGTCAGTACCATCCCGACCTCAATCCAGGGGACAAAAAGTCCGAAGAAAAGTTCAAAACGGTTTCAGAAGCCTACGAAGTGCTCTCGGACTCCGAAAAGCGCACCCGCTACGACCAATACGGACGCTACTATCAACAGTCCCGTTCTTCTGCTCCGAACCGCACACCGACAGCTGGCGGCAGTGGTAGTGGCTTTGAGGGTTTCGATGGCTTTGACTTTAGCCGTTTTAGTAGTTTCGACGACTTTATCGAGTCTTTGATGGGCAACCTGCGGGGTGATAGTGGAGCCGCTAAGAATCCGCGTCGCCCCTCAACAACGACCGAAACGACAGTGCCGAGCCAAATGGAGCTGGAGATCTCCCTCGAAGAGGGCATCAAGGGCGCTCGCAAGCGTATCCGCACTCCCTCTGGTAAGTCTGTTGAGGTGAATGTCCCGGCAGGGGTGCATGAAGGGAGTAAGCTCCGGATTGCTGGGGAAGGGGGCAATGGGACTGGCCGTCCCAGCGACCTCGTGTTAGCGATCAAGTTCAAAGCCCACAATTTTTATACAGTTGAAGGCGAAGATCTGCTCTGTGAGGTGCCCCTCACCCCGACTGAGGCGGTTTTAGGCGCTAAGATCGAAGTACCTACTCTCGAAGGTCGGGTCTTCGTGACGATTCCGCCTGGCTCCTCCACAGGCCGAACTCTGCGCCTTGCTGGCCGTGGTTTACCCAGAGCAAAGGGAGGTGGACGGGGTGACCAACGCATCAAAGTGCGCATCGAGGTGCCAGCCACCCTCAGCGAGCAAGAACGGGGTCTTTACGAACAACTCCGGAGCCTTGAGACCTTCAAACCACGCACCCGCATGGAAGAACGCTGATGCCTCCGAAACTCTCCTCACCCCCGGATCCACGATCCCCGGAATACCGCGAGTTGCGCGACAAGATCAACTTTGCCCTCCACGTCGCTCTGTTTGCTGCAACCAACTCGGGGATCGCTTTTTTTCAGCGATTACATCAGGCTGATTGGCCTTGGCAAGGTTGGTTAGGGATTCTTTGGTTCCTTGGGCTGGCAGTTCATGGTATTTATGTTTTTGCCCTGGCTCGCTACAGTGAGCCGATTTAATGCTGTTTTATCAACAGGTCACACTATTTCCATGAGTCGCATCCTCGCTCTCAATCCCGGCGGCATCGGTGACCAGATTCTCTTCTTCCCTACGCTTCAGGGATTGCGAGATCGTTTTAGTCGCTCCCGCATTGAAGTTATCGTTGAACCTCGTTCCCAGGGAGCCTATCGCATTTGTCCCTGGGTGGATGAAACACTCCTTTTCGATTTCAAGGCCGATCCGAGTTTGGCGGACTGGATGAATCTAGTCGGCATTATCCGGGATCGGCACTACGACGCTGTTCTCTCTGTGGGTAGCTCTCCAGCCATTTCTTTGTTGTTGTGGATGACAGGTATCCCGACGCGGGTCGGTTATGGAGCATGGCTGACAGAACGATTCTTGACCCGTTCAGTCGTTCTTGATCGCAATCAGTACGCAGCAGCAATGTACGCTGATCTGCTCACAGGTTTCGATATCGAGCAGGGCAATATCGTCCCCAAAGTTGAAGTCAGACCTGACGATATCAAGTGGGCCAATCAATATCTCGATCAAATTGGTGCCAAAAAGCCAATTATCCTCCATCCTGGGGCGAGCAAGCTCGCCGAGCAAAAAGGAATTCGCAAACTCTACCCTGCGGAAAGCTGGGTGCAAGTGATCCAGAAACTTTCCCAAAAGCAGCCAGATTTGGTGTTTACAGTCGCCCAAGGACCAGACGATCAAGCCCTGGTCACCCAGCTCAAACAAAGTATTGGTGAGAAAGTCACCTTTGTTCAACCCCCCGATATTGGCAAACTGGCTGCTCTGATCAGTCTGTCGCGGCTTCTGCTCTGCGTCGATAGTGCCCCGATGCATCTCGGAGTTGGCACCGGAACGCCCCTGGTTGCCCTGTTTGGGCCTACACTGCCAGGGAAGCTTTTGCCTGTGGATCCACGCTTTATCGCCTTGGTCTCCCCAGAGAGAACCCAAGTGGATCGCATCCCGGTAGACAGCATTGTGCAAGCTGCCAACAAGCTACTCTCCGTTTCACCGGTCAGCTAATGTATATCTATGGAGCCAAGCGGGTTCGAACCGCTGACCTCTGCAATGCCATTGCAGCGCTCTACCAACTGAGCTATGGCCCCATTTGCGCAAACTTAATCCTCACACATCCATGACCCTCCTGTCAACGCGATCCGATGGTTTCATCGACCTAGCCCCTGCCGACTACCGTGCAACCGTACTCTGTACACTCCAGATGACACCGACGATCTGGTCTATTCATCTCGTCCTTGAAGGAGAGAAAGAATTTAATTTTTTACCCGGTCAATCTGTGTGGCCACGGTTTGAGCGCGACGGGCAAGTCTTTACGAAGATCTACTCCATCGCTTCTTGTCCGTCTCTCTGTCCGGAAATTGAGCTGTGCATTTCGCGAGTAGGCTGGTCTTCAAATTACATGTGCGACTTGAAGCCAGGGGACACCATCGATCTGCGTGGTTCCTACGGGATGATGACCCTCGATGCCGTTCCGAAGCAGGACATCGTCTATGTCGCCGAGGGTTCAGGAATCGCCCCAATCAAGAGCCATATCGAGTGGCTCTTCCAGCAAGAGAATCCGCCGAATGTTTGGCTCTTTTACGGCGGCGAAGATCCTAGCGAGATCGCCTATCATGCCCTCTGGAAAGACCTCGCTTCTCACAACTTGAAATTTCGCTACATTCCCCTTGTCATGGCTCGCGCCGGAGAAGAATTTGAGCAAGGCCGCCCCGAACAAGCAGTGCGCGAATTTATCAAAAAAACAGACTCCCTGCTTCTCGATATCTGCGCTGTGGAAAGCCGTGTCGATGAGATCAAAGAGGCACTGCTGGCCTACGGCTTCAACTCTGAATCCGTGCGCACCGAGCGTTTTTGTTCGTTCTAATGGCAGGTTTCGTTTCCAGTTTTTTAAAAACTGGGTCTCTTGACATCTTCCTAAATCGGCTCGCTACAACCAATGAAATATGCTACAAATTTGCAAACCCGTAGCAAATCCCCCAATGATGCCTGAGCCTACCAGTGAACCGAGCTATTGGGGTAGTCGCTACCGCGAAGGTACTGACCGTTGGGATTTAGGGCAACCATCCCCTGCCTTTGTGGCTTTGCTGAATAGTACTGTTGCTCCACGCCAAGGCAAGATCATCGTGCCAGGGTGTGGGCGTGGCCATGACGCAATGCTGTTTGCCCATCGTGGTTACAGCGTTTTAGGCTTTGACTTTGCTCCAGAGGCGATTGCTGAAGCAACGCTGATCGCCCTGCGCAAAAATATTCAAGTGACGTTCGTCCAGCAGGACTTATTCGCTTTGCCACTCAGCTACGTGGAGTCCTGGGACTACGTCATCGAACACACCTGTTTTTGTGCCATCGATCCGGCTCGTCGTGAAGAGTATGTTCAGATTGTCCATCGATTGCTCAAGCCCGGTGGCGAGTTGATTGCCGTCTTCTTTGCCCATCCACGGTCAGGCGGTCCGCCATTTCGGACGGATTCTGAAGAAATTTTTCGCCTTTTCGAACCCTACTTCGAGATCCGGCAACTCGCCCCCATTCCGATTTCAGTCAAAGAAAGAAAAGGGGAGGAGTTGTTTGGCCGCCTGATAAAACGTGAAATACTAGCTTCTTAATGGCGGATTCGGATCGAAATAAATAGGTGGAAATATAGAGCCATCTAAAGGGTAGAGTGCATCTCAGCCCGCTTGAAAGTACGGTCTGAGCTGAGCTGATGTTTAAAGTATTTATGCTTTTCTTGCACAAAGCATAATCGATAAAAATTCCATCTGATTTTTGTCATCTGTAAAGATTTTATTCATCCCGGAGTTGCTCCGATCATAAGCATCAACTTTTTCGAGAGGAGTAATGGAAATATCCGTCCATCCAGAGCGTTCAAAAGCCTCTTTGTATTGGAATGGACGAACCCTATTTGGGATACCACGAAACCAAAACAGACTATACAGCCAAGTTGGGTATCTATATATATTGTTCGGATCTTTATCACAGATCCATCGAGAGTGAGTTTTTAGATCTATTTCTACGACCAATATCGAGCCAGGCTTGCATACTGTACTGAGTCGTGAAATAGTTGTATTGATATCGTCGAAATGTTCGAAGGCCGCTTGACTGAACACCAAGTCAATCGTGCCCTTTCCAAAAGCAGAAACTATATCAAAGTCATTGCGCACTACATAGTTTAGGCATGAAGGATCTCCATTTTTTGCTTTCTCTAACTGTTCTGCTAAAAAATTGATGTTTGTTTGATCATTTTTTGCGAGCTTCAACTTTTCTAAAAACTTCAGGTAAAAGCTATCAGGTGTATATTTCATAAGATCATTAACGTCGCAAGCGTTGTACTGTAAACACCCCTTTGACAGCAGATAAATGCCAACTCCCAAGTCAGAACCAGGCCCTAGTTCAAGAACATTTTTCCCGCTCAGGGTTTGACCCGCGTGTGAATATTTTTGGAGATGAGATAACCAGTGTTCGACAACATGAATGTCGTATTCAATACATCGTTCGCTCTCTGAGATGTCGAACGGTTTTGGTGACGTATATCCTTTCATGATGTTCTTCGCTTTTGCCAATGCCAAAAAAGCTATACCGAGTAGGTAGAAAAAACTATTTTTTGAAATCATTATTTATCTTCCTTTATCGAACTTTGAAGTGAATTCTGAAGAAATTGTAAGTCTCGATAAACCCTGATTTGAAAATAGGTGACTTCCCACCAATCCCGATTTCAATCAAAGAAAGAAAAGGGGTGCAGTGCTTGTGTCAGTTAGTCTAGAAAGGATCGAGTTCGACCAACAAGGTTTAGGTGAAGTCCTGCAAATAGGCGTAGATAGCCCAACCCTAACAAGCCATTTACTATACGAGATCACTCTTTGAAAAAGATCTCATAGGATGCTCGAAAACGGTCTAAAAACCCCTGTGGAAAGGTTTGTGAAACGTAGGCCGAAATTGCTTTTTGCTTTCGGGCTTGAGCCGCACCAATGAAGAGTCGATAGCCTCCAGCCAACTCTTTTGGTTTGAGATCAATAAAGGGTAAGGCATGCCACAAGATCCAAATCGGATATTGGAGCAGATCAATTTTTAAATCTGTTGCTTCAATTGCCGTTTTCACCAGTTCATAGGTCGCTTCATGATCACCCCCATGGTGACGGTCTTGGCGGTGAGGGACATAAATTTCTTGGGGTTTATGGGTCAGAATCAATTGTGTTAAGTGGCGAATCAACGCTTTTTTATGCCCCTCTTCTAGCACACTCAGACCGCCATCGGGTTGGTCTAAGAAATAAGTATCGGCAGAGGCAACCCCCAGAGCGTCCAATGCTACAGCAGCCTCACGTCTTCGGACAGCCGCAGCATCATCAACAGGTGATTTAGCCCCATTCGTCAAAAATACGACAGTAACTGGAATATTTGCATCCCGCTTTAAAGCAATAACTCCAGCACAACCTAACGTCTCATCGTCCTGATGAGGAGAAAAGATCATCGCTGGCTTCTGGTTTAATGTAAGCGATTTACTGCTAAGCAATAACCCCTTAAAGAGCAAGTTGCTATAGATTGTTCGAGCACTAAACCCCAGTAATTTTTTCAAGGAATGCACCCTCCTTTTTATGCAGCACGACAGAATTCAGGACCCGTTCAACCACTGCTACATAGGAGGAGACAACCTGGTTGCGATGAAAGTGGCTGAGATGCTCTTTTGCATTGGCACGATACATGTCCAAATGCTCTGAATCTTGCAATAAAAAAGACAACTGTTTGGCTAAATCCTGTACATCTTCACTAATAAAAGTTTCTCCACAAGGGCCGATGGCTTCTGGCAACCCTCCCTGTGCAGAACCTAACACCACACAACCACAGGCAATCCCTTCAAGAGCAACAATTCCAAAAGCTTCAAAGGGACGAGAAGGAACCACCATAATGTGATGAGCATTCAGAAGGGAGACAAGTTCCTGACCTGTTTTTTCCCCAACAAAACGAACCTGAGAAGTGAGCCCCAAATCTTGAGTCATACGTTGTAGATTTTTTTTCTCAATGCCGTTACCAACAATGGTGAGACGAGGGGCTAAGGCTTGTTCACGAAGAAGATTTAAAGCTTTGAGCAACAAATCCAGCCCTTTTTGATGATCCAAGCGACCCAGAAAAACAAGTTCATGCTTACGTTGCACTTCAGGTTTCTCAACAAACAATTCATCCTGGTAAGGGTTGGATATCACGGTACAGGAAGTATCTATTTGCTTTGCTAGGGCATAACTCACGGAGATATTTTGTATGCGGTAGAGTACACGGTTCTTGAGGGGTTCCTGCCAGAAAAGCAAGCCTTTACTTGGAACGTGTTGACCATGGTGAACGATAATAGCAGGCTTGTCTATTGCTAGTAGAGGCCAAGTAGCTCGTAGGCTATTGCTGTTGTTGATGAGATAAAGATCACACCAGTGAACTAAGTGAAGGGTCTGTAAAGGGCTTGGACGACGGATAACTTCAAAAGGAAAATCAGTTCGATGATTTTGGTCGGCGAGGGCCTGGGTAATGACTTTGATGATGTATCCCTGCTTGGTAAGCTCTTCGGCCAAAATCAAAGCAACCGTCTCGATACCACCAACGTTGGGATGGAATCGATAGGATGAAATTAAAATCTTTCGCTTAAAAAGCGAATTAGCTGATCCTGACACCTTGGGGGTAGTAGGTGCACTCGCAAACTTTTTACCCATCGTTCGTACTCATGTTGCTTGACAGTTGTTTTGGTAATCTGGAGCAGGGCAATGATCCGCAATTTCATGGAAGACGAAGAAGATGAAGTGGAATGGGATCTTCAATATTGACCATTCAAAAGCATCAGCCTTCATTCAAGGCTTCGAGGTGTTCAACTGGAATTTCGAGGGCGATTGCCAAACTTTTTTTGATGCGTGGACTGAGATGAAGCGTATGACCATGCTCGATTCTACTGAGGGTCTTTGGGTGCAAAGCTGCTTTGCAAGCTAGTTTAGCCCGACTCAGACCAAGTTTCTTACGACTTCGGTAGATGTAGTGAGCAAGGCTTTCGCCTATCTGTGGCCAGGCGTCAAAGATTGAAGGTTGCATATAGCGAAGTAAAAAATGGTGGGAAGCATGACCTTGATATTGGCTGTGCCATGAAAAACAAAGATTTTGCGCCGAGGTCAGTGTGGATTTCTGCTGCTTCGCCAAGTACTTTAAGACTGCGTAATTTGTAAACATAGTTAAAGATTCAAGTCTTTGAGCAGAACAGAAACAGGCATGGGAATAAGGAATGAAAACTTGCCACACTTGGTGGAAGTTTATTGAACTTTGGATTTTGGCAGAAATGGGTTTCCTCCCGCTACTGCAGAGCCCGGTGGAATAACGACACGCTTGCGGAGTACCAAACTGCTGCTCAAGTGTGCTCCTCGCCCGATGGTGGCACCAGTCGCGACGTAACAACCGATCAAACTGGCCTGGATGCCCACGCGCACCGAACCTGACAAAACAGTGTCCCGCAGATAGGCATCAGCACCAACCGTACAGTCATTGGCGATCAACACGTAACCTTCGAGGATCACCCCCGGCCCAATGCGGCAGTTGCTACCGATATAGCTTTGCGCAGACAGACGCGCAGTTGCGTCGATCAGTGAACCTAAGCCAATTTCTGGATGGCTAGAGGCACTTTCTTCGCCCCCAAAATCAATCTGCAACTCTTCCATGATTTAGTCTCCTACAGTGGGTCAAAGTCAATATATCCACTTAGTACGCGCCGCTACGCTTAAGAACCGCGGGTAGCGTGTTCAGCAAGATAGTCAGGTCGAGGGGTAATGACCACTGCTCGATGTAATCGCAGTCAAGCTTCAACATCTGCTCAAAGTTCAGGTTGCTGCGCCCAGCAATCTGCCATGGACCAGTGATACCAGGCAGAACGGTCAGTCGTTGCTCGAAGGCTTGGTGGTCGAACTTGAATGCTCGCTCACAGTCACGCAATTGTAGCGGTCGAGGACCCACCAAACTCATTTGGCCTTGCAACACGTTGAAAAGTTGTGGCAACTCATCAAGACTCGTCGAACGCAAGATCCGCCCGATCCGTGTGACACGCGGATCGGATTTGAGCTTGAATAGTACGCCGCCTTCACATTCATTGAGTGCTTCGAGTTCGTGAAGCCGCGCTTCTGCATTTACTTCCATCGTGCGAAATTTCCAAAGCCGGAAAGTGCGCCCGCTCAGCCCCTTTCGCTCCTGACGGAAAAATACGGGACCAGGGGAATCGATATAGATAAGCAGAGAAATAATGAGCAGTACTGGAGCGAGGAGGAGTAAGCCAAGCCCAACACCGCCATAATCCAGTACCCGCTTGGCAAGAAACTGCCAATGCGGACGCTGCTGACTCCTGTCTTGAACTGCAATTACAGGGTTTTTCATAGTGGTTCAGTTGAGAGTAAGGATGGAACGCAGTTTTCGGGCAACGATAGCAAATTCACGGTAGATGTCAGCGGATAAGTACTGGCGTACTGCCATGGCCGCAACAAACCGTAGACCGGAGGGATACCACAACAAAGGCGGATACTTAGCTAGTGCCTGTCTACGCCAGTCCCAGGCTTCTGCGATGTCACCGCGCTCCAAAGCTTTCCATGCAAGATATAAGTAATTCCGTCCAAAACATTCAGCTTTGAGGGCGAGCAGATGCTCAGGGGCATGATCGAAAATTTTGTCCAGCAATCGCAGCAAGACACGCTCGGAAGTTTTTTTGGAATTGCAATTGGGATGGCGTCTATAAAGCATCAGGGGTTCGCGCAACACAACAACAGGGTATCTGTTGGCAATCCGCAGCCACATGTCCCAATCTTCGACGTTAGGTAGTTCTGGATCAAAAAGTCCGACAGTGTCAAAGCAACCCCTTCGCACCATGGTGGCGCTAGGATAGATATTGTTGGTTCGCACCAGTTGCTCCCAGATGAAACCCTCATCCTTGGGACGGCAAAGGTTGCCGGTGGGCTTGCCATTCTCGTCGATGACCCGCATCCAGGTATAGACTAAACCTGCCTCTGGATGCTCCTCAAGGCAGGCGACTTGCTGTTCGAGCATTGTGGGTTCCCATAGATCGTCAGCGTCCAGGAAAGCAATGTATTTGCCACGAGCATGACGAATGGCAGTGTTGCGGGCGGCAGCCGCTCCCTGATTTTTTTGTTCGTAAAAGTGCAAATAGCCGCTGGCTCGTGAACGTAGCCACTCGGCTGTACCATCAGTACTCTCGTCATCGACGACGATAATCTCATAATCGACGAAGGATTGTGCCAAAACACTGTTAATCGTTTCGGGCAGGTACTTCAGGGCATTGTAAGCGGGGATGATAACGGAAACTTGCGGCATTGTTCTATCTCCTCAAGCAAGGGCGCGTTTGTATTTGAGCTTCAGGGCCAAAGCGGCCTTGATGGTGAGCATCGGGAACAAGCTGTATAGCTGGGTCAACTTCAAAAAATAGTGTTTGGCAAACCAGAGGATCAGCCTGTGCTTCTCAATTAGTAGATGGGTGCCGGTCTGGGTAACAGACTTGGTATGGACGCGGTAATGGTACGAGGGCACATCGAAACCTTTGATCCGGTAACCATGCAAAGCAAACCAGATGATCGTGGCTGCGTCGGTGAGTTTGTTGTCGATGGGCGGCAACGCGCGGATAATCTGCGTTCGCAGGACAAAACCAGGCCAGTTTCCATAGTGCGATGGGTAGGATGAGAGCCAAATGGCAATCCAGTTCCACCAATCTTTTTGATCGGGAGCCTTGACCCAGTTCAGGAATTCGCCTTTTTCACGACCGTCAACGTCGATCACAATCGCATCACTTGCAGTCATACCCCGATCTGACCCACCCTCCAACCAGTTGACGGCCTGCTGCAGGTGGTGGGGCATCCAGATGTCGTCATCGTTGTGTACTGCGACAAAAGGGGTATCCACCTCTTGCAGTGCTGTCGTAAAGTGCTCCATCAGCAAGAGCTCACCGCTTCGACGGGTGTAAACAACTTCATGCTCCGGATGGGCATCGGCGAATTGCTGAACTAACTCTGCATTCGCCCTCGCGCAGTTGGGATCGCTGGAGTTGTCGGACACTGTCAACCGCCAACGCTGCTCTGTTTGGCGATCAATCGACTCCAGGGTATAGGGCAAATAGTGCGGTCGGTCGCGGGCAAATAGCAACACATTCACAACAACATCTGTAGTATGTTTCACAAATTCAAGTCTCCTAGAGCAATACATCAAAACAATTCAATGAGCATCACATTCATCGCAATTAAGAAGGTTCTGACTAGCCGCGCTTAACCAGTGGTGCGACAATGTAGAGCTTGGCGTTTTTAACGACGCTCATCACTTCTTCAGCTACAGCCCAACTGCCTTTGTAGGGTTCTAGTTCCCGATTACTGAAGTGACCTTTAAAATCCATGTCGCGCACACCTGAGTCGTCGCACATCCACCCGTAGTTCTGCATCGCTTCTAGCAGGCGATATGCTGGCAATGATAGTTTCTTTTCGCGATACATTTTTTGGAGATCAACGTTTGGGTCGAGCTGTAATAACATGCCGTAGGGGAGCAATCCACCGTTGAATCCGTCGATGGTGTTGTCCCAATTGCGGCCAGGGTAGATGGCCGCCTTCCACAACTTCTGGCCACTCGCACGGGATGGTCCACTGACAACATGGCGGATCGGTTGATTGGGATTTGTCAACTCCCCGGCGCGAATCAGCCTGGGCAGATCCGCCATGTTGGCAGCATTGACACCACCACGATCCCCGAGACTCGGCAACTGTTCAGAAACGATATAGTCCCCCGTCCAGTTCCCTGCCTGAGTCCCCATGGCCGGATCGTTGCACTGCTCGAAGGAGCGCCAGGTGGTGGCTGCTTTTTTGGTGGCATCATCGATCCAGATCACGGCGCGGTCGAAGGCGTTGCGCGGTACGCCGTAGGCAACAACACCAGCCACCTGGTTGCCGACAAGTCGAAAATTCTCAGCATCGGGAATGCGCGTGGTGGTGAAGCTTCCATCGCGTTGGAGAACTGGACATTCCAGCCCCAAAAGCCGACCGTTGGCTTGATCTTTTTCAAGACTGATTTTCGGATCTTTCTCCATGTAGCGCTGCTGTAGCTTGCGAACCGGGTCTTTGGCACGGCCAATCACGAGGCCGATACCGAATCCATCGGAGCCATCGCCTGCTGCTCCCAAGGTTGAGATATTGCTACTTTGAAAGTAGCCTTTGACCGGAAATTCCAGCTTTTTCCAGTCTTTAGGAATGCGTTGGTAAAAAGGGCTATCGACCGAGTAAGGCATCCGATAATCCCCCGTTAGTGGCTCTGGAGTCCGTTTGCTCCAGTTTTGGGGCAGCATCGAGTTCGTCTCGTCGCTGGTGAGACTGATGTCGAAGCCGTTGTCTTTATAAAACTGGATAATTTGCAGTCTGGCGTTGGCGATCTCGGAGTCGATGGGGAAAGTTGGTCTGGTGCGCTCAAAGATTTCCGGCGTTGAGCGGGTACGGGAAGTTGGTTGTACGGGGTAAGCGCTCAGTTCTGCTGAAAAGCTGGTCTTTTCTGGAGCAGGTTCGATGATTTTGAGCTGTGGATTGGCAACCATAATTTTCTGGGCGTAGGCTCCAGCCGCGATGAAGCTCGCCGTCGCGATCACCGCCCCAGCTATTTCTTTGCGCATTTTGGTTGGCTCCATGTGAGAGTTAACCGATGTGACCAACTAGCCAGACGTTCTGGCTTGATCAAAACTGTTTGGGGAAGCTGTGACAGGGCAAGATTCTCGACTGCTCACTTCGGCCTCTCACTACGAGAGGTTGCGTTCGAGAGGCTGAGATTACTGGAACCGTCAAGCCAACCCGGATCTGATTCGATGCCACCTGTGAAGGACAACTCTCGAAGCAATATGTATCAGTCTTTTGGATTACGCCAAGATTATTGCACTGTACGTAGCACGAAGACAATGCGGGAAAAAGCCCAATTCACCAGACCAGAAGATCCGTTTACCAGCGAAATTTCTCCAGCAAAAGTGAACTGGACTCCGTAAAAAATGACGGAGCCTCAGTAAAAATACTGAAACTTTGACATGTGTTCTCTCATCGTTAGGGACTATCTTTTTGCAGGGGTCTCTAGCTTGTTATAAACAAGGAAGAGCCTCTTGAGACTTTCGTTTGGAGTTCAAAAAACAACTGTCAAAAGCAAGGTTTTTTAGACACTACGTGGTGCCCGTGAGTAGGCAGGTTGCGCCTGCTCTAATAAAGTCCGATAAACCTGCATTGTCTGCTCAGTAATGCGATCCCAGTCGTGATGAATTTGTACATAATTTCGAGCATTGCGAGCCATGGCGGCTAGTTCATGGGGATGCTCAATTGCCCACTTCAAGCTTTTGCGGCAATCCTCGATGTTTCCTGCTTCAAAAAGCAGACCCCGATCGCCATAGGTGAGTTGCTGATGAACCGGCAAGTCACTCGCAACAACAGGAACACACTCCTGCATCGCTTCAAGCATTACCAGTGGCAACCCTTCTAAATCAGAAGGAACCACAAATAGCCCTGCCCCACGAATCATCTCCGCCAGATTTGAACCCCCAAGCTGACCACAAAAATGCACTCCGCCACCCTCACCTAGGCGAGCAAGTTCAGCGGTGTAGGTGCCAGTGTCGCTACTTCCACCCACAATTACCAGTTTCCAACCCTCTGGCTGAAGAGATTTAAAGGCATCAATCAGCAAATCGGGTCGTTTTTCGGGTACGAGTCGGCCTACAAAAAGTAAGTAACGCCCAGGGCATAAACCTAGCGATGTGACAAAAGAAAACTCAGGATCGGAATTGGAGATGCTTGCAGCAGCATTAGGGATGTAGACCGACTTTCGAGCGTAGGTCGTTGCAAAGTACGACTGCAACTCTTGAGAGACAGAAATTAATTGGTGGGAATAGTGCACGCCACAGCGTTCTCCTTGGCGGAGTAAGGCGCTAGCCGCGCGGTTCCACTTAGAGCGTTGCCAGTCAAGACCATGGCAGGTGAACACCACCCGCGCCGATGAGAGCAAGCGAGGCAAGCCACTAAATAGTGCGGGCCCGATGGCATGGAAGTGGATAATATCGTATTGGTTTAGACATGCAAGCAGTGTGCCTACTGCCGAAGTGAGCAGGGCATCAAACCCTTTAACGTTAACCCCAGGCAAAGGCAAGACCCTCACCCCCTGGTATTCATAGCTACCAGCAGTTGCTGGACGGGTGTAAGTAGAACGGGCGAAGAGATCTACCGAGTGCCCAAGACGCACTAGCCGGGTATAGATCTCTTCGCAGTGGCGCTCGATCCCACCTTGAGTCGCAGGTAGACCCTTCGAACCGATAACAGCAATTTTCATGAGGTAGCAAATAGGTGAAGTGGAAATTACGCAACATCGAAAGCGTGGGATACTTCAAAACGTTCAAGCATCGCGTCTGCCATCGCGCCTACGACAGTCCGTGCTTGATAGGGTTTAGCCGCCTCTAGACAACACTCCGCTGAGAATGCATTCGGATTTTGTAAGACAGTACGCATAGCTTTAGCAAGAGCAACAGGTGTGCGATCCTGGCTAATCAGGCCACTGCCAGAGGCAAGAATCCTGGGTGTGTCACCGCTGTCGGTACTCACCACGGGTTTGCCTGAAGAAAGCGCTTCTAACACCACTAGCGGTAAACCTTCATAAACGCTTGAAAGAACCACCAGCGTGCATGCCCGATGCAAAACCGCCATACGTTCGCGGGACACAGCACCAAGCAAACTTACCTTGGCTGTTACCTTCAGTTGAACAATCGCCTGGCGGATCTCATTTTCCAACTCCCCCGCACCCGCCATAAGCAGGTGCACCCCTGGTTCATCTAGTTCTCGCAGTGCCCGTAAGAGCAGTAGCGGGTCTTTTTGGGCGTGGAGGCGGCCAGCGAACAGCAAAAAGCGTGTATCGGGATCTAGACCCAACTGGTTGGCCAACTTCTGTCGTTCAAGTTCAACGGCTGCGGGTGTTACAGGGTAGTACAGCGAAGTATCTAGCATGAGACGAAAGTTGTGGATGCGATCAGCAAGCCGTGGGTAGCGCTCTTGGTAGAAAGCTGTGGACTGACTATTGCAGGAGAGAACTTGGTCGAAATTCCCTAAAATACGCTGTTCAAGAGCGAAGTAGCCACTTGGAAAACGTTGCCAAAGTAAGGCATCCTTCCGCGCACTAGTAAGCATCTGGGCGCGCACGTCGTTGTGGACAAAGTAGGTTTTTTCGCCGCTCCAACCACGGGCGGCCAAAGCAGGCTCTAAGCGGTGAAAGTGGTGAAAGTCACTCTCAATGCGTTTACCTAGCAAAGCAGCGGTATAGGTGAGTGTCGTCGGGATTTTGGCTCGCACGTTGTCGTTACCGCTCACAAATAGGGGCAAAAACCGCAATTTGCGACCATCGAGTTCGTCGTTGCGCCACTGGCCAATCGGATGACTTCTGTCGCTAGCAGTGCCTACGAATCTTAGGTCGAACACCTCAGGAGCGTAACGGATGCAGGCGCGAATGGCCGTTTGGATTCCGCCGATGCTTGTGCCCCATGGATCGAACTGATAAAAAATAGTCCAGACAGGTCGTCTCATCATTGATTTTCCAAGGCGGTTTATCGAGCGATAGTCTGCAAATTGTGGAAAGACCAGTAGGCACCTTCATTGGCAAGCAATTGTGTATGCTCACCCACCTCCACGATCTTGCCTTTTTCCATGACAACAATCTTGTCGGCGTTGCGAACCGTCGAAAGGCGGTGGGCAATCACAATGACTGTACGGTTGCAACGCAGCCGCTCTATAGCCTCCTGCACGAGTGCTTCCGACTGTGAGTCGAGGGCTGAAGTTGCCTCATCAAGGATCAAAATTTCTGGATTGCGTAGCAGTGTTCTGGCAATCGAGAGGCGCTGTCGCTGACCACCGGATAATTGCACCCCTCGGTCGCCAACAAAGGTCTGATAACCTTCTGGCAACTGCTGGATATATTCGTGGGCATTGGCTAGAAGTGCTGCTTCGCGTACTTGTTCTGGCGTGGCGTTCGGCAGGCCATACGCGATGTTCTCGAAAATAGTCGCGTTGAAGATATAAGTGTCTTGACTGACGATACCGATGTGTTGCCGCAGGGAAACGGGGTCAAGTTCGCGGATGTCGATCCCGTCAAGTGTGATCGATCCGCTGGTGACTTCGTAAAATCGCGGTAGCAAAGCAGCCACCGTCGATTTGCCAGCTCCCGAAGTGCCGATGAGCGCTACAGTCTCTCCCTTGAGGACTTCTAGATCGAATCCATTCAATACTTTGGATTGACCATCGTAGGAGAAACCAACCTTGTTGAAGCAGATCTCGCTTTTCAAACCATTGACGGGCAACCTGCCATTTGGGGCTGGGTATTGCGTCGAGAGCAACAATCCCTCAGCTACTTTTTGAATACCAGAGAGATTTCCGAGGATGTAACAACGGGCATGGTTAATGCGACGCAGAACTGGAACACTGCGGATCAGTACCAGCATGAAAAGCATTAATTCAGCGGCACCGAGCACTCCCTGTTGAATAAGAGTAATATAGGCTACTGCCAGGATGAGCATACCGCTGCCTAGGGTGATAAGCTCCGTAAGCGGTTCGATGACGTGTTGCAAGGAACGTAACTTGGTATTAGCATCTCTGTAGTCTTCTGAAAGCTTCGAGAATCGCTCTTGCTCATGTTTTTCAGTTCCAAATACTTTGACGACGCGGATGCCGGAGAGCGTTTCGAGAATACGCACGCTCAGGCTTCGCGCAAGGTCAGTGACGAGATCGCCGGACTTCTCGATTGAGCGCAGGTAATAGGTCATTGCGTAACCGACAAATACAATCAGTGCGACGATGACCAGGGTGAGTTTCCAGGAGACGACTAACAAAGTCACGATATAGGCTGCTAAGGTCAGCAGATTGGTCAAGGAAGAAGCAAGCCAACTCAGGGTAATCCCAACACTGCTCACTTCTACTTGAAGGTTATTGGTAATTGTCCCCAGCTTTGAAGTATCGTAAAAACGGCTTGGCGCGCCCAGGTAGTTAGCAAACAGCCTTTGACGTAAAGAGTCTGTCACTGACTCTTCAAATTCTGTAGTCTGCTTAGAAGCTGTAAAGAAGAAGAATGCCTTTAAACATAAGGAAGTCAAAAGTACCAGAGTACATAAGCCCACCAATATATCCTTGCTCTGCAACTGCAACCAAACACTCAACCCTTGGAGCAAGCCAACATTTGGCAAGGTTAGCGTACTACTCTCACTTAACACCAGCTTTAAAAACGGAATCATCAGGGCGATGCCAATCCCATCAAACAACGAAGAGAGCACCATCGAACCAATACCGAGGTACAGCGGCCAGCGATTCACTCCACCAAATAACAAACGAGGTGTCACTAGACGTTGCCACTTCAGATTCTTTAGAACATTCACAAACAGATCCTTTTTGCTAGACAATACGAGATCATTGCCGATCACTGGCCAGTCGGTTTTTTCTGGTGTGGTCGATTAGCAGAACTGACAATAAATCGCCTCAAGTTTGGCGGTTTGTTTGCGAATATCAAACATTTCGCAGGTGAACTCTCGGCCAAGCACTCCCATCCGCCGAGCCGTAGCCCGATCTCCCAAAAGGGCATCGAGATGTTGGGCTAACTGCTGATCGTTGTTTTCGGGAGCCAATAGACCTGTCTCACCGTGGCGGACAGCTTCAGGAATACCACCGTGATGGGTAGAAACCACAGGAACAGCGCAAGCAGAAGCTTCATTGAAGACAATGCCCAACGCCTCACTGTCCCCACTGCCAGAGGTGCGACTCGGTAGGGCGAAGATCTCAGCGCCTCGCATCAAGCTGACAACTTGGTCATGGGGCTGAGATCCGGCGAAGCGTACCCGTCCCTCAATGCCTAGCTCCACTGCCAATCCTTTCAACCCAACAGTCAAGGGACCAGCACCCACCTGCAACAGCGAAACGTCTGGGTGCTTATGGGCAATGCGGGCAAAGGCACGTAGCAAAGTATCGATGCCCTTGCGTCGGGTGTGCCTGCCAACGCAAAGGATGTATCGTTCCGAAGCAGGAGTGAGAGCAGGAGTGAATTTCTCTGTGTCAACACCGATATAGTGTCGGATAATCTTCTCTTTGGGATACCCCTTTTCGATAAGACGCCTTTCGATAAATTTAGAGACCGCAATGATTGCTGCTGCCTGACGCTTCAAACCTGCTTCATGGAGCAAGAACTGGTAATTCATCAAGTCTCGGGACAGCCACATTGCAAGGCGCGAGGCAACTGTTTCGAATCCGTGGTAAGTGACGATCAGTGGGACATCTAGTTGCTTTGCTAAGGGCATAGCGTAGACACCATCCGGCCCAAAGTGGGCGTGTAATAGGTCAAGGCTCTTGAGGCTTTTTGCCTGCTTGAACAACTCTGGTTTTCGGCTGAAGGCGTACAGTTGTGTATCGAAATTAGAATGATGATCGGGACTGACAACAACGGTTGGAAAGCTGCTTTTACCAATTGTCCGAGTAGCAACAATGGTCGGCTCGAAATCCTTTAAGTGACTCACTTGCTCCGTAATAAATGCCTCGGAGGGGGCAGGATAAAGCATTCGGAAGATGCCAACGTGTTTCTTCATAAAATTTCCCGCCATTATTTGGGTGGCTGTAGTGAATGCAGGCCCGCTTGTTGGTGCAGTCCTGCCTAGAATCGATGATCTGAAAAGAATGCCAACGTTCTTCAACCAGCTAGAAAATCGAATCTGAAGAAATCGCGACGACCCAGGTCGCGCCGAAAAAGCTGGAACCGTTCGTTGAGATTAAATTTGAATTGGCCATCGTTGTTGTAATGATGCAGATCGTGACTTGGAACGATAAAGCGTTGCCAATTGATCTCTTCATCGAGTGCGCTGTAGTGCAGAAAGTTGTTATGGTTAGCCTGTCTTGCCGCCAGACGCGTTTCGAGGCGCAGCTGGATCTGCTCAGGATCGCGGTACTGATAATGGCAGTTGGGTAAGCGATAGGAGCAACGCTTTAGTTTTGGCGGAATCGCAAAACCGCGTGGATAACGCTCGGTGGTATGCTCTGGCCACTGTATGTTCGGATCAAAGCGGAAAAAGCGCTGCTCGATATTCGCGAAGCGATAGTAGCGCCGCCGCTCTGCAATCGGCAACTTGCGGTCGTCCTTTCCGGTTTTGTACTGTTCCCAATCGCGATCAGAAAAATGAAAGTTATATTGCAAAGTATTAATCTGATTTGCTCCTTCCTTCTCTGCGACTGCAATGGCTCGATTCGGATGGCCAACCAAAAATTCGTCTCCATCAAGGATATACAGCCAGTCTCCTGGTGCGCATTCGTGCCGCATGGCATTAAAAATCTTTGCCCTCAACCCATCGTGAAAAGGTGTAGCCTCGCGGCTGAACAACTCGATAGATGGGTGAGCAAGCGAATGAATCCGCTCCCAAGTGTCGTCGGTACTGCCGTTATCCCACACGTAAATACGATGGCAGAAGCGGCTTGCGTGCAGTAGTGTTTGGGCAATGACATCGCCTTCATTGCGAACCAAGCAGAGTCCATAGATGCGGGTCATGAAGTTTTCTCCTCAAAATCCCAGCCTGCAACTGCCAGAGCTGTCCACCAATAAAAAAAGAACGTCGTTGTGCCCCACATGTGATTTGTGAGCCCAGCAAATAGTAACGATATACAGATTGCAACGAGCGATAGATGCAACTCGCGGGTGCTCGAGTTCAGACGTGAGTCGCGCCACAGCTTCATCAACCGGGTAAGCACCGCAGCCCATAATCCTAGGTAAAGCCCTAGCCCAACGATGCCTGTCTCTGCTAGAGCACGCACGTAGTCGTTGTGGGCACCGTTATGCAACGGGGAAAGTGCACTTGAAGTTTCAAGTCCGTAACCAAAGACAGGAGAGGCTTTCCAGGCATCGAGCAAGTAAGTCCACTGTGCCAATCGCCAGACAAACGAGTTATTTGTTACACTTGCTAAATGTACAACATTATTTATGTCAAGTTGGCCATTTAGGATGGGTGTCTGGCGCAGCGACTCCAGTCGCTCCTGCCCTGCTGGGGAGGCAGCAAAAGAACCGATCACTAATACCACTGCAATGGATGCACCGATGAGCGTCTTTGCATTGAGCCGTGGCAGAATCAGCACCGCTAGAAAGATCGCCGCCATACCCAATCCACCAAGCGTTTTGGTTCCCGTATAGGGGATAACCAACACCGCCATCAACACAAGCCATCGCCAGTGACCAGAGAGGCGGAATTTCCACCAAGACATCCCCATCATCATCAGCAAGTAAAGAACGAAAGCATCGGGGTGACTGACGGTACCATAGGCGCGGCCCTCCTGTATCGTCTGCAAAAGCATCGGCAGAGCGCCATTAGCGAACATTTGCAAGAAAGCAACAGTCAATGGCACGATGAGCGAGAGCATTACAAGACTCAATAGCCGTTCGGGAGCAATACGGCCTTTTAGCTGCATGACGAGTCCGTAGATCATCGGAAAGGAGAGAATACGAATCCATTCGCGCCAACAATTCGCACCCAACGTTGATAAACCAAGGAGCCCAGCATCGGCACGGAACCCAAGCCAGCCCTGAAACATAGCGATGGGCCAGAAGGCCATTAGACCGATAAAGAGTGCTAATACTCCCCACAACCAATCACCTTGGATTGGTTTGCGAGCAATCAGTCGAGTGAACAGGAAAATAATTGTCACCGCATCAATCAGCAAGGCCAGAGCACCCGTCAGGCCGTAACTGCCGAATGGGTCGAGGCTTGAACGTAGTACCAAAAGCGTAATTACGGTTGCTTCAAATTTAAGAATCAAACATACTACCCCCAGGGCGACTAAAGCCGCAGATCCGACCAGCAAGGGTGATTTGGCCAGAGCGGCTCCAGCCAAGACGCAACCAGCGATCGTGAAGAAGGCGAACCAACCGCCTGAGGGTTTGAGTAGAATCTGTTGCATAACGTCGTCCTAACTAATGGCGATGCAGCAATCATCAGCGCGCACAGAGCGTACGACGGTTTCAGCAACGCTGAAGCGAAGTGCTTCAGCGGACCAGACTACTGAGTCAAGGACACGGGCACCATGATCGAGGATGGTACCGTCACCAATGCAGGAGTTACCCTCAATCACCGCAGAGGCATGAATGTAGCAGTGATCCCCGATCAAGGCTGTTGGCGAGATGCTTGCTCCTGGCTCGACGACGGTGTGACGACCAATGCGTGGCTGCTGCATTCCCAATTGGCTCAACAAATCCCAGTGGGTATGGAGATATTGGCTGAGCGTGCCGATATCGGACCAGTAGGCTTTTGCCTGCATGGCAAAGACAGGTGCACCCTTTGCAACCAACAACGGAAACAGTTGCGAACCGAAGTCGAATTCGACTTCAGCTGGAATATAGTCAAAGATCTCCGGTTCAAGGATGTAAATGCCCATATTCACCAAGTTTGAGCGGGCGGTTCCGGGGGCGGGTTTTTCTTGAAAGGATCGCACGCGGCTGTTTGAGTCACAAACCACTACGCCAAAGCGCGATGGGTCGCTCACGACCTTAGTGGCGATGGTAGCGAGCGCACCATGGGAGCGGTGAAAGGCAAGTAGTTCGGTAAGATCAAGATCTGTAACTACGTCTGCAGAGGCGACTATGAAGGTGCCGCCCTGAAAAAAATCTGCTTGTCGGCGCACTCCACCTGCCGTGCCCAAAAGTTGGGTCTCGTAGGAGTAGCGCAGATTCACACCGTAATGGCGGCCATCATCGAAGGCGCGTTCGATCATCTCACCCTTATAGTGCAAATTGGCCATCGCTTCACAAAAGCCGTGATCGCGACACAAATCGAGCATGTGGCCCATTACAGGCCGATTGAGAACTGGAATAAGTGGCTTAGGAATCAAATTTGTGAGCGGGTGTAGGCGTGTTCCTCTACCTGCCGCCAAAATAAATGCTTTCATCAGGTTTTCATCCCTTTTAATACAGTTGTTAAGCAGTACACAAACTGGTCAGAACCAGAGATTCTGGCTCAAATCCTAGAAAATGCGGAATGGAAAGAATATTCGCAGTATGTCGCCCAATGGTCCTAGGAATGAGCGGCTCTGATCCGAGGCTGTAAAGTTGCCACCGCGCCCAACGAAGACGACATCACCGTTGCGCACTTGGACTTTTTGGCTGCCATCGGAGACTTTATTGAGGTTGAGGGCAACGCGCTCGATTTTTCCACTGGGGAGCATGCGAGCAATCGATACGTCTTCGAGATTGGCCTCATTGGACGGGCCACCTGCTGCGTAGATGGCATTGAGCAAATTTGAGCGCGGGTCGATGTCGATGCTCCCAGGTCGCTTCACTTCGCCAGCTACCTGCAAATTGATCGTTAAGGGAGCCAGGGAAGAAGTCGCTACTTTTTGGGACATCTCATCGCTTAACGGATCGCTTACAGGCAAAGCCGCTACCTGTATGGTGTCTCCATCCGTAAGGGGCAAATCACCCTCGAAATTCCCGTTTTGTAGGGCTTCCCAAAGATTGATCGTCTCGGTGCGTTTGCTGCCATCCGTGAGCTGGCGAGTCAGGGTGACTTTGCGCACATCGGCACGGGAAGTAACACCCCCTGCTAGAGACAGGGCGTTGGAGATTCGCTCCGTGCCAAACCGCTGATTGGCTCTACCCTGGGCACCTCCGAAAGCCGTGTTCTGGGGAATAAAAACCTGCGGCCCTGGGCGCTGTACCTCGCCAACGACATTGACTTGTAGCGGACGCGTTTCCACGACCGAAACGGCAATTATCGGTTTTTTGAGAATGCCAGTGAACTGGCTGCGCAGACGATCCGACAACTGATCCGGGGTACGCCCTGCGGCTCCGACGGCTCCCAGGTACATGATGTTGATCGTGCCGTCAGGCAGGATCGTCTGCTCACGGGAGAGATCCGTGAAACCCAGTACATCGATGCGGATCTTGTCGCCTGGTCGCAGGCGATAGCCCTGGCTGATGACCGATACGTTGAAGCTTGGAGCTGCAGCTTGCTGGGTTGGGGCACCTAGAACCTCACCCATGGAGCTGGTGCAGGCAAGGCATAGGGACAACCAAAAAATTCTTTTCATAGCACACTCATTCAGGAAGTAGCAGTTGTTTTTTGGGCTTGCTGGGACGGTCATAGTAGTGGCTCACCGATAGGCTCTCAGTGTCAATGCCGTTAAAAACAGTACCAAGTAGGGGAATGCCGTTGCGGTCGAGAGCCTGCTTGATGTGCTTAATATCGTCGATGTCTGCGTGGCCTGGCCTAAGCACCAATAGCACCCCATTGGAGCGAGCTGCAAAGCTGAAGCCGTGGGCATAACCCGCCAAGGGTGGTGTGTCGATGATGATCTGATCGTAGTGGCGCTCAAGGGAACTGATCAGGGCATCGACGGTCACTTCATCGAGCAGACTGCCGGAGTCAGCCAGTTGCACGTTGCCAGCCCCTAACACGTCTAGATTATTCAACTGGGTATGTTGTACATAATCTCTAATGTCATCACTGCTGGGACGCTGAAATAGCCAGAGTGCCAGCCCTCCTTCATCATCTAGATCAAAGGTTTCGCTCAGGCTAGGTCGCACCAGATCGCCATCGATAAGCAAGGTACGCCGCCCAGAACGGGCAATTGCCCGAGCTAGGTTGGTAGCAACGGTGGACTTACCTTCATTGGGTACAGGCGAGCTGACGACAAACACAGAGGCTTTGTGGGAATTGATGGGCACCAAAAAACGCAAATTTGTACAGAGCATCCGGTAGCTTTCTTGACTCCATGCCTGGATGGTCTTCCCTGAAGAAGATTCCAGCAGGGGTAAAGAGGCGAGCACTGGTACCTGCAACAGTTCTTGCATTGCTTGAGAATCGATACTCCGGCGTCCAGATTCCAATAGCGCTACGAGGCCAGAAGCAGCTCCGATGCCCAGCACGCTGCCAGCAACTGCCAGCAGCGGAAAATTAGGCCAAAACGGATTTTTCGGCTGGCTGGCTGGATCGACGACTCGGACGTTGGCGAAGCTCTGTGCTTCAGCGATCTTGGCTTCCTCCAGTCGGCTGGCGAGCAGGTTGTAGGAGGTCGTTTCAAGGAGCACTTGGCGATCTAGTTGCGCCAGGGTCACTTGTCGCTCTGGCAGCGTTGCCAAGTGACTTCGGGAGTTCTTCATAGAAGCTTGGATACTGGCTAGTTCCTGCCGACCACCGCTTAGACGCGCTTCAAGGTCTGCCAATTGACCGGTGATCGTCTGTGAAACTGGATCAACTGCACCGGTACGTGTGCTGCCCAGTGCCTTGGCTCGGTTGGAGATCAACCGCTTAAGCTCTTTTTGCTGCTCACGATAGTTCATCATCAGGGGATGGCGCTCACCTAATTGCGCACTCTGTTTGGCAATCTCGGCATCGAGATCCGCAAGGGCACGCCGATTGGCCTGTAGATCGGGGTCGGCACTCACCGCCACGTCGATCACTGCTTGCTGAGTTGATTTACCCCCCAACTGCTGCCGAAGCTGGCTGATTTGTGAGCTGAGGGCATTGTTGGTCGCCTGCAATCGACGACTGGATGCTTCTAGTTCACCAAGTTCTCTTACTGCCCCCTGGGTTTCGGCGGTAATTTCTATCGAACCTGATTGCTTCTGGTACTGCTGGCGTTTCTGCTCAGTGTATTTGAGCTTGCGTTCAACATCGGGCAGTTTCTTTTCAATAAATTCTCGTACCGACGTAGCCCGTGCGCGATTGCTAGCGATGGTGTCGTCAATAAGCGTCTGGGCAAGGGAAGTGACGACATGGCTGGCAATCTTTGGATCGGAGTTGGTGAAGGCAATATCGACCATATCGGTGCCTAGGATGCCCTCAATGGCGATTCCTGAACGCAACTCTTCGGAGGTGAAGGCTTTACTCGTCAGAGGGTTTCGTAAATTAAACTTGGCGATCGCCGTACCTAAGATGGCGTCGGTTTTGATCAGTGCCATCTTGTTTTCCAGGGGATCGCTGCTCGTCGTCACTGGAGCACCCTCGGCGAAACCTTCGAGAAACTTGATGCGCGGGGAGTTGTCCAAAAAGAGAACCCGCATCTGGGACTTATAGACTGGCGTGGTGAAAAAGCCGACCGCCATCGCCGTAGCGACGATGGTACAAAAGGCGATGACAACCCAGGAAAGGTGGCGACGAAAGGCCGCAAGGAGCATTAAGAGAGTATTCATGGTAATTACATCGAAAAGTTCTGGTTGATCATCCTTGAGCTATTCGGCATGTTGCAGTTTGCGCCGAACAGCGAGAGCAGCGATTTGCTCGTTGTCGAGTTGCTTACTGAACCGACTTGCAGGCAACTCCTCATCCGAAAAGGAATTGCCTGATCCTTGGGGATATCGTGTCGAAGATGGTAGCCATCGGTCTCACCGATGGCTAGAAGATTTTCAGCACGGGCATTTACTCCGCCGCAGTCAGAACTTGCGGATTGAGTGCTGTTTTATCCTGTTCGGTGGCAATGTACTCCGACCAGAACAAGTCATTGTCGATCTGGCCAGTCTCAAGCAAGTATTTGATCTGCTTGAGACGTGTGTGGCCACGAAACTCAAAAAGCTCCTTGTCCAATTGGATCTTCGAGAAGATCTCCAAGAGTTGCCGAGCGCCCAAAGCGACATTGCGGCGGCATCTGAAGTTCGGCAGCTGGGTGCTGATTTTGTCGAAGTTCACTTTGTAGTTGCGCTTGTCGTTGGAGCTTGAACCTAAGACGAGCCTGCAGCCTGGAAAAGTCTCAGCAATGATGCGTGCAACATCCTTCACTTGGTAGTTCTCGTCGTTGTCACCAACGTTAAACACTTGGTTGTGTACAACATCTCGTGGTGCCTCTATTGCACAGTAAATCGCCTGACAGATATCTAGGACATGCACTAGAGGTCGCCAAGGTGTTCCATCGCTTTCCATGCGAATTTCTTTGGTTGTCCAGGCAAAACCTGCCAATGAATTGACGACGAGGTCGAAACGCATACGCGGTGATGGGCCGTAGGCTGTGGCGTTGCGCATGAATGTGGGAGAGAAGTTCTCGTCAGCCATGGCGGTCAAATCCCGCTCGACGAGCACTTTGCAGTGGGCGTAAGCCGTCTGGGGATTGAGTTCGGAGGACTCGGTGCTGTAGGACTCGTCACCCGTACCGTAGACGCTGCAACTGGACATGTAGATAAATCGGCTCACTCCAGCACGCTTGGCCATTTTGGCCAACTCGATGGTGCCGATGTGGTTGATGTCGTAGGTGATCGTCGGGTTGAGTTCGCCGACTGGATCGTTGGAGAGTTCTGCTAGGTGAACAATGGCATCGTACCCCCAGAGATCTTCCTCTGTGAGCATGCGGATGTCCTTGCGCAAATGCAAGGGGGCTTGGCGCACACCGTTGTAGAGCCAGCCCACTTTATGAAAGCCAGTGTCGAGGCCAGTGACTTCGTGTCCGCGCTCAAGCAGAACGCCGCCAAGCAGGGTGCCGATGTACCCTTCCGTACCGGTTGCAAGAATTTTCATAGCAGGTAAAGTTCCTATCGTTTCAGGGTGAGTTGACTCGTCACCGATTCGGGAATGCGTTCAATGACCGCTTTGCCGATCGGGATTGAGGCCGTTGCAGCCGGAGAAGGTGCATTGAGCACGTGCAAAGAGTTGGTGCCTGTGGCGAACAAAAAGTCGTCCACAAGCTTGCCTGCTTGGGTGAGGGCTTGCGCTCTCACTCCGCTTCCCGCTGGTACAACATCCTCGGGTCGCACCTCCGGGATGAGCTTTTGTAAGGAGCGCACAAAAGCGGCCTTCGAGAGCGAGCGAACCATTTCTTTCACTCCTTCATCTGCGTGGCGGGCGGCCAGTTTCCAAAAACCGCCATAGCTGAGTACCTCGGCAGTATCACCAAGGTTGATCTGTCCCCAGGAATAACCCTCCCGTGAGAGGGCGAGTACCGCGTTGGGGCCGGCGTGGACGCTGCCATCGATCATGCGCGTGAAATGCACGCCCAAAAATGGAAAGTCGGGATTGGGAACAGGGTAGATCAGGTGCTTACAAAGGTGTTGCTTTTCAGGGATCAAGGTGTAGTACTCTCCGCGAAACGGAACGATCTTCGCCTCAGTCTTCAGACCGCAGGACTGGGCTACCCGGTCAGAAAATAGTCCTGCACAGTTGACCAGATAGCGACTGAAGAAGCTGCCTTTGTCCGTTTCAATTGCCATGCCTTCGGGGGTGGTGGCTAGATTCAAGACCCGAGTGCCGAGTTGCAAATCGCCGCCACGTTCGGCCACGATGCGCGCATAGGCGGCAGCCATCTGTCCATAGTGGACAATGCCTGCTGTCGGCACGCGTAGAGCGGCAAGTCCGCGCACGTGGGGTTCAATGTCATGCAATTGTTCAGCGCCGATGCGCTCAACGGGAATGCCATTGGCTTGGCCGCGCAAAAGCAAGTTGTCCAGCAACGGCAATTCGTGGCTCTCGGTGGCGACGATTACCTTGCCGCAGATGTCGTAGGCGATGTTGTGGCGCTGGCAAAAATCGACTACGGCTTGGTTGCCTTCCCTGGCGAAGCGTGCTTTGAGGCTGCCGGGCTTGTAATAAACCCCTGAGTGGATAACGCCACTATTGTGACCAGTTTGGTGTGCGGCCCATGACGATTCTTTTTCGATCACCAGCAGACGGGTGCTGGGATAGCGTTCGGTAAGCGCCATAGCGACCGAGAGTCCGACGATACCGCCGCCGATGATGGTGAAGTCGTAGCTTGTCATTTCTCTACACCTTCCAGGTGGGTTTGCCAGAATTCCACAGCGCTTCGAGCAATTTTTCGACTTGCCGAGTCACCACAGACTTAGGCTTGATCTTGGTTTCCGCGATAAGGCGAGTGCTCGAACCGCGCGTATGCAACACTGCTTTCATCAGATTCCTCTCTCGGTAATGTGCTGAATAAACGTTCATAACAATTGCAATTCATTCCTTTAACGGATGCCCTGCACACTTTAGATGTGCTGCTGATTAGCATCAGGCCTGGGAATTGCATCTCTATCAGAATTGGAATGATGCTGCACGCTTGCTTGGCCTGTGTAGGTCTGATCCGAGTACTGAGTACAGAATTCGGGCTTTTCTGGCTGCTGGGCTGTGTACACAAAGAAGAGTGCAGCCCGTTCCTTGCTGCGCAGCTTGCCGTGATGATAAGTATTGGCGGTATCGACAAAGATCACTGTCCCCGCCGTTCCAGGGCATAGCTGCCAGTTGGATTTCGGTATGAACTTCTGCATTTGGTCGTTGTCGAGGCCCATCAGCGAGGTTTTCAGCGCATTGAACTTGATGTACAGAGGCAATCGGGGAGATCGAGGCTTTGTCTTAGGAATGTACTCAAATGGGCCATTGCTCTCGCTGCAGTCTTCGAGATAGACAATCAGTTTCAACATCCGGCGGTCTTCGCGGTCACAGTGCCATAACTCCGTAGTGGCCGGTCGATCATGGGCGAAATCGCGGCGCAGATGTACACCCTGGAATTTGGCGGGTAGACCGATATAGTTCTCGGCGATGTCGAGTAGTCTCTGATCACCCGCCCAGTTGGTGAAGACGGGTAAATGTGTGACGGTGAGGATTTGAGGATGGGTCGAGGTTGCGTGCGTCAAGTCAGCACTGAGCTGTGCGCGGCGCTCCAACTCAAGCAGTTCAGCCTTGGCAGCCTCAATCAGGGCTGGAGTCGTGGCAAGAGAGAGAGCGCTCAGTGAAGTCACAAAAGCCCCTTCTTTGTTGCAAGCATTGACAATGTGCTGATCCTTCGGTTGCAGTTTTGGCAACTGGGTAGCATGTTTGAGGCGGTCAATTCTGTACAACAACTCAGCCCAGAGCCAGGGCAACCAGCGTTGGATTTCCAAGAAATTAAACAAAAACAGTTCCAGCGCCGCCCGTGTCACCCACCACCAGTAGACCACCAAAACCGAAACTGGTGCCAAAGGCGAACTGGAAAATTCCCCACGGAGGTTAGCGAGATTCTGCTTAACTGTACTCAAGACCATGCGTCGGCAGAACCAGCGGGGATAATCTAGCTGCTGTAGCTTGAGAAAGAGTTCAGGAATGTGCTTAAAGCCATTCATGAACTTCCACTTTGTGTCTGCCTGCCAAGAACCGGCATTGAGGAGGCACTCGATGAATATTTCGCCAGAAACCAACATGCTTCCTTGAGAAGCACAGTATCCTGACCAGTAAGCCATCCCAGCCCAATTGTTGATGCTGGCAGGCCACTGCTTGAGAGCCGTTTGGGCTAGTTCTGTGTGCAGGATCGTGGCAGTTAGGAAAATCACTCCGCCGAGATTGTGTTTTAGGCAGTGCTGAAAGAGGGTTTTGCCTTGGGTCGCTTCGGTTTCTTCCTCGACATCTAACCAGCGCTCTCCCATCACTTGGCCTGTATGTTTGTCGCGCCCCAAAAAATTCAAGAAAAGCAGGGTCAATTGCGGACGTGCCTTGAGATTATTGAGGACGTAGGGCAAGGCTTTTTCTTCGACAGAATCATCGTCGCCAATCGTCCAGAGATAGGGGGTTCGGGTTGCCTGAATGCAATAAGCGATATTCCCCAGAATCCCTAGGTTTTGGTCGTTGCGGTTTGACCGGAACGGCAGCTCGGTAAAGACCGATTGCCATCGGGCAATCACGCTCTGGGTGTCGTCAGTGGAGCAATTGTCAGAAATGAGGATCTCACATTGATCCTCGAAGCCCTTAATCGCCCGTGCCAGCCAGTTGAGTTGCTTATCCAACTGCGTTGAACGATTGAAGGTCGGGATGACGATCGTCAAAAGCCTTTCTTCTGCAGAACGAACAGATCCCATGGGACTAGTCGATTGAGACTGCTCTAGACACCTACCTTCAATCTTTTTCATGGTGATGAAAATCCTAACTGGGGTAGTTAGACAGCGGCGGGAATCCTAGCTGGAGCGAAGTGGGCATTTTGCTCGGCACGCAAGCGATCCACAAGCCGACCTGGGGGCAACTCTACGTCTGCGTAGGTGAGTACTTGATCTTTGGGGACGGCTCGCTTTAGGCGACAGCCCACCGCCACCCCCATGGGCAAAAGATCCTGGGCGGCGGTCACCTCAGCCTTTTCGCATTGGCCGTAGGTCATGTAGAAGCCGATACCATCGAGAGTCGCTCCGGCGGGCAAGTCGATCTTCGCTGTGGCCACCACATCGACTTTGGGAGCACCCAGCGGCGCCATGACCACGTCGCCGAAGAGGACGACCCGAGCAGCTGAGAGGGGTACCTCGAAGTGACAAAGGTGGTACGGGGTGTAGAAGCTGTAGAGTGGACCTTCTCCCAGCTTGTAGAGGTTGAGGTAGTGTTGCTGTTTGGGATCATCGTGGGTCGCGAAGACGAACACCCCTGGACCAGGCTTGCTGCCGACCACGTAATCGACGATGCCCCCCAGGGAGCGCAGCACATCGACATCGTAGCGACCAGTCAGTTCGTCGATGTGGCCGCTGTGGTCATAGCCCAACATCCCGCGCTTTGCTACAGTCATGCCTGTGGCGTTGGCCACAATCGCCTGCTCGAAGGAAATCTTGCTGCCGTCAGCGAAGCTCGTTACCATGTGCGGCTTCTGACCCCAGCGTTTAGCAAAAGCTTCTTGCGTGGTTGGATTGCGATAAGGATCCTGTAGCCCCTTGATGTTGCCGCAAAGCAAGGGCGTGAGACCGATGCTCTTCACATAGCGGTACAGGTTCATCTGCACCCCCGGCTGGTCGCCGTCACAGGCGGTGAGGATCACCCCGGCGCGATCTGCGTACAACTTGAGAATGGGCCCGACGGTGCCGTCTAGTTCGGCGTTCATCGAGACGATGTGCTTGCCGTAAGCAATCGCTTCCATGACCACCTGGGCACCGAATTCAACGTCCCCAGTCGCTTCGATCAAAACATCGATACCCTCAGCGCGGCAGAGGAGCAGGGCATCTTCGGTGACTGCGGGCTGGCTGCGATAGATGCTTGCTTCGAGAGCCTCTACACTGGTGACTGTCCGAAAGTCGGTGATCCCTGCTTCTGTGTAGGCGCGTTCGGCTCCTGCTCGGTTGCGGTTGGAAACGGCCACCAGCGCCATACCTGGCACCGAATTGATGATTTGGTTGGCGATGCCCCTACCCATGAATCCTGCCCCGATCAAGCCAACTTTGATTGGGTGATGTGCCTCAGCTCGAGCTTGCAGTGCTGTATCGACGATGATCATGCCCGAACTCCTTGGAAGATAGATGTGAAACGTGGCCAGTTTGCGTCCTTGACAGAGAGCAGACTCACAGGCAGAGGCCAGGTGATACCGAAAGCCGGGTCGTCGTAGCGCAGGCCGCGCTCGGCACCGGGAGTATAGAATTCTCCCACCTGGTAAGTCACCTCGGCTTCGTCCGTGAGCGCTTGGTAACCGTGGGCAAACAATTCAGGCACATAGAGCGCTCGTCGATTTTTCGCACTCAACTCAATGCCGAAGTGCTGGGTATAGGTGGGCGAGTCGGGGCGCAGGTCGATAATCGTGTCGTAAATTGCGCCTTGGGTACAGCGCACCAGCTTTGTCTCAGCGGCTGGAGCGAGCTGGTAGTGCATCCCGCGCAAGGTGCCCGCATGGTAATTAAAGGAAAGGTTGCACTGAACGAGATCTGCCTTCAATCCGTGATCGGCAAACTCTCGCTGGCACCAGGTACGTGCGAAGGAACCGCGCTCGTCTTCGCGCATTTCGAGATCGATGATGAAAGCACCCGGCAGTTTTGTCTCAGTGAAGATCATAGAGGCTCCAAAATAGAAGTGAAATCATTAGGCCAGGGTCGTGACCAGTGTTTAGCGCACTGTGTCGGCGTTTTTCAGTAGGATTCTGACTACCACACCTTCCAGGGGGCGCGGTTTTCTTTCCACAATTGTTCGAGATACTGCTTGTCGCGCAGAGTATCCATGGGTTGCCAGAAGCCACTGTGCTTGTAAGCACTGAGTTGATCCAAGTGGGCTAACTTCTCCAAAGGTTCTTTCTCCCAGACCGTGTTGTCATCCGTAACAAAATCGATCGCCTCTGGCTCCAGCACAAAAAAGCCACCATTGATCCAGGCACCGTCGCCTTCTGGTTTTTCCTGGAAGGTCGTAATCTTCGTCTCCGCCTCGCCCAAACAGACAGCGCCAAAGCGCCCCGGTGGTCGAGTAGCGGTCAACGTTGCCAGGGTTTTTTGTTCGTGATGAAAAGCCACCAGTTTGCTGATGTTCACGTCTGCGACTCCGTCTCCGTAGGTAAAGCAGAACGTTTCATTCCCCACATGTTCGCGTACGCGCCCCAGACGCCCACCAGTCATCGTGTTCTCGCCTGTGTCTACGAGGGTCACTCGCCAAGGTTCGGCGTTACCCACGTGGACATTCATTTGGTTAAAGCGCATGTCGAAGGTGACATCTGACATGTGCAGGAAGTAGTTGGCAAAGTACTCCTTGATCACGTAGCCTTTGTAACCGCAGCAGATCACAAAGTCGTTGATCCCGTGGGCGGAATAGATCTTCATGATGTGCCACAAGATTGGCCGGCTGCCGATTTCAACCATGGGCTTGGGCTTGATCTGAGTTTCCTCACTGAGGCGAGTGCCCAACCCGCCCGCTAGCAGTACTGCTTTCATTGGATTTCTCTCTTGGTAATAGGGCTAAATAAAAATTTCAGGAAGCCTTTTTAGCGGATGCGCAG